>CBFGWL010000004.1:0-83596 GCA_965652565.1 uncultured bacterium
GCCTACCGCGAGATCACGCGCAACGCGAGGAGGAGCAGCACGGAGCCGCCGATGGCGATCAGCCAGGTCTCGAGGTCGAAGAATTCGTCGATCTTGCCGTCGCCGATGTCGAGCTGGGTCGCGAGCCAGCCGCCGAGCAGCGCGCCCAGCACGCCGACTGCCGTCGTGCCGATGCATCCGCCGGGCTCGGTGCGCCCGGGGATGAGCGCGCGGGCGATGGTGCCCGCGAACAACCCCAACAGGATCCAGCTGAGAACGCCCATCGCGGGCTAGCCGGCCTCCAGCTCGAAGAAGGTGCCCTTAGGGCCGAGGTTCGCGATCTCGGTGTCGCCGATGCGCGAGCGCTGGCCCCAGCTGTCGTGGATGTGTCCGCACACGGCGAGGCGTGGGCGGTGCTCCGCGATCGCGCGCGCGATCGCCTCGCTGCCCAGGCTCTGGCCGCCGGCCTCATCGCAGTGGCCCTTCGGCGGGGAGTGCACGACGAGTACCGCGCCCTCGGGGCAGCGCTCCAGCTCGCGCGCGGCGGCGTCCTCGTCCAGATCGAAGCTCCAATCCCAGGGGGTGATCGGAATGCCGCCGCCCAGGCCGAAGAACTCGACGCCGCCGACGGTGGCGGAGCTCCCGTGCAGCACGGTCGCCGCCGGCCAATCGGCGCAAGCGTTGCGCACCGCGGCGTCCGTCTCGTTGTTGCCGGGCACCAGCACGGTGGGCGTCTCGATCGGGGAGAGCGCGCGGATCGTCTCCTCCAGGCCCTGATGCTGCGACGCGAAATCGCCCGCGCCGATCACGACGTCGGCGTCGGCCGCGGCCTCGACGAGGCGCGCGGCGGTGTCCAGATCGCGGTGCAGATCGCTGAACGCGAGGATGCGCACGCGCCGATCCTAAGACAACCCGGCGATGCTGGGTGCTTCGTTTCAACCCGAAGATTCGTTTGCGAAGTCGATAAGTGGGGGAATAGGGTGGCCGAGGAGAGGGAGCGTGGCATTGAGACATCGCTCAACGGGGTCGTACCTAGCCGCCACCATCGTCGCGGCCCTCGCTCTGGCCTCTTGCGGCGGCTCGGATGACACCGAATCGGGGAGCGGCGTCACGCTCAACTGGTTCGTCGCGACGCAGCCCGGCGGAACGATTCAGGAGGTCGCGCAGCGCTGCACCGAGCAGTCGAACGGCGAGTACACGATCAACGTCGAGTTGCTCCCCACCGACGCGAGCCAGCAGCGCGAGCAGCTCGTGCGGCGCCTGGGCGCTGAGGACTCGAACGTCGATCTGATCGGGATGGACGTGATCTGGACGGCCGAGTTCGCGAACGCCGGCTGGCTGCGGGAGTGGACCGGCCAGCGCGCCGAGCAGGTCACCCAGGACGTCTTCGACAGCGTGGTCGAGACCGCGTCGTTCGAGGGCAAGCTCTACGGCGCGCCGTTCAACACGAACACGCAGTTGCTCTGGTACCGCACCGACCAGGTCGACGAGCCGCCTGAGACGTGGGCCGAAATGATCCAGGAGGCCGAGCGCATCGGCGGCTTCGTCCAGGTCCAGGCGGGCCGCTACGAGGGCTACACGGTGTGGGTGAACGCGATGATCGAGTCGGCTGGCACGCAGGTGTTGGCGGGCCCCGAGGAGGTCGAGCTGGAGGAGGGCCCCACCACCGAGGCGCTCGCGATGATCGGGCGCCTGGCGAACTCGCCGGCGGCCGCTCGTGACATCAGCACCTCCAACGAGGACACCGCCCGCCTCGGGTTTGAGGCCGGCGACTCGCCGTTCATGCTGAATTACACCTTCGCCTATGCGAGCGCGCAGGCGAACGCTCCGCAGGTGGCCAAGAACATGGGCGCCGCAGTGTTCCCGTCCGTGGTCGAGGGCGAGCCCGCGCGGCCCCCGCTCGGCGGTTTCAACATCGGCGTGAGCGCGTTCAGCGATCACCCGGACGAGGCGTTCGACGCGGCGGCGTGCATCTCGAGCCCGGAGAGCCAGCTCACCGCGACCCGCCTCGACGGCCTGCCGCCCTCGAACGAGACCCTCTACAAGGACCCGGTGGTGCGCAAGGCGTATCCGGGCTTCGCCAAGGACGTCGCCGACTCGATCCGCGCCGCCGGCCCGCGCCCGACGACGCCCGCCTACACCGACCTCTCCCTGGCGATTCAGCGCTCGCTGCACCCGCCGGAGGACATCGATCCGGACGATCCGAAGCCGGCCTACGACAAGCTGTATGAGGCCGTCTCCGACGCCGTGAAGCGCGAGGGGGTGCTCTGAGCCGTGGAGGCAGCCGGCGCCACGATGGGTCGCAAGAAGGGCGTGAGCGAGCGCACCCGTTCTGAGCGCCGGCTCGGCTGGCTGCTCTGCGCGCCCGCGGTGATCGCGATGCTGCTGGTCACCGCCTATCCGATCGGCTACGCGATCGTCCTGTCACTGCAGGACGTCGACCTGCGGTTCCCCGAGGAGGGCGGCTTCGTCGGTCTGGACAACTACGTCTCGGTGCTGACCTCCGAGCTGTGGTGGACCGACCTGCTCAACACGGTCTTCATCATGGTCGTCACCGTCGCGATCGAGCTCGTGCTGGGGATGCTGATCGCGCTCGTCATGTACCGCGCGATCTTCGGGCGCGGGCTGGTGCGCACGGTCGTCCTCATCCCGTACGGGATCGTCACGGTCGTCGCGGCGTTCGCCTGGTTCTACGCGTTCAACCCGGACACGGGCTTCGTGAACAACCTGCCGCTGATCGCCGACGACGCCTCGTGGTTCGGTGAGCGGTTCAGCGCGTTCGCGGTGATCATCATGGCCGAGGTCTGGAAGACCACGCCGTTCATGGCGTTGCTCCTGCTGGCCGGCTTGACGACGATCGACCGCGGGCTTTACGAGGCGGCGCGCGTGGATGGCGCGTCGGCGTGGCAGCGCTTCTGGAAGATCACGCTGCCGTTGATGAAGCCGGCGATCCTGGTCGCGCTGCTGTTCCGCACCCTCGATGCGTTCCGCGTCTTCGACACGATCTTCATCATGACCCGGGGCGCGCAGGACACCGAGTCGGTGTCGATCCTGGGCTACAACCAGCTGATCTCGAGGCTGAACCTCGGGCTCGGCTCGGCGGTTTCGGTCCTGATCTTCCTGTGCGTGTTGATCATCGCCTACGTATTCGTGCGCTGGTTCGGCGTGCGCATGGCGCAAGGGAGGCCCGGCACCTAAATGGAACGCGGCACGCGCGAATACGCCCTGTGGTCCATTGGGATCATCTTCATCGTTGCCGTCGCTCTCCTGCCGGTGATCTGGATCATCTCGCTCTCGCTCAAGGAGCCGTCGACGATCACCACGGGCCCGGGGCTCTCGGTGTGGGAGGCCTTCTTCCCGCAGGAGATCACGTTCGACAACTACAAGAGCCTCTTCGACGGCGGGATCAACGAGAGCCCGTTCATCAAGCCGCTCATCAACTCCATCCTGATCGCGCTGATCACGACCGTGATCTCGATCGTGCTCGCATCGTTCGCCGCCTACGCCATCGCGCGGCTGAACTTCCCGGGGAAAGCGATGATCCTCGCCGGCGCGCTGGCGATCGCGATGTTCCCGCCGATCTCCACGGTCGGCCCGCTCTTCGACATGTGGCGGACGCTCGGGCTCTACGACACCTATCCGGGCCTGATCATCCCCTACCTGACGTTCTCGCTGCCGCTCGCGATCTACACGCTCGTGGCCTTCTTCCGCGAGATCCCCTGGGACCTGGAGCAGGCGGCGCAGGTCGATGGGGCGACCCCGTTCCAGGCGTTCCGCAAGGTGATCATCCCGCTCGCCGCCCCCGGGGTGTTCACCGCGGCGATCCTCGTCTTCATCTTCGCCTGGAACGACTTCCTGTTCGCGATCTCGCTGACGTCGTCGGACGCCTCGCGCACCGTGCCCGCAGCGCTCGCGTTCTTCACCGGCGAGTCGCAGTTCACGCAGCCGACCGGCAGCATCGCCGCGGCGGCCGTGATCGTCACGATCCCGATCATCATCTTCGTCCTGATCTTCCAGCGCCGGATCGTCGCCGGCCTGACTGCGGGCGCCGTTAAGGGATAAGAGAGGAGCACAGATGTCCCAGATCAAGCTCGAAGGCGTCACAAAGCGCTTCCCGGACGGCTATGAGGCCGTCAAGGACATGAACCTCGAGATCAAGGACGGCGAGTTCATGATCCTCGTCGGCCCGTCGGGCTGCGGGAAGTCGACCGCGTTGCGGATGATCGCCGGCCTCGAGGACATCACCGAGGGCGAGCTGAAGATCGGGGACAAGGTCGTGAACGAGCTCGCGCCCAAAGAGCGCGACATCGCGATGGTCTTCCAGAACTACGCGCTGTACCCGCACATGACGGTGCGCGAGAACATGGCGTTCCCGCTGCGCCTCGCGGGCGTGAGCGACGACGAGATCAACAAGAAGGTCGAGGAGGCCGCCCGCATCCTCGACCTCGAGCAGCACCTCGACCGCAAGCCGGCGAACCTCTCCGGCGGCCAGCGGCAGCGCGTGGCGATGGGCCGCGCGATCGTGCGCGACCCGTCGGCGTTCCTCATGGACGAGCCACTCTCGAACCTCGACGCGAAGCTGCGTGTGCAGATGCGCACCGAGGTGGCGAGGCTGCAATCGGACCTGGGCACGACGACCGTCTACGTCACCCACGATCAGACCGAGGCGATGACGCTCGGCGACCGCGTGGCGGTGATGCGCGCGGGCGTCCTGCAGCAGGTGGGCACGCCGGCCGAGCTCTACAACGACCCGGTCAACCTCTTCGTCGCGGGCTTCATCGGCTCGCCGGCGATGAACTTCATGACGGGCCGCATCGAGGGCGACGTGGTCAAGCTGCCGGTTGGAGACGTCCCGCTTGCCCCGAAGTTGCGTGAGCGGCTCGGCTCGGCGCCCAGTGGCGGCGCGGTGATCGTGGGCATCCGCCCAGAGAGCTTCGAGGACGCGGCGCTCACCGGCGAAGCGCGCGACCGCGGCTTCATCTTCAAGGCGAAGATCGACCTGATCGAGTCGATGGGCTCCGAGAAGTACGCCTACTTCACCGCGAAGGGCGAGAGCGTGCAGTCCTCTGAGCTGCAGGAGCTCGCGCGCGACTCAGGCGCCGACGAGATCCCCACCTCCGGCGAGGGGCAGGTCGTGGCCCGCCTGGACGCCGCGAGCTCGATCAAGCGCGGCGACGAGGCCGAGCTCTGGCTCGACCCCGAGAAGCTCCACTTCTTCGACCCGGAGAGCGGCAAGAGCCTCACCCACAAGGGCGGCGGCGAGAGCTAGGGCTGGTTTGCCGCGCGGGGAGCGGCGCGGGGGTTGGCGGCGCGCTGCGTCCGCGGTGGCGGGGCCGGGGCGTGCGCGGCGACGCAGACGCCGGGGAAGGGCGGCGAATGAGGGGGCGGCATCGGCGTAATCGCGAACTCGCAATGCCCCGGTCGCGCGAAATCGCAGTTACAACGACGGCATCGTCGTAATCGCGAACTCACGGAGGGCTCGCCCACGAGATCGCGATTGAGACGACGGGGTCGTCGTAATCGCGACTTCGCGAGGGGGGCGCCCACACGAACCCGCGATCCCGTCACGTAGCGCAACAAGATCACCGCTTCGATCCAAACCCTCCCGCGAACCCGCGATCTCGTCACATAAGGGAGCGAGATCACGGGTTCGATCGCGAAGGGAGAGACGAACCCGCGATCCCGTCACCCGCGCGCCCGCCGTCCGCCCGCCCCCGCAAACGTTCAGCCCTGGTCGCCGGTTCTCGACCACGTGGGCTGAACGTCCGTGCCGCCGGCCGCGCTCCCCGCGACGTTCAGCCCTAGTCGTCGGATATCGAACACGTGGGCTGAACCTGGGGACCGTCGGCGGCGTTTCGCGCGACGTTCAGCCCTAGGCGCCGCTTTTCGACTACGTGGGCTGAACGTCGGGGTTGCCGGGCGGCACGGCGCACCCAAGGTTCCCGCCGTGTGTCGACACCCATGCGAGAGACTCTGCGGACCCGCGCCCCCCGCGACCTCTCTCCCTCTTACTTGCCCATCAACCCGATCCCGTGCCCGCGCGGGACGCCCCTGCTCCGCCGCTACAAACCCCTGGGCCACCAGCCCCTCGCCACAAACGCCCGAGCCACCCGCACCCGCGCGGCGGGCGCAACGACCGCTACGCCGTTTCGATCCGCGCCGGTTCGCGGGCCGCGCGGCGCCCGTAGCCGCGGCGCAGCCGGCCGAGCACGGGTGAAAGCCCGGACGGGGGCTTGCCGCCCGTCGCGAGCCATGAGCCCGCGATGATCAGCAGCAGGCCGGCAACCGCGCCGACGCCCGGCCGTTCGCCGAGCACCGCGACGCCGAGGCCGACGGCGACGACCGGCGCGACGTAGGTGATCACCGACGCCTTCCCGGCGCCCACTTCGAGCACAAGATGGCCGAAAAGGACGAAGGCGGCGGCCGTGCAGAAGACGCCCAGCACGATCAGCGCGATGACGGACTCTGTCGTGAGGGCGGCCGCCGAAGGCGGTTCGACGAGCGCGGCCGGGGTGAGCGCGACGGCGGCGATCGCGAGGCTGGCGGCCATCAGCACGCGGGGATCCAGCGCGCTCAGGTGACGCCGCAGGATCATCGGGCCCGCCGCGTAGCCGACGGCCGCGACCAGGATCGCTGCCGTGCCCAGCAGCTCGTCAGCGTTGCCGGCGACGTCGATCCCAACCAGCGCCACCACTCCCGCGAAGCCCACGAGCAGGCCGACCATGCGCGCTCCCTGGACGCGCTCGGTGTGATCGAAGCGCAGCGCCAGCAAGGCGATGATGAGCGGCACTGCCGCGATCAGGATCGCCGCGAGCGACGAAGAGACCCATTGCTCCCCGGCCGGGATCAGCGGGAAGGGGATGATGATCTCGACGAGCGCATAGGTGCCGATCCAGCGCCAGCGCCCGCGCAGGCTCGGGAACAACCCAGCCCGCCAGGCGAGCGCACCGAGAAGGGCTGCCGCGAGGGCGACGCGGATCCAGGCGAGGAAGACCGGGGGGACGCCGTCGTCAACGGCGACCTTGATGAAGAGGTAGGGCACTCCCCAGAGCACGGAGACCGCTGCGAATGCGAACCATGCTCTGGTGCTCATGAAGATCGAGGATGACAAACGGCCGCGCGAGCGCGCGGGCCGCCCCCGTTCAGCGCTTCGTGCCGCGGCGCATGACGTGGACGAGCGTGTCCTCGTCGGGGGCCGGCGGACGGCGCAGCTCCTCGCGCAGGCGCTCGATCACCGATTCGTCCCAGCGGTGGGTTCGCAGGAGGAAGTAGCGCAGGGCGCTCACCCGCATGTACGCCTCGGCGTCGGTGAAGCCGCTGATCAGCTCCATCTCTCGCAGGGCCTGGACCACCGGCTCGAAGTCCTGCCGGAACCACTCTTCGGCGACCTGTTCCCGGGTCATGAACTCGCCGCGGGCCTGCATCGCACGGAATCCCCAAGCCTCCACGGCCTCGGCCAGGTTCGCCCACCACGTGCTGCGCGTGAGCCGGACCCGCGGGCGCAGATCCGGGGGCAACGGCACGCGCTCGAAGAACAGGCGCTCGTGGCTCTTGATCGCCAGATCGCGGATGCGCACGTCCTTCTCCGCTCCGACCGTCGTGATGATCTCCGTCACATAGGCGTCGATGAGCTCGCGCCCGAGGTGGCGAGCGACGGACACGCGGTGGTGCCCGTCGCGCACGAAGTGCATGTCGCCGATTCGGTAGACGTCGATCGGTGGCATTGACTCGCCGCGACGCATCGCCTTGGCGATTCGCTCCCAGCGCAGGCGCACGCGCCGCGAGGTGGGCCGGAAGCTGCGGTCGAACTCACGCGTGCGATCGACCGTGCCGACGATTGAGTCGAGCGGGATCGTCTGTAGGCCGAGGTTCCGCTCGCCCCGGTTGCCCAGCGCCGAGACGACCTCGTCGAATGGGAGGATCACGTTGACATCGCCAGGCTGGCGACGCAGGCGCCGGCTGAGGCGGGACAGGACGGCACGGCGTCGCGCACGGGTGAAATCCGTCTGCGCGTCCGAGCTCGGAAAGCCTGTGTCCATCTCCCCGCAATAGAACTACCCCAATGGCAACCACCTCACTCCGACCCGGGGCGCCGATCGTTTGCCTAGGCGAAGCGCTCGTGGATCTCGTCTGCGAGGAGCCGGTGAGCGGCCTGGGCGAGGCGCGCGCGTTCGTGCCCAGGGTGGGCGGCTCGCTGGTCAACATCGCCGTCTGCGCGGCGCGCTTCGGCGGGCGCGTCGGGATGCTCGGGGGCGCCGGCGACGACGAGTGGGGGCGCTGGCTGCGCGACCGCGTCGCTGCCGAGGGCGTGGACGTGGAGCGCTTCGTGCTCGTCCCCGGGGGCGGCACCTCGCACGCCTTCGTCGCGGTGAGCGAGGACGGTGAGCCCGCCTTCGCCTTCTATGGAGATCCCGAGCGGCCGGCCGCCTACGCCGACGCCGACATCGATCCCGCGTTGTCGGGCGAGCCCGGGGTGCTCGTCGTCGGCAGCGACACCTTGATCGGGGAGCGCGAGCGCGAGGTGACGCTGGGCGCTGCCGAGCTCGCCCGGGAGCGCGGCTGGGAGGTCGTGTGCGATCCGAACCTGCGCCGGAACCGCTGGCCCTCTGAGGAAGTGATGCTCGCCACCGTGCGCGAGCTGGTCGCCCGCGCCACGCTCGTGAAGTGCAACGAGCGCGAGGCCCCAGCGCTCGCCGGGCGCGATGGCGAGCGCGAGGCAGCGCACGGGCTACTCGAGCTCGGCCCGCAAGCGGCGGCGGTGACGCTCGGCGCGCGCGGCGCCCTGCTCGCCACGAGCGCGGGTATCGCCGAGATCGAACCGGTGCCGGTGGCGCGCGTGGTGGACGCGACCGGGGCCGGCGACAGCGTCGCGGGGGTGCTCGCCGCCGCGCTCGCCGCGGGCTGCACGCCGGAGGGGCTCGAGCCCGCGATGGCGGTCGCCATGGAGGCTGCCGCGAGCGTCGTGCAGGTGTGGGGCGCGACCGAAGGCCTGCCGCCCGCACCCGAAGCCCGCCAACGCCTCACCACCGCCCTCCGCAACTAACCACCCAGCGCGTGGTCAGCTCGCCGCCCGCCGGGCGCACGTGTTGCGAAAGACGCACGAACCGGACGCGCGTCAAGCGGCGCGGGCCCGGGCGGCGCGTCCCGCCTCAGGCGAGCGCGCCGGGGATCGCTTCCCCCCGCGCGAGGCGCGCCCGCTCGGTGCGGGCCACGAGCTCGTAGCTGCGGCCGTTCGGCCCGCGGAGGATCCACTTGGGCGTGAGCGGGCGACTCGCGCGGTGCGCGCGGACGGCGGACCGGAACGCGGCCTGGTGCGCGGGCGTCCAGGCGAGTCGGTAGAGCTCCCGCACGCGCGGCGGCAGAGAACCGCGCAGCAGCAGGTTGTGCACGCGCATCGCGGGCCAGCGCGTGGGCGGGACGGGGATCTCGAACATCACGGCCTTGCCGACGTAGCGGGCCTCCTCGGTGAGGTACGAGTCGGAGCTCGCGACCTTGCCGTCGAAGTACCGGCGGAACCCCGCCCAGCTCGTCGGCGCGACCTCGCCGGGCATCCCGAAGAGCTCGGCAAAGCGCACGTAGTCGCGCCAGAACTCGTCGCGTTCAGCCTCCGTGGGCTCGCGCACGAGCAGCTCGTAGAAGTACATCGCCGAGTCGGCGCTTACCGCGACCGTCCACAGCATGAGCTCCGGGTCGAAGGCGGAGTAGGGGGTCCCCGCCGGGATCGGCCCGGCGTCCTCATCCAGCTGTCCGCGCACCCGCTCGTGCATGCGCCGCACCGCGGCGAGGACGCGGTCGGCCTCTCCGCGCGAGCCGAAGAAGATCGTCTCGAACATCTTCGCCGTGGCGGCGAGGCGCTGGAACGGCCGGTCGGTGTAGCGGCTGTTGCGGATCGTGCCGACGAAGTTCCGCGGGTCGATCGCGCCGATCGCCAGGGCACGCTGGCCGTACAGGAGGCCGACGGCGCGCTCGCCGTGCACGCGCCGCAACATCGAGTCCGGCGCGAAATATCCGTCGTGACCGCTCATCCCTAACCGTCTGCGAACTCCTTTGTACCCCAAGAGCAAGTCGCGGGCGAGTCGCGAGCCTTTAGCGAAGTGTTAGCTGTGTGACAGCCATCACACACACTTCGCTGATCCGCTGCCACTCTCAGCACGTTCGGAAGTGGGACACGACCCCGGCATGCGCTCGGAAGGAGCGCAAGCCAGTGAGGCACGCCGGGGCCCAGCACTGACACGCGGCAGGCCCGGGAGCCGTCGCGCCTACAGCCCGATTGGGCTGCGAAACACCACGGAGGTAACAAGACTTTGAAACGCAATCTGCGACTGATCGCGACTGCCTGCGCTGCGTGCGCCGCACTCGCTACCACCGCGCAGGCCGCCAAGCCGGCGGACGAGGACCCAGGCGATCCGACCCTGCGCCTGATCGAGCATCCGGTGCGGACGTTCGATCGTTCGCTCGAGATCGGCGCCCTGCAGGTCCGCTACGCCTCGCTTCTCGAGCGGGCTGCGAAGCACGATGCGAAGCCGCGCAAGCACGTCCTCGACCAGCGGGTGGCGACGGCCGCCGAGCTGCGCCGCGGGATCGAGCAGCTGCGTGAGCGCATCGAGAAGGCCCGCCGCGCCGAGCGGCGCGAGGCCCGCATGGAGGCGCTCGCCGCGGCCGGCGGCGAGCCGGCCCCGGCCGAGGCGGGCGGCGAGGTGCCTGCCTCGTCCGCACCGAGCGGCACCCTCGAGTCGATCGCGGCGTGTGAGTCAGGCGGCGACCCGGGCGCGGTCAACCCGGCGGGCTACTACGGCAAGTACCAGTTCGACATGGGCACGTGGCAGTCCGTGGGCGGCAGCGGTAACCCCGCCCAAGCGTCCGAGGCCGAGCAGGACTACCGGGCCGGGCTGCTCTACCAGCAGTCGGGCTCCAGCCCCTGGCCGGTCTGCGGCGGCTAGCCCAGGGTCCCTTCGCTAAAGCCGCTGGCTCGGAAGTGCCGATGGAAAGACCATGAGCACTTCCGAGCTGGCAATGCGACAGGGGTTGCGCGACACACGCGCGACCCTCGTTCGCTGGAACCGGGACCCACTCGCGGTCCTGCGGGGCTGGCTGCCCGCCGCGCTCGGTTTCGCGGCGGGCCTGCTCGCCGCGGTCCTCGTCGTCGCCTCGGTGGTGACCGCGGATCTGACCCCGGCGTTCGTGCCGGGGATCTCGTTTCCGGTCCAGGTGGACGACTACTTCCACGTGCTGGGCCGCAATGGGCTGGTCCTCGCGCTGCACGCGGTGGCGTGCGTCGCCGGCTTCATGGCGGGCAGCTCGCTGCCGATGCAGGCCGAGCGGATGAGTGGCTGGAACCGCTGGATCCACGAGCGGGCCCGCCCGGTCGCGTTCGCCTGGGTGGTCGGCGTGACAGCGTTCTCGTTGGTCACCCAGGCCTACATCCTGGGGTCGACCGGTGCGCAGCTGGCCGCCCAGTTCGGGATTTCGCCCCTGCTGCTCATGCTCACGGTCGCGCCGCACGCGCTGCTTGAGCTGACCGCCATCTTCCTGCCGCTCGCCGCGTGGACCCTCGCTTCGCGGCGCGGGGCGTGGAACGAGCTGCTCGCGGCGACCGTGGCGACGGTCGGCGTTGCGATCCCGATGCTGCTCGTCGCCGCCTCGTGGGAGACGTGGGTCTGGCCCGAGCTGCTCGAGTGGGTCTCGCCCTACCTCGGCGGCTGAGCCGGGGATATCAAGCAGCGGCGCCGCCGGGCTCGTCGTCGCCCAGCAGTGCGCGCCTGAAGGTCTCGCGCTCGTCCGCGAAGAGAAAGCCCCAGATGTGCTTGCGTTCGAGCAGGGTGCGGCGCTTCGTCTCGAGGATCGCGCGCCGTGGCAGCGACGCGATGCGCCGGGCGATTTCCTGGGCGCGCTCGAGGACGTCGTCGTCGGCGACCTCGCGGACGATGCCCAGGCGCTGCGCCTCGGGCGCGTCGACCACGCGCCCCGTGAGACATAGATCCTGCGCGACCGTCGCCGGCAGCACCGCCCGTGCGGCCGCGTAGCTCGGCGGGATGCCGCGCGGGAGCTCCGGGTAGCCGAAGGACGCGCTGGGCGCAGCGAGACGCATGTCGCACAGCAGTGCGAGCGCGAAGCCGCCGGCCAGCGCCGGTCCGTTGACCGCCGCTAGGACGGGACGCGCGCACTCGCCGACCGCCTCGAACGCCACCGTGCTGGTCTCGACCAGCCGCCGACGGTGCTCGCGGTCGCCGCCGAACTCGTCGGTGTCCATGCCCGAGCAAAAGGCCGTACCGGCGCCGGTCAGCACGATGCAGCCGACGGAATCGTCTTGCGCAAGTCCCGTGAACGTCGCGGCGAGCTCCTCGCGCAGCTCGATCGAGAGCGCGTTGCGCTTCTCCGGGCGGCACAGTGTCACGACCGCCACCGCGTCGCGCCGCTCGATGGAGAGCAGCTCGGGCATGGCGCGAGCCTAACCGCGGGGGATCACCACGTCGAGCGTCGCGCCGGAGTGCGAGACTCCCCGATCATGGAGGACGGGCAGCAGAAGGGCCCAGGGGAGCGCGGCCGCCGGCCCGCGGATGCCATCGCCGCAGCGCACGTGCGCGCGCCCACGCGGGGCAACCGGCGCCTCGAGGCCTTCCTGGGCGCGGTCAACGCCGACCCGGAGGTCCGGGCTTGGTGGCACATGGCTCAGGTCAATTCCGAGCGGCTCGGGATGTCCGACCACTCGTGGGTCCACGTGCAGATCGTGCTCAACATCGCGTTGCGCCTGCTGCGCCTGCTCGTCAAGGCCGGAGTCGAGCCCGCGATGGTCTCCGACCACGCGATGCGCTCCCGCGACGCGGAGGTCGTGGTCGCCGCCGGCGCGCTCCTGCACGACGTCGGTATGTCGATCCACCGCGCCGACCACGAGGAGTACAGCCTGTTCCTCGCCGAGCGCAAGCTGCGTGAGCTGCTCGCGGACGTCTACGACGACGCGGAGCGCGCCGTGGTGATCGCCGAGGTGCTGCACGCGATCATCGGCCATCGCCGCCGGGGCGAGCCCTACACCGTGGAGGCGGGCGTCGTGCGTGTCGCGGATGCTCTCGATATGGCTCAGGGACGCTCGCGCATCCCGGTCGAGGCCGGGCAGGTGGGCATCCATTCGATCTCGGCCGCGGCGATCGACGGCGTCGAGATCTCAGCCGGCAAGGACCGTGCCGTGCGCATCGAGATCGCGATGAACAACTCCGCCGGTGTGTTCCAAGTCGACGATCTGCTCGCCACCAAGCTCCGCGGCACGCCGCTCGCCGACCACGTCGAGGTGATCGCCTCGGTGCCGGGCGAGTCCGAGAAGCGGTTGCTCACCGAGTTCCGGATCGGGACGTAGGGGGAGCGGATGGGCAAGGTGAGCTACGAGCGCCGGGGAGCCGCTGCCGTGCTCACCATCACCAGGCGTGAGCGGCGGAACGCCGTGGACGCCGAGACGGCGCGGGCCCTGCGCGACGGCTACGAGCGCTTCGAGGCAGACGATGACGCGCGCGTGCTGGTCTTGGCTGGCGAGGGGCCGGAGGCTTTCTGCGCGGGTGCTGATCTCAAGGCGGTTGCGGAGCTCGCCTCCGGTGAGGCGGTCACCGGCGTGGAGGTCGACGGCTGGCTCGAGGAGTTCCCGGACGGGCCGCTGGGCTTCACCCGGCTCACGCCTTCCAAGCCCACGGTCGCGGCGATCTCGGGCTGGTGTCTAGCCGGCGGGCTCGAGCTCGCGCTGTGGTGCGATCTGCGCATCGCGACGGAGGACGCCAAGCTCGGCTTTACCGAGCGGCGCTTCGGTGTGCCCTTGATCGACGGTGGGACCCAGCGCCTGCCGCGGGTCGTCGGAATGGGCCGCGCCCTCGAGATGATCCTCACGGGCCGGGTCGTCGAGGCGCGCGAGGCGCTCGAGTGGGGCCTCGTCAACGAGGTGGTTCCCGGTGATCGGCATCTCGAGCGCGCGCTTGAGATCGCCGAGGGCCTGGCGCGCTTTCCCCAGACGACGATGCTCTCCGACCGGCGCGCCGCCCTGGAGGGGGCGGGGCTGCCGCTGGACGAAGGACTCGCGCTCGAGGCGCGGCTCGGCCGGGATGCGCTCGCGGAAGCGGTCCGCGGGGCAGCTCGATTCGCCGCCGGCGAGGGACGGGGCGGCGAGGGCGCCGGCGTCTAGCGCGACGCTCGGGCCTACGGCTGACGCAGGCGCTCGATCTCTTCGCGCACGCGCTCCTTGCGGCTCTCAAGCCGGTCCTGGATCGCGGAGGCGATGATCACGAACGCGGCGAAGAACGCCATGACGCCGAACGAGAAGTAGGTGATCAGCTTGTCGTCGGCGCGGCCGAGCAGACCCTCGCCGTCCGCCGCGAAGGCGACGGAGGCGAACGACAGGAGGGCGACGATCGTGGCGCCCGCGAGTACTGCCAAGCGGTGAGTGCGCTTCATCGGCGTGAACTCTAGCTTGCGCGCGCACGGCGCGCGTTGACTGCGTCAAGGCCCGCGCCGACTACCATCCTCCGCTCGTGGACTGGCTGGAAGCGCTTCTGCTCGGCGTGGTCCAGGGGCTCACCGAGTTCCTGCCGATCTCGTCCTCCGGGCACCTCACCCTCGTGCCCTGGTTGCAGGACTACACGTTCCTGCAGGAGAACCCGGACTTCCACGCGATCTTCGACGTCGCGCTGCACTTCGGCACGTTGATCGGGGTAGTCGTGTATTTCCGCGCCGAGCTGCTGGCGATGATCCGCGGCTTCTTCCGCAGCGTGGGCGCGCGGGCGATCGTCGACACCGATTCGCGCCTGGCGTGGGTGATCATCGTCGGCACGATCCCCGCGGTGATCGTGGGCGGCCTCGGTGAGGACTGGATCGACGACAACCTAGGCGAGCCCTGGATGATCGCCGTCCAGCTGATCGCCTTCGGCCTACTGCTCGCCTGGGCGGATCGCCTGCCGCAGCGCCGAGAGGTCGACAGCGTGAGCGTGAAGCACGGCTTCTACATCGGCGTCGCGCAGGCGCTGGCCCTGGCCCCGGGTACCTCGCGCTCGGGCGTGACGATCACCGCCGGCCGCTTCCTCGGTCTCACTCGCGACGCTGCCGCGCGCGTGTCCTTCCTGCTGCTGGTGCCGGCGACCGCCGGCGCGGTGGTCGTGAAGGGCTACGACGCGCTCACCCAGGATCTGCCCGCGGGCGTCGGCCTCCCCATGGCGGTGGGCGTGGTGGCGTCCGCGATCTCGGGCTACCTCGCGATCGCCGGACTGCTGCGCTTCGTGCGCACTCGCAGCTACGACATCTTCGTCGTCTACCGGATCATCATCGGCATCGGGATCCTGATCCTGATCGCGACGGGCGCGCGAGCCGCGACGTTCTAGGGGGCGCCGACTCGGGCGGTTTGGCCCGGGCGCTCGCGTGGGGCCGGGTGGCACAGGTGTTGGTGGCGGCGAGGCCGGGGAGTGCCGCGCGGGCGCGGGCCCGGGTAGCGCGGGCGTTCGTGGCGGCGGGGCCGGGGCGCCGTCGCGGGCGCGAGGCCAGGTTGAAGGGCAAGTAAGAGGGAGAGAGCTCTGCGGGGGTGCGGGTTCGCAGCGTCTCTCGCGAGGGTTTCGGCACACGGCGCGCGCCTTGTGCGCGCCGTGCCGCCCGCCAACGCCGAGGTTCAGCCCACGTAGTCGAAATTCGGCGACTAGGACTGAACCCGGCGCGAGCCGCTGGCGCCGGCCCCAACGTTCAGTCCTCGTAGGCGAAAACCGACGACCAGGGCTGAACGTCGTGCGGGGCGCGGCCGGCGGCACGGTCGTTCAGCCCACGTAGTCGATTTCCGGCGATGAGGGCTGAACGTCACGCTGGGGGCGGGCGCGGGTGACGGGATCGCGGGTTCGTTTCTCCCTTCGCGATCGAACCCTTGATCTCGCTCCCTTATGTGACGAGATCGCGGGTTCGCGGGAGGGTCCGCGCCGAACCTGTGATCTCGTTGCGCTGTGTGACGTGATCGCGGGTTCGTGTGGGCGGCCCCTCGCGAATGCGCGATTACGACGACCCCTTCGTCGAAATCGCGCACTCGTGGACCGCGCTCCCGTGAGGTCGCGCTAACGACGATGCCGTCGTCTTAACTGCGAACTCGCGCGGCCGGGTGCTTGCGAGATCGCGATTACGCCGATGCCGCACCCTCCTTCGCCGCCCATCCCCGACGCGCCGCGCCGCCACGCCGCCGAGGCGCTCGCCGCTAACGCCAGCGCCACCCACCTCCCGCGCCGCCCCAAAGGCTCGAGCCGGCTCGAGGCCGGCTCGACCGCTACCCAACGGAGGGAGGAAGTTTGGGCGCGCGACCCGGGGCAGGGTTGAGGTCGCGCGCCGCACGAGATAGCCGACGGTGCCGCCGGGGCGAAGCTCTCGCCTCGCCAGAGAGGATCTCGCTGCGCCGCAGTCTGCACGGCGGCTCGTGCCGCGCGGTGAATATTCGGATAACGGTTGTGAAAAGCCTGTGAACGGACTCACGCAGGCACCCTCGTCGGCACTACGCTTGGGCCAACGTGATCTGCAGACTCCGAGACGTCGTCGCCAGGGGTTGGGAGAGGCGATGAACGGGCCCGCGGGGCGCGTCGCCATCATCGACGACGACAGCGGCTTCGTCCGCGTCTTCACCAAGCGGCTGGAGGCGGCCGGGTGGGAGTACCGGGTGCTCTCCGGAACCGTCCCCGTCGACGAGCTCGTCGCGATGAAGCTGAACGCGCTCGTCGTCGACGTCTCCATGCTCGGCTCGCTCGCCTGGGACTTCCTCGAGCGCGTCTGCGGCATGATGCCCGACCTCGGCGTGATCGTCTGCTCGCGCGAGGCGACCGTCGCGCAGCGCGTCCGCGGCCTGCGCCTCGGCGCGGACGACTGGGTCAACAAGCCCGCCCACCCCGAGGAGGTGCTGGCGCGCACGGAAGCCGTCGTCCGCCGCCGGCGCCGCACGCGCCCCCAGCCCGACGCCGGCCCGCTCGTCGCCGGCGAGGTCGAGATCCGGCCGGACCAGTTCCAGGCGTTCGTCGGGCGCCGCAGCGTCGGCCTCACCCGCCGCGAGTTCGAACTGCTGCACACGCTCGCCGAGGCCGGCGGCAGGGTGCTCGAGCGGGAGGACATCTACCAGCGCGTCTGGGGCTACTCGATGGCGCACGGCGACCGCTCGGTAGACGTCTTCATCCGCAAGCTGCGCACGAAGCTGCGCAAGTACTCGCCCACGTGGTCCTACATCCACACGCACTTCGGCGTCGGCTACCGCTTCGAGGCGGTGCCGGACGATCCGGCCGCCGCCCAGGCTCCGGCGCCCGCCGAGGCCGAGGACGCGCCCGCCGAACGTCTCGCGGGTGCACCGGCCGAACGCGCCTGACCCCCGGCGCCTAAGCGAACGCGCGTAGCGCCCGGCGCCCAAGCCGCGCAGCGCTCCAAACCCGGCCCCTTACCCGGTCCGGGCGCTTCTCCTGCCCTCGTCCCGGCCCGTTCACACGATTTTCACAGCCGGGCCACGGGCCGGTAACAACACCCCGCCGATCCGCTGACAGCCTCGGACGTGCTCGGGGGCACCGAGTGCGCACGCCCCGCGCACAGCGGTCTCGTCCCGCTCCCGAAAGAAGCGTTTCGATCAACGAACGACAAGGAGATCAGAGTGAGATCCAAGAACTGGCTGCTCGCAATCGGCAGCAGCGCAGTGCTGGCGCTCGGCGTCGCCGCGTGTGGCGACGAGGAGAGTGACGCCAGCGGCAGCACCGGCAACGGCGGCGAGGAGGTCGCCCTCTCGGGTGAGATCGCCGGTGCGGGGGCAAGCTCCCAAGAGGCCGCGAAGGAGGCCTGGATGGCCGGCTTCCAGGACCAGCACCCCGACGTGACCGTGTCCTACGACCCGGTGGGCTCAGGCGGGGGCCGGGAGCAGTTCATCGCCGGGGGCACTCAGTTCGGCGGCACCGACGCGCCACTCGAGGGCAAGGAGCTCAAGGACGCAGCCGACCGCTGCGCACCCGGGGAGCTCATCCAGATCCCGGTGTACATCTCGCCCATCGCGGTGGTCTACAACCTGCCGGAGGTCGAGCAGCTGCAGCTCTCGCCCGAGACGCTGGCTGGGATCTTCAACCAGGACATCACGAACTGGAACGACCCGGCGATCGCCGAGGACAACCCTGACGTCGAGCTTCCCGACCTGCGCATCACGCCGGTCAACCGCTCGGACGAGTCGGGCACCACGGAGAACTTCGTGGACTACCTCTCGAAGGCGGCCCCCGACATCTGGACGCATGAGGTCGACGGCAACTGGCCCGTCAAGGGCGGCGAGGCCGCGCAGGGTACCTCGGGCGTGATCGAGGCGGTCACCGCCGGCGAGGGCGCGATCGGCTACGCGGACGCGAGCCAGGCGGGCGACCTCGGCGTCGCCACGGTGAAGGTCGGCGACGAGTACGTCGGCCCGACGCCGGAGGCCGCCGCGGCGATCCTCGACAACTCCGAGGACACCGCTCCGGAGGAGGCGATCTTCGCCTACGAGCTCGACCGCGAGACGGACGCCTCGGGCACCTACCCGATCGTCCTCGTCTCCTACGAGATGGCGTGCACCGCGTACGAGAGCCGGGAGCAGGCCGATCTGGTCCGCGAGTTCCTGAGCTACGTGATCAGCCCGGAGGGGCAGGACGCGGCCGCGCAGAACGCGGGCTCGGCACCCATCTCCGACTCGCTGCGCGAGCAGATCCAGCCGGTTGTTGATGCGATCGGCGGCGGGTCGCCAGTGGCCGGTCGCCAGGGCCGGTCGCCAGTCCCCAGTCGCCAGTCGCCAGGTAGGCAGGTCTAAAGGCGTGGCAGGGCCTGGCGCCGTGGCGGATGGAGCCGCGTTGGAAGTGGCCGTCGCCGGCGGGCGACGGCGCGAGAGGCGCGCGGGGGACGCGATCTTCTCGCGCCTCTCAACCGGCGCCGCGCTCACGATCCTGATCGTGCTCGCGGGCGTCGCCGTCTTCTTGACGGCCGAGGCCCTGCCGGCCGTCACCGCGGACGCCGCGGAGCTCCCAGAGGGCAAGAGCCTCGTTGACTACATCGGCCCGCTCGCGTTCGGCACGGTCATCGCGGCGCTGATCGCGGTGGTGGTCGCCGTGCCGCTCGCGGCGGCCGTCGCGCTCTTCATCAGCCACATCGCGCCGCGGCGCCTCGCGCTGACGCTCGGGTATCTGGTCGACCTGCTCGCGGCGATCCCGAGCATCGTCTACGGGCTGTGGGGCATCTTCGTGATCGGCCCCGCCTCCGTCGGCGTGAGCGAGTGGCTGGCCGACAACCTCGGCTTCATCCCGTTCTTCGAGGGCCCGGCCTCGGCGACCGGGCGCACGATGCTTGTCGCGGGCCTCGTGCTCGCCGTGATGATCCTGCCGATCGTCTCCGCGGTGGCGCGCGAGGTCTTCTCCCAGACTCCGCGGCGCCTGCAGGAGGGCGCGCTCGCCCTCGGCGCCACGCGCTGGGAGATGATCAAGATGACCGTCCTGCCGTTCGGGCGTTCGGCGCTGATCAGCGGCGCGATGCTCGGCCTCGGGCGCGCGCTCGGCGAGACGATGGCCGTGACGATCATCCTCTCGGTCTCGGGCGTGATCACGCTGAACCTGATCAGCTCGGCGAACCCGTCGACGATCGCCGCGAACATCGCGCTCGACTTTCCCGAGTCGTCCGGGCTGGCGATCAACACCCTGATCGCCTCCGGCCTCGTCCTCTTCGCGATCACCCTCGTTGTGAACATGGCCGCCCGGGCGGTGATCTCCCGACGGGCCGCCAAGGAGGGCGCGGCATGAGCGCGCGTCCTCTGCAGCTCGCTGCCACGTCGGGGACCGTGCGCCTGCGGCGCGCGAAGGACCGGCTCGCGACGCTCGCCATCACCGCGGCCTTCGCGCTCGCGATGGCGCCGCTGGTCTCGCTGCTCTACGAGGTCACTTCGCGTGGCCTGGCGCGCTTCGACGCGGCCTTCTTCACCGAGACCGCGCGCGGTGTCGTGGGCGAGGGCGGCGGTGCGGCGCACGCGGTCGTCGGCACGCTGGTGATCACCGGCGTGGCCACCGTGATCTCGGTCCCGATCGGGATCCTCGCGGCGATCTATCTGACCGAGTACGGCAAGGGCCGGCTCAAGCGCGCCCTCACGTTCTTCGTGGACGTAATGACGGGCATCCCGTCGATCGTCGCCGGCCTCTTCGCGTTCGCCGTGTTCGCCCTGATCTTCGGCCCGGGCATCCGGCTCGGGGTGATGGGCGCAGTCGCGCTGTCGGTGCTGATGATCCCGATCGTCGTGCGGTCGGCCGAGGAGGTCCTGAAGGTGGTTCCGCACAGCTTGCGGGAGGCCTCGTACGCGCTCGGCACGCCCAAGTGGCGAACGATCACGAAGGTGGTCCTGCCGACGGCGCTCGCCGGGCTGGTCACGGGAGTGATGCTCGCGATCGCGCGGATCATCGGGGAGACCGCTCCGCTGCTCGTCACCACCGGCGTCATCGACTCGATGAACGCCAACCCGTTCGAAGGCCGGATGCAGAACCTCGCCGTCTACGCCTTCAACGAATACAAGAACCCAGGGGTGATGAAGGAAGCCGCGTTCGATCGCGCCTGGGCCGCCGCGCTAGCCCTGCTGCTCATCGTGATGCTCCTCAGCTTCATCGCCCGAGTCATCTACCGCCGCTATGGGACCGAGCTCAGGTAGCCCGAGCGGGGCAGGAAAGGAACCGGAGATGCCCGAGACATCGATCAGAGAGAGGACCGATAACGGCACGCTGCCGTCCCCGGAGGTAACTGTGGAAACCAAGATCGCTGAGCCGGCTCGCGCCGCGCAACCGGATGAGGTGGAGCGCGCGGCCAAGACCGTGACCGCCCGCAACGTCGACCTCTACTACGGGGACTTTCACGCGGTGCAGGACGTGTCCATGACGATCGAGCCGAACAAGGTCACCGCGCTGATCGGCTCGTCCGGGTGCGGGAAGACAACCTTCCTGCGCTCGCTGAACCGGATGCACGAGCTCACGCCGGGCGCGCGCGTCGAGGGCGAGATCACCATCGACGGGCAGAACATCTACGCCGACGGAGTCGATCCCGTGCAGGTCCGGCGGGTGGTCGGCATGGTCTTCCAGGCCCCGAACCCGTTCCCGACGATGTCGATCTACGAGAACGTCGCGGCGGGGCTCACGCTCAACAACCGCCGCATGCGCAAGGCCGACAAGGACGTCATCGTCGAGCGTTCGCTGCGCGGCGCCCACCTGTGGGACGAGGTGAAGGACCGGCTCGACAAGCCTGCCTCGGGGCTCTCCGGCGGTCAGCAGCAGCGTCTGTGCATCGCGCGCGCCATTGCCGTCGAGCCGGAGGTCCTGCTCATGGACGAGCCCTGTTCCGCGCTCGACCCGATCGCCACGCTCGCGATCGAGGACCTGATCCGCGAGCTCAAGAAGCGCTACACGATCGTGATCGTCACGCACAACATGCAACAGGCCGCGCGGGCGAGCGACGTGACCGCCTTCTTCAACCTCGAGGAGACCGGCAAGCCGGGCCGGCTGGTGGAGATCGACGCGACGGAGACGATCTTCACGAGCCCGTCCGTGCCGGCGACCGAGGACTACGTGAGCGGGCGGTTCGGTTGACATGAGCGAGCCGACCCGCGTCGAGTACTACGCGGAGCTGCGCGATCTCGAGGAGCACGCGCTCGGCGGGCTCGACCTCGTCGTGGATGCGCTCGATCGCACGCTCGAGGCGGCCGAGAGCCAGGACGTGGAGCTAGCGCAGGCGGTCGTCGCCGGCGACGACGCGCTCGACGGCCGCTACCTGGAGGTGCATCAGCGCCTGCTCACGCTGATCGCGCGCGAGGCACCCGTGGCCGGTGATCTGCGCCTGATCTCGGCGCTGCTCCACGTCATGAAGTCCATGGAGCGGATGGGCGATCAGTGCGTGAACGTGGCGAAGATGATCCCGATCGCCGGCAGCAACCCGCCCGCCGACAGCCGGATGCTGGAGAACATCAGCGCGATGGGCCTGCAGGTCCGCTCGCAGGTCACGCAGGCCAAGCGCGCCTTCGCCGACCGCGACGTGGATCTCGCTCGGGACCTGGTGCGCCAGGACGATCTGGTCGACACGCTCAATCGCGAGTGCTTTCAGATCGCGATCGACATCGGGGATGACGCGGATCGCCGCGAGTGGGCGATGACGATGATCCTCGTGGCCCGCGCGCTCGAGCGCATCGGCGACAACGCTGTGGACATCGGCGAGCAGGTTGCCTACGTGGTGACCGGGCTCTTCCGCGAGTTCGACGACGCTTCCCGCCCCGAGGTGACGAGCAGCGGGCAGTAGCCCGGCGCGCGGGTATCCACGCCCGCCCGTTCGCCCTGAAAGGATGGGCCGGTGCTCTGCGCAGCGATCGACATCGGCTCGAACACCACGCGGGTGCTCGTGGCCGAGCCGCAGGACGGCCAGCTGCGCAAGGTCCTCGAGCAGCGCGCCTACACGCGGATCCGCGCCGACGCCGGCCCCGGCGGCGAGATCTCGGCCGAGAAGGTCGCCGAGGTCGCCGACGTGGTCACGACCCAGTTGCGCCTGGCGCGTGAGCTCGGTGCTGAGCGGGTCCGGATCGTCGCCACCGCGGCAGTTCGCGACGCCGCCAACCGCGACGACGTCGTCCGTGCGATCGAGCGCGCCGCGGGCGCCCCGGTGGAGGTGCTCAGCGAAGAGGAAGAGGGCAGACTCGCCTTCCTCGGAGCCACCAAGTCCCTCGGGCACCCGGTCGAGGGGTTGATCGGGGTGGTCGACGTCGGCGGCGGCTCCTCCGAGATCATCCTGGGCAGCACGACTGAGGGCGTGCGCGAGGTGCGCTCGTTTCGGATCGGCTCAGGCGCGCTCGCGGAGGAGTTCCTGCGCAACGACCCGCCGTCGTCCGCCGAGGTCCGCAAGCTGCGCGACCACATCGACGACTTCTTCGCCGGCGTCGAGATCACCCAGCCCGAGCAGGCGGTTGCCGTCGGCGGCAGCGCCACCTCCCTGCGCACGGTCGTCGGCGCGGTGCTCGAGTACGAGACGCTCGAGCGTGCCGTCCGCGTGTTGGTCGGCGACACCGCCGAGGCCGTCGCCAAGCGCTTCGAGCTCGACCCCCGGCGGGTGCGGATGCTCCCAGCCGGCGTGCTGCTGCTCGAAAAGCTCTCCGAGCTCCTCGGTCAGCCCCTGCAGATCGGCAAGGGCGGCTTGCGCGAGGGCGTGATCCTCGACCTGATCAACGGCTCGGCCGGCGACGCCGACGGCGATCGGCAGCGCACCTAATCGCCGATCGCGCTTGGCCAGGCGCGATATCCGGTGCTAGCGTCGGGGTAGGCAGGGCGGGATGAATTCGACGCTTCGTAGACGGGGAATGGCCGCGATCGCGGGGATCGCCTTCGCCGCCGCGCTCGGCTCCGCTGCCGAGGCGGGCGTCGGTGGGCCGTCTGCGCACCGGGGGGCGGACGGGGTCGGCGACCCGATCCTCCCCAAGTCGGGCAACGGCGGTTACGACGCCGTGCGCTACACCGTCGGCCTGCGCTATCGCCGAGACGGCACGATCAGGGCGCGCTCGACGATGCTGGCGCGCGCGGACACCGACGGATCCGAGGGCGGGGGACCGCCGCTCGGGCGGTTCAACCTCGACTACCGCGGCCCGATCATCGTCGCGGTACGGGTCGACGGTAAGAAGGCGGTTTGGATCCGCAACGGCCAAGAGCTCGTGATCACTCCGAAGAGCGCGATCCCAGACGGCGCGCTGTTCCGCGTGCGGGTGGACTACAAGGGCGAGCCGCGAAGGGTGCGCGACCCCGACGGCTCGCTGGAGGGCTGGATCCCGACCTCCCACGGCGCGGTCACGCTGGGCGAGCCGCGCGGTACGCCGGCTTGGATGCCCGTGAACGACCATCCCAGTGATCCCGCCGAATGGCGGGTCCGCATCACGACCCCGCGAGGGCTGGTCGGCATCTCGAATGGCAAGCTGCTCGCGCGCAAGGGGTCGAGGCGAACGGTCACGACCAGATGGCACGAGGGACACATGGCGCCCCATGTCGCGCTCATCGCCATCGGGCGCTACCGGGTCGATCGTCGCGGCGGCGGCCGCTACGTGGCGGTCGCCAAGCGCAGCGCGCGGGCCGCGGTCCTCCGCAAGCTGCGCAAGCGGACGACGCGGGCCATCGGCTTCCTTCGCACGGTCGCCGGCCCCTATCCGGCGGACGGACGCGGCGGGGTGATCGATTACACGCGCGCCGGCTACGCGCTCGAGACCCAGTCGCGGCCCTATTACCCCGGCCCGCCGTCCCGCGGCCTCGTCGTCCACGAGATCGCACACCAGTGGTTCGGCAACTCGGTGCTGCCTGCGAACTGGAGCGAGATCTGGCTGAACGAGGGCTTCGCCACCTACATGGAGTGGCTCTACAGCGAGCACACGGGCGGCCGCACCGCGCAGCAGCACTTCAACCAGGAGTACGCGCAGCACGGTGCGAGCGACAAGTTCTGGAAGGTGCCGCCCGGCTCGCCGGGCGAGCTCGACCAGATGTTCGACCGGTCGGTCTACGTGCGCGGGGCGATGACCCTGCACGCGCTGCGCCGGGCGATCGGCGAGAACGACTTCGAGGAGCTGTTGGCCCGGTGGGCGTCGGACTTCGCGGGCGCGCCCGCGACCACGGACGATCTCCTGGAACTCGCGGAGCAGATCTCCGGCGAGGACCTCGACGCCCTCTTCGACGCGTGGCTCTATCAGCCCACGAAGCCTCCCGAGCCGGCGCCCTGACCGCGCCCCGTTCACCGGTCGTTCACCCCAAGTTCTCAGCTCCGCAACACGGGACGGACGACCGGTCGGGAGCCTGTTTGCAGGGGCCGTTGAGCGACCCCTGCCCGATGCCCTTGCAGCGGTACTCTCAACAGGTGAGTCGAGCCGGTGAATCGCGAGATCATGGAGCGAGCTGAGCTCGAGCGCGCGGGCGAGCGCGAGCCCGGGCCCGCTGGGCGCAGCGCTGATGGGACGGGCGACCAAGCGGCGCAGCCGAACCTCGAGGATCCGTCGCTGTATTTCAACCGCGAGCTCTCCTGGCTCGACTTCAACGACCGGGTGCTGCAGCTCGCCGAGGACGAGTCGGTGCCGCTGCTCGAGCGCGTGAAGTTCTGCGCGATCTGGGAGTCCAACCTCGACGAGTTCTTCATGGTGCGCGTCGCCAACCTCGAGGAGCTGATCGACGCTGGGCGCGACGCCCGCGGCGCCGATGGGATGAGCCCGACGGAGCAGGCCGCGCGCATCCACGAGCGCGTCGAGGAGCAGCGGGCGCGGATCAGCAGATGCGCCGCCGAGCTGCGGGAGCGGCTCGCCGGCCACGGCATCCGCATCCTCGACGTGGACGACGTGACCCCGGCCGAGCGCCGCGAGCTCGATCGCATCTTCGAGCGCCAGGTCTTTCCCGCGCTCACCCCGCTGGTGATCGGACTGGGGCGTTCCTTCCCGTATATCTCGAACCTGTCGCTGAGCCTGGCGGTGCGGCTGCGAGATCCCGAGCAGGGCACCGAGGTGCTCGCCCGCGTGAAGGTCCCGAAGGAGCTGCTCGGCCGTTTCCTCCCGCTCAATGGCGACGGCACCACGCTGGTCATGCTCGAGGACGTGATCGCAGCGAACGTCGGCGCGCTCTTCCCCGGGATGGAGGTGTTGAGCTACTCGTTCTTCCGCGTCACGCGCGACACCGACTACGACGTCTCGGACGAGTCCGACGATCTGATCGAGGCCGTCCAGGAGGAGCTGCGCAGGCGGCGTTTCGGCGAGGTCGTGCGGCTGGAGGTGGAGCGCGGGATGGAGCCCCGACTTCGCGAGCAGCTCGTGCTCGCGATGCGGCTCGAGGACCGCGAGGCGTACGAGGTCGACGGCTGGCTCGACCTCTCCGACCTCTGGGATCTCGTCAACCTGCCGGGCTTCCCGGAGCTGCGCGACCCGCCTCACACGCCTGTCACCCAGCCGCGCCTGCTGGGCGAGGACGGCGACCCGGCGGACGTCTTCGCGGCGATGCGCGAAGGGGACATCCTGGTCCATCATCCCTACGACTCGTTCGCGACGTCGGTCGAGCGCTTCGTCGCGCAGGCGGTGGACGACCCGGACGTGCTCGCCATCAAGCAGACCGTGTACCGCACGAGCGCGGACTCACCGCTCGTCCCGGCGCTGATCACCGCCTCGGAGCGGGGCAAGCAGGCCGTGTGTCTCGTGGAGCTCAAGGCGCGCTTCGACGAGCAGGCGAACATCCGCTGGGCGAAGAAGCTCGAGGAGGCGGGCGTGCACGTCGTCTACGGCATCCCGGCCCTCAAGACCCACGTCAAGTGTGTGCTCGTCGTGCGCCGAGAGGGCGACGGCGTGCGCCACTACGCGCACATCGGCACGGGCAACTACAACCCGAAGACAGCCCGCTTGTACACGGATCTGGGGCTCTTCACCTGCGATCCGGAGCTGGGTGCGGACCTCGCGCAGATGTTCAACTACCTGACCGGGTACGCCCGCCCGACCGCCTACCGCAAGGCTCTCGTCGCGCCCCACAACCTGAGCGAGGCGATCCTGGACGAGATCGACGCGACGATCGCGGCGCACTCCCCCGAGCGCCCGGCGCGCATCCGGATGAAGATGAACTCGCTGCTCGACGCGAAGTCGATCCGGGCGCTCTACCGCGCCTCGCAGGCCGGCGTGCGGGTCGAGCTCAACGTGCGCGGGATCTGCGCCTTGCGGCCCGGCGTGCCAGGCATCTCGGAGAACATCCGCGTGGTCTCGATCGTCGGGCGCTTCCTCGAGCACTCGCGCATCTTCAGCTTCGAGCGTCCCGGCGAGGAGCCGCGGATCTACATCGGGTCGGCCGACCTCATGCCCCGCAACCTCTACAACCGGGTCGAGCTGGTCGTCCCCGTGGAGGACGGGCGCATCCGCGAGGAGCTCACCGACGTGCTCGACCGCTGCCTCGCGGACAACTCCAACGCCTGGGAGCTGCGTGAGGATGGGGCCTGGGAGCGCCTGCGCCCCAACGGCGAGCCCCGCTCGGTCCACCGCGAGCTGATCGAGCGCCATCAGCTGCGCGCTGCCGAGGCGGGCGGCTAGAGGCCCCGCGGGGCACCCCGCCGACCTGGCGGGTTGACAGGTTCGCAAGACTTCACGCCGTGATTCACGATCCGCTGGGGTGGTGGCTCGCGGACGCGGGCCCGGTGGAGCCGTACGCGCCGCTCACGGACGAGCGCACCGCCGACGTCGTCGTAGTCGGCGGCGGATACACGGGCATGTGGGCCGCCTGGCTCGTGCGCGAGCTCGAGCCCGAGGCCCGGGTGGTGCTGGTCGAGTCGGGGATCTGCGGCGAGGGGCCGAGCGGCCGCAACGGCGGGTTCGTGAACTCGATGTGGTTCAGCCTGCCCTCGATGCGCCCGCGCTTCGGCGAGGTCGGCGCGCTGGGCGTGGCGCGCGCGGCGCAACAGGCCGTGGATGAGATCGGCGCCTGGTGCGAGGAGCAGGGCGTCGACGCCTGGTATCGACACGGGGGGTATCTGCAGGTCTCCACGACGCCGGCGCACGACGGCGTATGGGACGAGACGGTCCGCGCCTGCGAGGAGCTCGGCGAGCCGAACGCGGTCCGCGTGCTCACTCCGGCCGAGGTCGCCGAGCGCTGCGCATCGCCGATCTTCCGCGGCGCCGCCTTCTTTCCCGGCTCCGCGACGGTCAACCCGGCCCGCCTGGCCCGTGGGCTGCGGGCCAGGCTGCGGGAGGCCGGGGTGGAGGTCTACGAGCGCTCGCGCGTGGCGTCGGTGCGCGCCGAGCCGGGCGGCGTGGTCGTGCGCACCGAGGCGGGCGGGCTCGTGCGCGCAGGGCACGCCGTGCTCTCGGCCGGCGGCGCGCTCGCGAGACTGCGCCCCCTGCGCTACCGCATGACCCTCACCTCGAGCCACATGGTGATCACCGAGCCGGTCCCGGATGTGATCGAGGAGCTCGGCTGGACCGGCGGGGAGTGCATCACCGACGGGCGGCACATGATCAATTACCTGCGCACGACCCCGGACGGTCGCATCGCCTTCGGCTGGGGCGGGGGCCGGGTCGTCTACGGCGCCAAGCTGCGCGGCCGCGCGGAGGTCGACCCCTTCATCACACGGCAGGTGATCGAGCATCTGCATCGCTTCTTCCCGCAGCTGCGAGGCCGGCGTATCGAGCACGCTTGGGGCGGCCCGATCGACGTCTCGCCGAGCCACACGCCGGTCGTCGGCACCTTGGACGAGCGGGTCCACTACGGGTTCGGCTTCACCGGCAACGGCGTCGGCCCGTCGCGGATGGTCGGTCGCACGCTCGCCTCGCTCGCGCTCGAACGCCGCGACGAGCACGCGCGCCTCGCGATCGTCGAGCAGCGGCCGACCCGCGTGCCCCCCGAGCCCTTCCGCTTCATCGGCGGGACGATCGTTCGCAATGCCCTGATCCGCCGTGAGGCCGCCGAGGAGGAGGGCCGGACGGCCGACCCGCTGACCCGCTTCATCGCCTCGATCCCCGACCGCATCGGGATCCAGATCGGCCGCTGAGACACCCCACGCGCAACACCTGAGTGCGCCAGGGGTTCGCGGCGGCAGAGCCGCGCCGCCGATCGACGACGACCCAGCCGTATCTTGAGCCGGGCTTTAGGTGGACGCTGCTCCAATGAACGCCTGCGTTCGCTCGCCTCACAAGCACTCGTTGTGGTGGTCGCGCTCGCGCTGGGCGCGTGCGGCGCCGATGGCTCCGGCGGTTCAGCGCCGTCGCAGCGCGCGCCCGTTGCCGATCGGGCGGCCCCCAACATCGTCGCCATCGTCACCGACGATCAGTCGCTCGCCCAGTTCAACCGGCGGACGATGCCGGAGACGTTCCGCCTGCTCGTGGACGAGGGCGTCACGTTCGATGACTTCGTCGTCTCGACGCCACTCTGCTGCCCGTCGCGAGCGACCTTCCTCACGGGCCAGTACGCCCACAACAACGGGGTCGCCTCCAACTCGTACGCGCGCCTCCGCGAGAAGCGCAACATCCTGCCCGCCTGGCTGCAGCGCGCCGGCTACCGGACGGCCCACCTCGGCAAGTACCTCAACAACTTCCAGAACGAGCTCCCTCGGCGGGACGCGGTCCCGTTCGGCTGGGACGAGTGGTTCACCCAGCTCGAGCCCCAGCGCTACTACGACTACGAACTTGCCGTCAACGGCGGCGTGCGCCGCTACGGGACCGAGCCCGACGACTACCTCACGCGGGTGCTCAACCGCCGCGCCGTCGAGCTCATCGAGGAGAGCGCGAACGCCGACGAGCCCCTATACCTGCAGCTCGACCACTTCGCCCCGCACTTCGACGTGGGGCGCGCCGAGCGCAACTGTCAGGGCGGCGCGCCGCCGGACCCGGACGACCGCGGCCTGCTCGCCGAGGTGCCCGACCTCGCCGCCTCACGGACGCACCTCGCGGCGACCCGCGATCGCCCGTGGTTCCTGCGTGATCAGCCTCCTCTGCGCGCGGCCGAGCGCAAGCGCATGCGGGCGCGTTACAAGTGCGCGACCGCGTCGCTGCGTTCGGTGGACCGCGGCGTCGCGCAGATCGTGCGGACGCTGGAGCGCACGGGTCAGCTCGACCGCACCGCGCTGATCTTCACGTCCGACAACGGGGCGTTCTACGGCGAGCACCGCCTGCGGGCGACCAAGGAGTTCCCCTACGAGGAGGCGGTGCGCGTGCCGCTCGTGGTGCGCCTGCCCGACGCGCTCCGCAAGGTCCGCGGCGCGCGCGTGGGTGCGGCCAGCGCGAACATCGATCTGGCACCCACGATCCTCGAGCTCGCGGGCGCGCGTCCGTGCATCGCGCCGAACCGCTGCCGCGAGCCCGACGGCCGGTCGCTGCTTCCGCTCGCGAGCGGCGAACGGGACGACTGGCCCCGGGAGCGCGCCATCCTGCTGCACCTGGACCAGCCGGCGAGCAGCTCCCGCCCGTACCCGCGCCCGTGCGCGTACGAGGCGGTCCGCGCAGGTGGGCGCGTGCTCGTCCGTTATCGCTCCGCCGCGCCTGCGAACGGCTCATGTCGCGCGCGGCCGGCGCTCGAGCAGTACGACTTGGAGCGCGATCCGCAGCAGCTGCGCAATCTCGCCGACCCGCGGCACGCGGACGCGCGCGCCCGGCGCGACCGGAACAAGCTCCGCCGGGCGCTCAAGCGGCTGCGGATCTGCCGAGGCTCGGCGGCCGACGGCGCGGCCCCCAGCGCGGATCGCCCGCGCTGCGACTGACGCCCGGCTATTGACTCTCCTCGCGCGGCGCGGTTGCCTCCGCCATCCGCTTGAGCCGCGCCAGGCGGGCGTCCCACTCGCGCGCGATCGCGCTCATCCAGCGCGCCGTCTCCTCGAGCCGGTCGACGCGGACCGAGTAGCGCACCTCGCGCCCCTGACGGCGGCTCTCGACCAGCCCGGCGCGGTCCAGCACGCCGAGGTGCTTGACGACCGCGATCCGGCTCACGGGTAGCTCGCCCGCGAGCCGGGTCGCGGTCTCCTCGCCGCGCTCCCCGATGAGCTCCAGCACGCGCCGACGCGTCGGGTCGGCGAGCGCGGTGAAGACCTCCTCGGGGACCGTCGTGGTCACGCCGGCAGCTTCGCCCGGGCGTAGTCGACGAGCTCGCCGAGCTCGCGCTCCCAGCCCTCGGTGTTGCCCTCGAAGTTCCGCAGACGCTGCTCCGGATCCGTGTCTAGCGAGGCGAAGCCCGTCTCGACGACCTTCAGCACGGTCCGGTCGGCGTCACCGTCGAGCGTGAACTCCACGCGGGTCGAGTTCCCCGCCTCGGGCTCGATCCCGCCGGGGTCCTTGTACGGCGCCCAGCGGAACGCGAGCGTCCGCTTGGGCTCGATGCGCTCGATCCGCGCGCGCGTCGCCCCGTACTCCTTCCAGCGCAGCTCGATCGCGCCGCCCTCGCGCAGGTCGACCTCGGCGCCGTCGTCCGCGAACCACGTCCCCAGATGCTCGGCCTTCGTGAGCATGTCCCACACGTGATCGATCGGGGCCTCGATGAGCACCTCGCGTTCGATCCTGTCTTTCTCCATCGCCGTCTCCTTTCGCTAACGCGAAACCTAGCGGTTACAACTCGTTGGAGCATAGCGTAACCGTGCGGTAACACATAATCCGAGGAGAATCGAGCCTCTTCGCGAACACCGTTGCCATGCGCCGCGTGAACCTCAACCGGCTCGAGTTCGAGTACGACGCCGAGGACCCCGAGGGCTTTCGCTCCGGCATGGCGCGGTTCGGCCCGGGCTTCGGCGCTGAGATCTCGGGCGCGACCGTGTACGAGCTGCCGCCGGGCGAGGCGCTCTGCCCCTATCACTACGAGTGGGGTGAGGAGGAGTGGCTGCTCGTCCTGCGCGGCAGGCCGACCGTGCGGGGCCCGGAGGAGACGCTGGTCCGTCGCGAGAGCGCCGTGGACTACTTCGACCGCGAGACTTAGTCCCATGCTCCTCGATGACGTGCTCGCGCCGGGCCTGCGCGTCGTCTTCTGCGGAACCGCGCTCGGCGCCGTCTCAGCGCGCGTCGGCGCGTATTACGCCGGCCCGGGCAATCGCTTCTGGCTCACCCTTCACGAGGTCGGGCTCACCCCCCGCCTGCTCGAGCCGCGCGAGTTCCGGATCCTCCCGCAGTTCGGCATCGGGCTCACCGACGTATGCAAGACCCGCTCCGGCTCCGACGCCGAGATCGGCACCGACGGATTCGACGTGCCGCGCTTGAGAAGGGCCGTCGAGCGCGCGGCCCCGGCGTGGCTCGCGTTCACGAGCAAGAACGCCGGCCGCGCCGCCTTGGGGCGCCCGGCCGACTACGGCGTGCAGCCCGAGCGCATCGGCGACACGCGCTGCTTCGTGTTGCCCTCGCCGTCGGGTCGCGCTCGGCGCTGGTGGGACATCCGGCCCTGGCGGGAGCTCGCGGACTTGGTGACCTCTGGCTGAACGCAGCGGCGCGTGGGAACATGGGGGCGTGGAGTTCGCCGTCCGCCGCGGCTCGGCCGCGGACATCGACCGCTTGGCGCCGTTGTGGGAGGCACTGCGCGCCCACCACGCGAGCCTGCCCGCGATGCCGCCAAAGCGCGGTCCGGTGGAGTCCTGGGACTGCCGCCGGCGCAAGTACCGCGACTGGCTGGCCGACGAGCGCGGCACGCTGCTGATCGCCGAGCAGGACGGTGAGCCGATCGGCTACGCGATGCTCACCCTGGGTCCCGGAGCGGCGACCTGGGACGTCGGGGACCGGGTCATCGAGGTCGAGACCCTGTCGGTCCTCGCCCACGCACGCGGGAACGGGGTGGGCCGCGCGTTGCTCGATGCGGCCGCCGACGTCGCCAAGGAAGCCGGCGCGCAGGCGCTCGCAGCGGGGGTCGCCCACACCAACACCGACGCGATCCGCTTCTACGAGCGCGAGGGCTTCGGGCAGTTCTACGTGACGCTGCTGCGCACGGACGTCGGCGAGTCCTGAGGCAGCGGTCGCGGCCACGCCACCGCCGCCGCCCCGCGCCCGCTTACCCTGGGGACGTGGCGCAGCGGACGATCGCACATCTCGACATGGACGCGTTCTACGTGTCCGTGGAGCTCTTGCGCCGCCCGGAACTCAAGGGCAAGCCGGTGATCGTCTCGGGTACCGGCCCGCGCGCGGTCGTCACCACGGCCTCGTATGAGGCGCGAAAGTTCGGCGTGGGTTCGGCGATGCCGGCCTCGCGAGCGCGCCGCCTGTGCCCGGACGCGGTCTGGCTGCCGCCGGACTTCGCCTACTACCGGGAGACGTCACGCAAGGTGATGGCCCTCATGCGCGAGCTGGGTGTGCCCATCGAACCGGTCTCGCTCGACGAGGCGTACCTGGATCTGAGCGAGATCACCGACCCGATCGCCCGGATGAGCGACCTCGTTCGCAGGATTCGCGAGGAGCTGCATCTGGACGCCTCGGTCGGCATCGGGCCGAACAAGCTCGTCGCCAAGGTTGCGTCGGACGCCGAGAAGCCGCGCGGCTTCGTCGTGCTCACCCGTGAGCAGGCCGTTGAGCGCTTCAAGGACGCGCCGGTGCGCCTGATCCCCGGGATCGGGCCGAAGACCGCCGCGAAGCTCAAGGGCTACGGGGTGACGACCCTCGGCCAGCTGCAGCGCTGCACCGTGCCGGGGCTGATCGAGCGCTTCGGCGAGACCTACGGCATGGCGCTTCATCATCGGTCGCACTTCCGTTCGGACTCGCCGGTGACGCCTCACCGCGAGGCCAAGTCACGCTCGGTCGAGACCACCTTCGACGTCGACATCGACGACCCCGCACGCATGGCGGAGGTGCTGACGAAGCAGGCCGAGCGGCTCGGCAAGGAGCTGCGCGACCGCGACCTGGCCGGGCGCACCATCGGCATCAAGGTCCGCCACGACAACTTCTCGACCTACACACGGGTGCGCAGCATCGCCGAGCACACCAACGACCCGACGGTGATCGGCGAGATCGCACGGCAGCTCTTGCGAGACAACCCGCCCGAGCGCCCGGTCCGCCTGCTGGGCGTGCGCGTCGCGAGCTTTGCCGAACGTGGCGACGGGGACGACGCGGCTACGCCGAATCTGCTGCAGGCAAGCTAAGCCCAGCGCGAGGTGACGACCTTCTTGCGCGTGTAGAACTCGACCGCGTCGTTGCCGTTCGCGTGCAGGTCGCCGTCGATCGAGTCCTTCCAGCCCGAGAACGGGAACCACGCCACGGGGGCTGCGACGCCCACGTTCACGCCGATCATCCCGGCCTCGACGCCGAAGCGGTAACGCCGCGCTGCCTCGCCGGAGGTCGTGAAGATCGAGCCGGCGTTGCCGTAGCGCGAGCTGTTCACGAACTCGAGCGCCTCGTCGAGGTCGCTGGCCCGCACGACGGCGAGCAGCGGTCCGAAGAGCTCCTCGCGTGCGACCTCGGAGTCGCGGTCGCTCACCTCCACGATCGTCGGGCCGAGCAGCGTGCCGGCCTCGTTGCCGGTGTCGCGGCCGTCGAGGACGAGCTCCGCGCCCTCGCTGAGCGCGCGATCGACGGCGCCCGCGACCCGGTCGCGCGCTTCGGGGCCGACCAGCGGACAGACCTCGACGCCCTCCTGGTCGCCGGCGCCCGCCTCGAGCTCGCTCGCGGCCTCGCGCAGCGCGGTGATCACCTCGTCCTGGCGCTCGCGGTCGCCGACCACGACGGCGACCGAGCCGGCGAGGCAGCGCTGCCCCGCCGCCCCGAACGAGGAGCTCATGATCGCGGGTACCGAGGTGTCGAGGTCCGCGTCGGGCATGACGACGAGCGAGTTCTTCGCGCCGCCCAGCGCCTGGCAGCGCTTCCCGTTGGCGGCGGAGCGCTCGGCAACGTAGCGCGCGGTCGAGGCCTGGCCCACGAACGAGACCGCGTCGATGCCCGGGTGGTCGAGGATCCCGTTCACCGCGTCGTGCGCGCCGTGGACGAGGTTGCAGACGCCCGCTGGGATCGCGTCGATCGAGTCGATCAGCTCGAAGATGCGCTCCGCGGGCCGTGGGTCGCGCTCGGACGGCTTGAGGATGAACGTGTTCCCGCACGCGATCGCGAAGGGCAGGAACCACAGTGGGATCATCGCCGGGAAGTTGAACGGGGTGATCGCCGCGACCACGCCGACCGGCTGGCGCACCATCTCCACGTCCATGCCGGTCGCCACGCCCTCGAGGTTCTCGCCCTTGAGCAGGTGCGGGATCGCCGTCGCCGCCTCGGTGGACTCGATCCCGCGCAGCACCTCGCCGCGTGCATCCCCCAGCGTCTTGCCCATGTCCTCGGTGACCAGCCGGGCGATCTCGTCCTGGTGGGCCCAGAGGGCCTCGCGCAGCGCCATGACCGCGCGGGCGCGCTTCTGCGGCGGGGTGGCGCGCCAGGCCGGGAACGCGGCGCGGGCGGCCTGCACCGCGGCGTCGACGTCAGCTGCCGCGCTGAGCGGAACCTCGGCCACGACCTCGCCGGTGGCGGGATTGATGTCGTCGAGGAGCTCGACGTCAACGGCCTCGACCCACTCACCGCCGACGTAGTTGCGAAGGCGGCGTGCGCCTCCTCCCTGCGATTGGCTACGGGCGACTGGCGACTCGGTCACCGGCTTCATGCTCCACCTCCATCACGCGGATCGTGTGCCGCGTTGTATTGCGAGTACGGGTACCACCACTCCTTCGGCGCGATCTCCGTCTCGATGTGCACGTGCTTCGTCTCCTGAAAGGCTTCTAGCCCTTCGCGACCAAGCTCGCGTCCGAGCCCGGACTGCTTGAAGCCGCCGAAGGGACCGGCGTCGTTGTCGGTGAGCGGGTCGTTGAACCAGACCGTCCCGGCCTTGATCTCGCGCATACAGCGCAGCATCGTCGGGAGGTCGCGCGTGTAGACGTTCGCGCCGAGCCCGTAGGGCGTCGAGTTCGCCGCCGCGATCGCCTCGTCGAGCGTGCTGACCGGCTGCAGCGGCGCGATCGGGCCGAAGGTCTCCGCCCGCCAGACGTCCGCCTTCGCCGGGGCGCCGACGACCACCGCGGGCGCCAGGAAGTGGCCGCGCTCGTGGCCGGCGCGATCGCCGCCCACGAGCACCTCGGCGCCGGCCTCCACCGCCGCCTCGAGCTGGCGCTCGACCTTCTGGCGCTGCCCGGCCGACACCATCGGACCGATGTCGGTCGACGGATCCATCGGATCGCCGACGACGAGCCGGCGCGTGGTGTCGACGAAGGCGTTCAGGTAGTCGTCGTAGATGTCGCTCATCACGTAGAAGCGCTCCGCGGACGTGCAGACCTGGCCGGCGTTCAAGAACGCGGCCCAGGCGCCGCCGCGCGCCGCGACGTCAAGATCCGCGGCGACGTCGGAGCAGACGATGAAGGCGTCCTTGCCGCCCATCTCCAGGTTCATCCGCGCCATCCGAGCCGTACACGCGGCGGCGACCTTCTTGCCCGTCTCCACCGAGCCCGTGAAGGCGACACCGTCGACGCGCTCGTCGGCCGCGATCGCGGCGCCCACCTCACCCGCGCCGGCGACCAGGTTGACCACGCCCGCGGGGAGGTGGTCGAAGCAGGGCGCGAGGGCAAGGGTCGAAAGCGGCGTCAGCTCGGAGGGCTTGCAGACCGTCGTGTTGCCCGCGGCCAGCGCCGGCGCGAGCTTCCACGCGAGCAGCAGCAGCGGGTAGTTCCAGGGAACGATGCAGCCGATCACGCCGAGCGGGTCCTTGACGACCATCGCGAGCTGGGTGGACTCGATCGGCGGGATCACCCGGCCCGCGGAGTCCCGGCCGATCTCCGCGTAGTAGTCGAAGGCCGCGGCCGTCCAGCCGACCTCGTCGGTGTTCTCGATCAGCGGTTTGCCGCCCTCGGCGGTCATGATCCGCGCGAGTTCGTCGGTGCGCTCGCGCAGCCGCACCGCCACCTCGTGGAGCATCTCCGCGCGCTCGCCGGCGGGCGTCGCAGCCCAGCCAGCCGCCGCCTCGCGCGCGGCGGCGATCGCCGCGTCGAGCTCGTTCTGCGAGGCGCTCGCGACGGTCGCGATGGTCTCCTCGGTATAAGGGTTCTCGACGTCGAGCGGCGTACCCGTGGCGGCCACGAGCTCGCCCCCGATCAGCAATCGCGTCTCGTAGCCAGCCATCCCCAAGCGATGCTACCGACGCGTCGCCGCCGTACCCGTACAAGGAGTCGCCTGGGCTTTGGCCAGTTCGTCGATCTCCCGTCCACGGCGCAGCAAACGGGTTACACATCCGCGAGGGGCGGGTAGGGAGGGGCCGTGATAGAGCGCTTGCTACGGCGCCTGCGCATCGTGCGGGAGGCGGGGCCCGATCCTGGTTATGCTCGCGTCGTGGAGATCTCCGGGGAAGTCCAGCTCTCGACCGCGGCGGAGGGCGTCGGCGTCGTTGCCCTGATCGGCGAGCACGATCTGGGCACTGTCAATCAGGTTCGCGAGGCGCTTGAGCGCGCCCAAAACGAGCAAAGGGCTGTTGTGGTTGACCTTTGCCCGGCGACGTTCATCGACTCCTCGATTCTTGGCGCGATCTTGGAGGGCCGTCGTCAGGCCAGTGAGAAGCAGCAGGGCTTCGGGGTCGCGTGCGACGGCAGCTCCGACCCCGTCAATCGCGTGCTCGACGTGACCGGACTGCGGCACGAGCTTCCAGTTCACGACAGCGTTGACGCTGCGCTCACTGCGATCCGCCAGAGGGCGGGATCAGCGTGAGCGGCTCGGCGACCGAGCTGCGGCTCGCGGTCGCCGCCCGAGCCGAGAACCTCGCCTTGGTGCGCCAGGCGCTTGCCGGCCTGGGCGACGCGGCCGGCATGGACGAGGCGACCCTGGCCGACCTCAAGCAGATCGCCACCGAAGCCTGCATGAACGCGGTCGTCCACGCCTACCCCGACGACTCGGAGGGCCGGATCGAAATCCGAGCGCGGGTGGCGGCCGGCGAGGTGACGCTCTCGGTTCGCGACTGGGGCGTCGGCTTCCGTCCACGGCCCGCCGATGTGCAGGGTCAGTCGCTCCGTCTCGGGCTGCCGCTGATCGCTTCGCTTTCCGATCGCTTCGAGGTCTTCGCGCCGCTGGACGGCGGCACGGAGGTGCGCGTGCGGCTCAGCATCGATGACGCCCTCGCGGCGCCGGTGCAGCAGTCGGTGCCGGCCCCGCCGCGCGAGGCCGAGATCGCGGTCACCGGCGACGCCGCCCGGCAGGTCATCGCCCGGGTCATGGCGATCGCCGCGACGCGAGTCGGGTTCTCGCTCGACCGCATGTCAGACGGGGTCCTCATCGGTGATGTGATCTCGTCGCACGACGCGGGTGACTTCGCCGAGAAGCGCGTCGGCGTCGAGCTCGACGAGTCCGAGCCCGGAACCCTGTGGATGCGGGTCGGCCCGTTCGTGGACGGCGGCGCCCGCAGGCTCATGGAACACATGGACATCCCCGGCATGGACTTCTCGCTGTCCAAGCTCGCCGACCGAGTGGATGTGGAGAGCGAGGACGGCGGCGACTTCGTCGTCATCGAGCTCTCGCGCGATCAGGTCGAGAGCTGACCCCCGCGTCGCGGCCGATCGGTCCCGCTCGATTCGGGTGGGGCTGCGTGCCCGGCCTAGCTCTCGTCGTCCGGCCGCGGCACCTGACGGCGCACCTCGTCGAGGGCGCGGCGCAGCAACCGGGAGACATGCATCTGTGAGATGCCGACGCGCTTGGCGATCTCCGACTGCGTCAGGTCCTCGACGAAGCGCAGGTGCAAGATCATGCGCTCGCGCTCGCTGAGCGACGCGATCGTGCGCGAGATCGCCTCGCCGAACTCGACGGTCGAGTAGCCCGGATCGATGTCACCGATGGTGTCGCCGAGGCGGGCGCCCTCCTCCTCGGGGCCCACGCTCGCCTCGAGCGAGTACGTGTGGCGCGCGCTCGAGGCCTCCATCGCCTCGAGCACCTCCTCGAGCGAGAGCCCGACCCGCTCGGCGACCTGCGCGGCAGAGGGCTGGTAGCCCAGCTCGGTCGGCAGCTCATCGATCGCGCGCTCGATCAGCGCGATGCGCTCCTGCAGCCCCCGCGGCATGTGCACCTGGCGGCTGCGGTCGCGAAAATGGCGCTTGAGCTCGCCAAGGATGGTTGGCGCCGCGTAGCTCGCGAAGCTGTGGCCGAGCGACGGGTCGAAGCCGTCGATGGCCTTCACCAGCCCGAGGCTCGCGACCTGGTGGAGGTCCTCGGTTGGCTCGCTGCCGCCCGCGTAGCGGTTCGCGAGGCTGCGCGCGAGCGGCATGAACCGCGCGACGAGCTCCTCGCGTACGGAAGGCTCGCGGGTGCGGTGGTAGCGCACGAGGAGCTGTTCCTCGTCCGCAAGCCGCTCGTCTGGGCGCGGGGCGGAGCCATCGACCATCACCCCCTGAGTATCACGACTTCCGCGCGGCGGGTCTCGCTGCCCGCCCGCCGGCCGGGCTTCAGCCGCCCAGCGCGCCCGGAGCGGGCGGGACGGGGCGCGCCTCGAGGCGCGTCTCGACCTCGTCCTCGGGCAGCACCGAGGCCATCTTCTCGGCGCGCCGCTGCTGCCACACGGTGAACGCCATCGCTGCCGCCGTGGCGATGAACAGCATCGTCGCGATCACGTAGACCTCGACCGGGATGCCGCGCTGCGCCGCCCCGTAGATCCACAGCGGGAACGTGACGGTGTCGCCGGCGTTGAACTGCGAGATCACGAAGTCGTCGATCGAAAGCGCGAAGGCGAGCAGGCCGGCGCCCACGATCCCGGGCATGAGCAGCGGCAGCGTCACCAAGCGGAAGGTGTCGAACGCGTTCGCCCCCAGATCGCGTGCCGCCTCCTCGAGGCTGCGGTCGAAACCGATCAGGCGTGAGCGCACCACGACCACCACGAAGCTGATCGAAAACATCACGTGCGCGATGAAGAGCGTCTGGAAGCCGAGCTCGATGCCGTAGATCAGGAACATCGAGAGCAGCGCCGCGCCGATGACGACCTCCGGCGTGGCCATCGGGATGACGATGAGGAAGTTCGCCGTGCGCCGGCCGAAGAACTGGTAGCGCACGAGCCCCATCGCGACGAGCGTGCCGAGGAGCGTTGAGACCACGGTCGAGAGCGCGGCCAGCTCCAGGCTCGTGATGAACGCGTCGGTGAGATCCGGGATCCCGAACGCGTTCTTCCAGTGGTCGACCGTGAAGCCCTCCCACGTGTAATTGAACTTGCCGCTCGGGTCGTTGAACGAGAAGACCGCGACCAGCAGGAGGGGCAGCAGCAGGTAGAGGATCGCGATGAAGCCGTAGATGACGATCGCGTTGTGGCGCAGCCACTTCCACGCGCGGCTCATACGCGCGCCTCCGTCTCGTCGCCCATCAGCGCCTCAGAGCCCGCGAAGCGGATGTAGATGAAGACGACCGCCAGGATCGCCGCCATCAAGATGAACGAAAGCGCCGCCGCCGTCGGATAGTCGAGCTCCATCAGATACAGCGACTGGATGCGGTTGCCGACCATCGATTGGTTGATCGAGCCCAGGAAGAACGCGTTGATGTAGTCGCCGGCCGCGGGGATGAACGTGAGCAGCGTGCCGGCTACCACGCCCGGTGCCGACAGCGGCAGGGTGACCCGCCAGAAGGCCTCACGCGAGGAGGCGTAGAGATCCTTCGCGGCCTCGATCAGGCGGACGTCGATGCGCTCCAGGCTCGCGTAGATCGGGAGCACCATGAACGGCAGGAAGTTGTAGGTCAGGCCGGCGATCACCGCCGCCGGGGTCGCGAGCAGGCGGCCCTCGTCGCCGAGGATGCCGATGGTCTGCAGGACGTTGACGACGAGGCTGTCGTCGCTGAGGATTGTCGTCCAGGCGATCGTGCGGATCAGATACGTCGTGAAGAACGGGGCGACGACCGCCAGGAGCAGCGCGTTCTTCCAGCGCCCGCCGCGGAACGCGATCGCGTACGCCAGCGGGTAGGCGATCAGCAGCGCGATGACCGTGGCCGTCCCCGCGTAGACGAACGAGCGCACGAACTGCGCGTCGAAGCGGCTGAACGAGTCGGTGAAGTTCGAGAACTCCCACGTGAACTCGAACCCGGTCGCGAGCGTGCCGGACTCGAGCGCGAGCCGCCCCATGAAATAGAGCGGGACGACGAAGAAGATGATGAGCCAGACGAGGCCCGGCCCCATCAACAGGTACGGGATGAGCCGGCGACGGACCGAGCTCATCGGGCTCCCTCCCTGCGGTCCGTCGCCGTGCTCATCCCTGCTCTGTCTCCCCGAGCGTTAGTTGCTAGGCGCCCGTGATCACGTCCTGCCAGGCCTGCTCCACCTTGCGCACGACCTCAGGGCCGCCCGGCGGCTCGTCCTGGGTCGAGCAGTTCTCGGTGAAGTCCTCCGGCGGGAAGACCAGCTCGCTGTCGGCGGCGTCCGAGCCCTGCTGCTCGAGCACCTCCTTCGTCCCCTTGACGGGTGTGAAGTAGTAGTTGTAGTTCGCGATCTGCGCCTGGTTCTCAGGCTGGTAGACGTAGTTCATCCACTCGTACGCCGCCGTCGGGTTCGGCGCCCCCACCGGGATGACCATGTTGTCCGACCACAGCGTGCAGCCTTCGTCCGGCATCACGAACTCGATGTCGGGGTTGTCGGCCTGCAGCTGGACGGCGTCCCCGGACCAGCCGATCACCGCGACGACGTCGCCGTTGGCGAGGTCACGCGTGTAGTCGTTGCCGGTGAAGCGCCGGATCTGACCGGAGTCCGCTGCCTCGCGGATCTTGTCGATCGCCTCCATCCAGTCTTCCTCGGTCGCGTCTTCGGGGCGTACGCCGCTGGCCATCAAGACGAGCGGCACCGTGTCGCGCATCTCGTTGAGCATCTCGACCCGGCCCTTGTACTTCGGGTCGAAGAGGTCGTTGATCGAGGTCACGTCGGGCGCTTCCGCGGTGTTCACCACGAGGCCCGTCATCCCGCTCTGCCAGGGAAGCGAGAACGTGCGGTCGGGGTCGAACGCGGGGCTCGCCAGCTGCGGCACCAGGTTCTCCTTCGCCGGGGCGACGGCTTCCTGGTCGAAGTCCTGGAGGTACCCGAGCTCGCGCATGCGGTTCGCCATCCAGTCGGTGACGATCATGATGTCGCGCCCGCCCGACTGACCGCGCTGCAGCTGGGGCTGCACCTTGGCGAGGAAGTCGTTGTTGTCGTTGACCTCCTCGACGTAGTTGACCTTGATCCCGGTCTTGCGCTGGAACTCGGGAACGGTCTTGCGGTCGATGTAGAAGGGCCAGTTGGCGATCTTCAGAGTCCCTGAGGGCTCACCCTCGGCCTCGGCGACGGGGACCTCGGAGTCCTCGTTGCCGCCCTCGATGCCGCCGTCCCCGCCGCACGCGGCCAGAACCAGCGCCGCGACGAGCGCGGTGATGCCGAACAGCAGTTTCAGCAAGCCCCCCATGGGGCGCTCCTCTCTCTTCATTATTGGGTTGCCTCCTGGGCGACTTGGGTTTCTTCGCGCGCCGGAGCGGGTGCGCCGCTGGACTCGCGAACGAGGTGGATGTGCTCGGGAGCCCAGCTCAGGCGCACGTCGGCGCCGCCGCCGGGGAGGTTCCCGCGCTCGCGCTCGTCCGCGTTCGGGACGAGCACCGTCATCGGCACGTCGCCGGGCAGTCGGACGACGATCTGCGTCGCGGTGCCGAGGTAGACGGAGGACTCGACGATGCCGTCAACCCGCGGCCAGCCGTCGGGCGGGGACTCGTCGCGCGCGTCGATACGCAGCTTCTCGGGGCGCACGACCGCGTGGCAGCGCTCGCCCGTCGCCAGGCCGTTGCTCTCGGCCTCGATCTCCACGCCGGCGTCCAGGCGCACGCGCGCCCGCGTGCCGTTCGCCTGCTCGACGACGGCGGGCATCAAGTTCGAGACGCCGATGAAGCCCGCCACGAAGGTGGTGGCGGGACGCTCGTAGACGGAGACCGGGCCGTCGACCTGCTCGATACGCCCCTCATTCATGACCGCGATGCGGTCGGACATGGTGAGCGCTTCCTCCTGGTCGTGCGTCACGTAGATGAAGGTGATCCCGACCTCGCGCTGGATGCGCTTGAGCTCGAGCTGCAGCCCCTTGCGGAGCTTGAGGTCGAGGGCGCCCAGTGGCTCGTCGAGGAGGAGGACCTTGGGGAGGTTGACCAGCGCCCGGGCGAGCGCGACGCGCTGCTGCATGCCCCCGGAGAGCTGCGAGGGCTTGCGGTTGATGTGCTGGGCGAGCCCGACGCGCTCGAGCTCCTCCTGCACGCGGCGCTTGATCTCGGCCTTGCCCACGCCCTTGCGCTTCAGCCCGAACGCGACGTTGTCGCCGACGCTGAGGTGGGGGAAGAGCGCGTAGCTCTGGAAGACGGTGTTCGTCGGCCGCTTGTGGGCCGGCAGGTCCTCGACGCTCTGCCCGTCGATCAGGATCTGACCCGTCGTGGGCTCCTCGAAGCCGGCGATCATCCTCAGGGTCGTCGTCTTGCCGCATCCCGAGGGGCCGAGCAGGGTGAAGAACTCGCCGCTCGCGATATCGAGATCCATCTCCGCGACGGCGACCAGCTCGCCGAACGCCTTGCTCACGCCGCGCAGCGAAACGCTCGGGGTGCTGCTCGCGCCGTTCGAGGACCTCGGATCAGCCGCCGTTGCGTCCAAACCGCCTCCGTTCCATCTCTCTCTCCCGCTCAGGTGTCGGCCCGCTTGCTCCGGCTCGTCCAGCGTTCGCGCGCCTCACTCTCCGGTCAGGCTATGCGCCCACTCCCAGTCACGCAAGGGGCGAAACTCCCAAAACGTCCAAATGACGTTATACACGGTGTACAAGACTGCCAGGAGAAGTTGAACCGTAAATCGCTTGTCCCCGGTGCCAATCGCGGCTACGGTTGTACGGAACGTCGGATTCAACTCGACACGGAGGCGGAGAAAATCATGGCCACCACCACCGCACCCACTGGGGCTACCTCGAGCGCTGAGCTCCAGGAGCTCGCGCGGAAGCACCTGTGGATGCACTTCACGCGCATGGGCGGATACGACGAGGAGCATCCGATCCCGATCCTCGCGCGTGGGGAGGGCCCCTACCTCTGGGACGTCGAGGGCAATCGCTACCTCGACGGCCTCTCCGGATTGTTCTGTTCGAACATCGGCCACGGGCGTACCGAGATCGGTGAGGCCATGGCCCGCCAGGTCGCCGAGCTCGACTACACCACCAACTGGAGCTACGCCCATCCGCGCGCGATCGAGCTCGCGGCGCGCGTCGCTGAGCTCGCGCCCGGCGATCTCAATCACGTCTTCTTCACCTCAGGCGGCAGCGAGGCAGTTGAGTCCGCGTTCAAGCTCGCCCGCCAGTACTTCCGCATCAAGGGCAAGGGCACGAAGTACAAGGTGATCGCCCGCGAGGTCGCCTACCACGGCACCAGCATGGGCTGCCTCATGGCGACCGGCATCACCCCCCTGCGCGCCCCCTTCGAGCCCTTCGCGGTCGGCGGCTGCCACGTGCCGAACACGAACTCGTACCACTGGCCGGAGGATCGCGACCCGCTCTGGGCCGCCGAGAAGATCGCCGAGCGGATCGAGTTCGAGGGGCCGGAGACCGTCGCCGCTGTGATCCTGGAGCCGGTCCAGAACGCCGGCGGCTGCTTCACGCCGCAGGAGGGCTACTTCCAGCGCGTGCGCGAGATCTGCGACGAGTACGACGTCCTGATGATCTCGGACGAGGTGATCTGCGCCTGGGGTCGCCTCGGCTACTACTTCGGCGCTGAGCGCTACGGGTTCCAGCCGGACATGATCACGACGGCCAAGGGGCTCACCTCCGCGTACGCCCCGATGGGCGCGCTGATCGCCTCCGAGAAGCTGTATGAGCCGTTCGCGGAGGGCACGAACTCCTTCACGCACGGGTTCACTTTCGCCGGGCATCCAGTGGCCGCTGCCGCAGCGCTCGCAAACCTCGACATCTTCGAGAACGAGGACATCTGCGGCCACGTGCGCGAGCACGAGGCGGAGTTCCGCGGGATGCTCGAGGGCCTGCGCGACATTCCCATCGTGGGCGACGTCCGCGGCGCCGGGTTCTTCCACGCGATCGAGCTGGTCAAGGACCAGGAGACGAAGGAGGGCTTCAACGATGAGGAGTCCGAGTGGCTGCTCCGCGAGTTCCTCTCCGGCGAGCTCTACCGCCGCGGCCTGATCTGCCGCGCGGACGATCGCGGCGACCCCGTCGTCCAGCTTTCGCCACCGCTCATCTGCGACAGCGAGCAATTCGAGGAGATCGAGTCGGTGCTGCGACCCGTCCTCGAGGAGGCCGCGGACAAGGTCCAGGCGCGGGGCTAATCCCCCGCCCGACCTCACCGCCGGGACGATGCTGACCGTCTCGTCGCTGGTTTCCGATTGCGGCCTCGAGTTGGTCGCCGGAGCCGAGAACGGCGAGCGTCGCCTGCGGTGGGTCCACTCGACCGAACACCCCGATCCGACGCCGTGGCTGCTCGGCGGCGAGCTGGTCCTGACCACCGGGTACCGGCTCTCGAGCGACGCGGACCTGCGCCGATTCGTGGAGGCGCTCGACGGGGCCGGCGTCGCCGGCCTCGGGTTCGGCACGGGCTTCGACCACAACGAGGTGCCTGACTCCCTGGTCGCGGCGGCCAAGGAGACCGGCATGCCGCTCTTCGAGGTCCCGTACGAGATGCCGTTCATCGCGATTACCGAGCGCGCGGCGCGGACGCTCGTGAACGAGCAGTACGACCTGCTCGAGCGCAGCGCGCAGATCCATGAGCGCCTCGAGCGCCTGGTGATCGAGGACGGCGGCCTGCGCGGGATCACGGCGGCGATCGCGGGCGCGATCGGCGGGGCGGCGCTGGTGTTCGACGGGGCGGGCGACGAGGTCGCGCGCCACCCGCAGCGCGGCGTGTTGACGCCGGCGACCGTGAAGGCGCTCGGGGCCGAGCTCGCCGAGGTCGGCGCGCAGGGCCGGGCGCCCACCGCTTTCGAGCCCGACCAGTCATCGCTGCGCGATCGGGCGCTCGCGGTCCCCGTGCCGGCGCGCCGGGGCAGGCCGGCAGCGGGTTGGCTCGTGGTCGTGAGCGAGCGTCCGCCGCTCGGGGAGTTCGAGCGCCTCATCGCGCGTCAGGCGTCGATCGTCGTCGGCTTGGAGCTCATGCGCGAACGCGTGGTCCGCGAGACCGAACGGCGGCTGGCCGGCGATCTGCTGGCCGACCTGCTCAGCGGTCGCTTCACGCCCGGGGAGCTCGGCGGCCGCCTGCGCCCGTTCGGGATCCGCGACCAGGGCGCCGTCCTGGTGTTCGAGCTCGACGACCCGGGCGGCTCCGAACAGGCCCTCGAGTCGGCGCTCGCGGACCAGGGAGTGGCCGCCCTCGTCGCGACCACCGCCGCCGCGGGCACTCCGCTGCTATGCGCGGTCGTGCAGGGCGATCGCGATCCGATCGAGGTCGCCCGCGCGGCCCGCGACGCGCTGCGCCCGACGGCGCCTGAGATCCGCGCGGCGGCGAGCCGTCCGGTGGGCGTCGGCATGCTGCGCAGGGGCTTTCACGAGGCGCGCTGCGCGCTCGAGGCGACGTCCTTCGCCGAGAACGGCAACGCGCCCGACGTCGCCTCGCACCGCGACCTCGGCGCCTTCACCCTGTTGCTCGCCCTGCAGGACGACGAGGCGTTGCGCCTGTACGCCGACGGCCTGCTCGAGCCCATCGAGCGCGGCGAGGGCGAGTACGGCGGCGAGCTCTTGCGCTCGCTCGAGGCGTTCATCGAGAACAACGGGAACTGGGAGCGCGCGGCGCGGCAGCTCTACTGCCACCGCCACACGCTCCGCTACCGGATCCGGAAGATCGAGGAGCTCACCGGCCGCGACCTCTCACGGGCGACGGACCGCATCGAGCTCTGGCTGGCACTGCAAGCACGCGAACTCGTGAAGTGAGAGCGATATGAAGGTTGGAGTTCCTACCGAGATCAAGGCCGACGAGTACCGGGTGGCGCTCACCCCTCTCGGGGTCCGGGAGCTGGTCGAGCACGGGCACGACGTGCTGATCCAGGCGGGCGCCGGCGAGGGCAGCGCGATCTCAGATGCCGACTTCGAGGCGCAGGGCGCGCGCCTCGTGCCGAGCGCCGAGGACGTCTTCGGCGAGGCCGACCTGGTCCTCAAGGTCAAAGAGCCCCAGCTTCCCGAGGTGGCGATGCTGCGTCCCGAGACGCTGCTTTTCACCTATCTACACCTGGCGCCGGCGCCTGAGCTCACGAAGGCGCTCTGCGAGTGCGGCGCGACTTGCGTGGCGTACGAGACCGTCGAGGATCGCAACGGCCGCCTCCCGCTGCTCACCCCGATGTCCGAGATCGCGGGCCGGATCGCGACGCAAGCCGGCGCCTTCATGCTCGAGAAGCCGCTTGGCGGCCGCGGCATCCTGCTCGGCGGGGTGCCGGGCGTCGCGCCCGCGAACGTGATGATCATCGGCGGCGGCGCGGTGGGCATGAACGCCGCATTCATCGCGATCGGGATGGAGGCCGACGTCTTCGTCTACGACACGAACATCGATCGGCTGCGTGAGCTCGACATCGCGTTCGCCGGCCGCGCCTCGACGGTGTACAGCTCGACGCTCTCGATCGAGGAGCGCCTGCCGACCGTGGATCTGGTGATCGGCGCCACGCTGGTTCCCGGCGCGCGGGCCCCGCACGTGATCACGCGCGAGCAGCTCAAGCTGCTCAAGCCGAGCGCGGTGCTGGTGGACGTCGCGATCGACCAGGGCGGCTGCTTCGAGACGTCGCGGCCCACGACCCACTCCGACCCGACCTACGAGGTTGACGGGATCATCCACTACTGCGTCGCGAACATGCCGGGCGCGGTGCCCATCACCTCCACGTACGCGCTCACCAACGCGACCCTCCCGTACGTGCTCGCCCTCGCCGACCACGGGCTCGACGAGGCGGTGCGGCGCGACCCCGGGCTGCGGCCGGGCATCAACGTCGCGGCTGGCGCCGTGACCCACCCCGCCGTGGCGCACGACACAGGCTTCGACTACTTATCGCCCGAGGAGGCCCTCGGTATGGACGCGCCGGCCGGCGTCGTCGACGGCAACGCGAACGCCGCGGCCGCGTCCGCCACGGCGCCGCACTGACGGCGCCGGTGACCCCTTGAACCAGGACAAACACCGACACGAGGAGAGCGAAGACAGATGACCACCACCGCCGGTCCGGCGACCAAGCTGCAGAACTTCATCAACGGCGAATTCGTCGATCCCGTCGACGGGCAGACCGAGGACGTCATCAACCCGGCCACCGGCGAGGTGATCGCCCAAGCTCCGCTGTCGAACGAGGAGGACGTGAATCGCGCGGTGGCGGCGGCCAAGAAGGCCTTCGAGACCTGGCAGCGCACCACGCCGCGCGAGCGCTCCGAGATGCTGCTGCGGCTCGCCGACGCGATCCTCGAGCACGGCGAGGAGTTCGCGGACCTCGAGTCGGCCGACGCGGGCAAGCCGCGCCAGGCGTTCATCGACGAGGAGCTCGAGATGTGCGCCGACAACCTGCGGTTCTTCGCGGGCGCCGCGCGCAACCTCGAGGGCAAGGCGGCTGGCGAGTACGTGGAGAACCACACCTCGTACGTGCGGCGTGAGCCGGTCGGCGTCTGCGCCCAGATCACGCCGTGGAACTACCCGTTGATGATGGCGATGTGGAAGATCGGCCCGGCGTTCGCCGCGGGTTGTACGACCGTGCTCAAGCCGGCCGAGAACACGCCGCTCTCGACCTTCAAGCTCGCGGAGATCGCCGCCGAGATCTTCCCGCCGGGCGTGTTCAACGTCATCTCCGGTCACGGCGACACCGCCGGCGCGGCGCTCGTCCGGCACGACGACGTCGACTTCGTCTCGCTCACCGGCTCGCCCGAGACCGGGAAGTGGATCGCGCGCGAGGCCTCGAACACCCTCAAGCGCGTGCACCTCGAGCTCGGCGGCAAGGCGCCGGTGATCGTCTTCGACGACGTCGACATGGAGGCGACGCTCGAGTTCATCGCGGCGACCGCCCTGTTCAACGCTGGGCAGGACTGCACGGCGGCAACGCGCATCCTCGCCTCGTCGAAGGTCTACGACGACGTCGTGGCGGGGCTCGCCGACGAGGCGAAGGGCTACAAGATGGGCGACCTCAACGATCCCGACACGACGCTCGGGCCCGTGATCTCCGAGCGCCAGCGCGAGCGCGTGGGTGGCTTCATCGAGCGCAAGCCCTCGCACGCCGAGGTCGTCACCGGTGGCAAGGCGCCGGAGCTGCCCGGCTTCTTCTTCGAGCCGACCGTGGTCGCGAACCTGAAGCAAGACGACGAGATGGTCCAGAACGAGATCTTCGGGCCGGTCATGACCGTCCAGCGCTTCGACGACGAGCAGAAGGCGATCGAGTGGGCGAACGGCACCCGCTACGGGCTCGCGGCCTCGGTCTGGACGCGCGACATCGGGCGCGCGCTCCGCGTCACGAACGCGCTGCGCTTCGGCGCCGTGTGGGTGAACAACCACATCACGATGGCTTCGGAGATGCCCCACGGCGGCTACAAGCAGTCCGGCTACGGCAAGGACATGTCGATGTACTCCGTCGAGGACTACACCGAGATCAAGCACGTGATGATCAACCTGGAGTAGGGCGCACGCGGCGATTCAAGAGGGCTACCGGGCGGTCCAGGATCTCCCGGCGAGCTAGGCCGGCTCCGACGCGTCCCGCGGGGCGGGCGGCTCGAGCACCCACGGCTCCCGCGGCAGGCGGGCTGGGTCGAACCGGGCGACGAGGTCCGCAGCGGTGGCCTCCTCGCCCGGGTCGGCGAGCCCCAGTGACTCTGCCAGCATCGCCACTACCTGCGCCGGCGACGTCCCCAGGGCCCGGAGGTCGCGCAGGGTGACGGCCCCGTGGCGCTTCGCGAGGCGCCGGCCATCGGGGCCCAGGACCAGCGGGACGTGCGCCCAGGCGGGGCGCTCGTGGCCGAGCAGGTCGTAGAGCAGAGCCTGGCGCGGCGTTGAGGAGAGCAGGTCGTCGCCGCGCACGATCTCCCCGATCCCCTGGGCCGCGTCGTCGACGACGACCGCGAGGTTGTAGGCGAAGGCGCCGTCGCGGCGCACGAGCACGATGTCGTCCACGGTCCGGGTGATCTCGCCGTGCAGGCGGTCGGTCGCGGCTACGACGGCGCCTTCGGCGCGCAGCCGCACGGCGTGGGCCTCGCCTGCGTCGATACGCCGCTGCGCCTCGCTCGCCGCTAGCCGCGCGCAGGTGCCGGGGTAGACGAGCTCCGCATCCTCGCCGTGCTGCGCTGAGGCGGCCTCGCGGATCTCGCGGCGGGAGCAGAAGCATGGGTAGGTCAGCTCGTCGCGCTGCAGCCGGGCGAGCGCCTCGGCGTACAACTCCTGGCGCTCGGACTGGCGGACCGGGCGCTCGTCCCAGTCGAGCCCGATCGCCCGCAGATCGTCGAGCTGCTCCGCGACGTAGCGCTCGCGGACACGGCCCTCGTCGAGGTCCTCGATGCGCACGAGGAACCGGGCCCCCTGCGATCGGGCGAAGAGCCAGGCGAGCAGCGCCGTCCGCAGGTTGCCGACGTGCAGCTCGCCGGTGGGCGAGGGCGCGAAGCGGCCGTCGGCCGTCATAGGGCTCGGGCGAGCGCGGCGACGGCGGCGCCCACGACGACCGCGCCGAGCAGGGCGTTGCGACGGACCATGAGCAGGCCGCCGGCTGCCGCGACGCCCAGGACGCGCTCGTCGAGCGTCAGATCGCCGTCGGTCTCCGTGAACGTCTGCGTGAACACGAGGGCGGAGAGCAGCGCGGGCGCCATCAGCGCGATCGTCCGCATGATCGGCGCGGGCAGCGGTCGGCCCCCGATCAGGACCGGGCCCGAGGCCTTGATTGCGGCGGTGGCGACGATCAGCGCGACGATCGTGATCCAGGCGTCGTTCATGCGCCCTCCTTCTCCAGAGCCACCGGCTCCCAGTCGCGCTCGGCCCATCTCGTCAGCCCGACCAGCGCGGCCAGGCACGCGGCGATGATCGGCACACCGGGCGGGGTGAAGGGCGTCAGCGCGAGCGCGATCACCACGGCCGCGGCGCCCACGACCACGGCGAGCCGCCCTCGCTGCGCCTCGCCGATCAAGAGCGCCAGGAAGAACGCGGGAAAGGCGGCATCCAACCCGAGGTCGTCAGGGTTGCCGATCAGCTCGCCTGCGAACACGCCGATCGCGGTGCCCACCACCCAGCCGATGTAGTTGGGCAGCGTCGCGGCCATCATGAAGGCCGGATCGAACCGACCGCCGTCGCGAATCGCCATCGCCCACGAGGCGTCGATCATCGTCTGGCCGATCAAGCCCCGGCGCAGGATCCCCCCTCTGAGGGACGGCGCGAGGGCGACGCCCATGGGCGCGAAGCGGGCGTTCATCAGGATGCCCGCCGCGATCGCCGCCCCGGGCCCGCCGCCGGCGGTGAGCACCGCGAGGGCGGCGAACTGCGCGGAGCCCGCGAAGACCAGGGCGGACATCACGATGGGGGCGACCGTGCCCATCACGGGGCGAGCGAGCACGCCGAACGAGATCGCGATCAGGAAGGTGGCGATCGCCACCGGCATTCCGGCCTTGACGCCAGCGCGCATGGCGTCTGAAAGTAGCGGCGACAAAAAAGGGCGCGCCCCTTGCGGAGCGCGCCCTTGCAAACGTTTGCGGTCCTTCCGGTGGACCTAGAAGCGGCCCTTGTGCCGCGCGGTGTTGCGGGCCACGTTCCTGAAGCCCGCCTTGATGTTGCGGCTCCAGCCGGGGCCGTTGCCGGGCGTCTGCGACGTGTCGAAGCGCAGGCCGGCGATCACCGCGAAGGCGTGGCCGCCGTTGGCGTAGACCGTGATCCACTTGCCCTTGCCCTTCTTGCCCCAGTTGCGGAAGCTCCCGGAGGGCATCGGACGCTTGAGCAGCTTCGCCCCAGGCTTGCCGAGCGCGTAGCTCACGGCGCCGGAGCAGTCGTAGCCGTTGTCTTTCCAGCGGGCGTGACCGCCTCCCCACTTGTAGGGCTTGCCGACGATCTTGTTGGCCGCGCGGATCGCTCGCTTGACCCGCGCCGGCGCGTTCGCCGGTGGCACGGCCTTCCCGTTGGGCCGGAGCTTCGCCTTGCTCCCCGGAACGGTGGCCCCATTGCCTCCACCGTTCGCGCCTACTCCGCCACTAGCCGCGATGGCGGTCCCGCCGCCGATCGCCATGAGGGCCACGCCGGTGAGGAGGGCGAGCGCTCGCGCTCTACGCGGCCCCTTGCGGTTGTGTTCGGATTTCAAAACGAACCAGTCTCCTTGTCGATGCGCCTACGGGGTTAGCTGACGGGCTGGCACGCAAAGGAGTCGCGCCCTCGTTCCCCAGCGAAACGAGTTAGCCCCAGAATTCGGTTCCCCCGTTCCCCGTCATGGGGACTCGGCTTACCGGTTTTCAGGACGCGAAGAGGCTAGCGGATTGCAAGGCGGTTTGCAAAGAACTGCTCACAATCGCTTAGAAAGGGCTTACAACCGCGGTCCTCAGGCCGGGTTGTTCTCCGCCCACTCGACGATCCGCTGTGATCCGGAGATCACCTCGCCGGCATCCGTGACGAGCACGGGCACGGCGCGTTGGCCCGAGAGCTTCTCGACCTCGCGGCGCCCGTCGGTCATCCAGTGCAGCGCCTTGGGGCCGACGCCGAGGCCGCGCACCTTGACGACCTCCGGGTCATAGCCGGCCTTGCGCAGGGCTTGGTGGGCGTTGGCGCACGGATGCCCGCCCGGCCGGGGCGTCTGGATGGTGGTCCAGCAGACGTAGAGCCTCATGCGGGCGGCAGCCTACCCCGCCCGCGCGGGGCGGGCGTCAGGCGGACGAGGGGTATCGCCTTGCCGCGCGCTGGTACGTTCCGGCGCGATGAAGCTCGCTGGAGCCACCGTTCTGCTGACGGGCGCAACCGGGGGACTGGGCCGCGCCATCGCTACGGCGCTCGCCGCGCGCGACGCGCGCCTGATCTTGAGCTCGCGCAAGGGCGCCGAGCTGGAGGCGCTCGCCGCGGGGCTTCCCGGCCAGGGGCATCGCGCGCTCGTCAGCGACCTCGCCGAGCCCGGCGCGGCCCTGCGGCTGCTCGAGGAGGCGGGGCCGCTGGACGTGCTGGTGGCGAACGCGGGGCTGCCGGCGTCGGGGCGGCTTGAGGGCATGACCCGGGAGCACATCGAGCGGGCCCTCCGCGTGAACCTGGAGGCTCCCATTCTGATGACCCACGCGCTGCTCGAACCCATGCGGGCGCGCGGGCGAGGGCACTTCGTCTACATCTCGTCGCTCAACGGCATCGCGGCAACGGCGCGCGCGTCGCTTTACGCGGGCACGAAGTTCGGGCTGCGGGGGTTCGCCCTCGGGCTGCGTGAGGATCTGCGCGACACGCCGCTCAGCGCTTCGGTCGTCCTCCCGGGCTTGATCCGCGAGGCGGGCATGTTCGCCGACTCGGGTGCCAAGGCGCCGGCGATCGGCGGCACCGGAACGCCGCAGCAGGTCGCCGACGCGGTGGTCGCCGCCGTCGAACGCGACCGCGCCGAGATCGCGGTCGCGCCGCTGCGCCAGCGCGCCGCGGCGCGGTTTGCCGCGCGTTGGCCCGAGCTCGCCGGGCGCCTGGCGCGGGCCGCGGGCGCCGTCAAGGTCGCCGACGCGGTCGCCGCGAACCAGACCGACAAGCGGTGATTCTCCGCTTTTCCTAGCCCTTTCCACACATCGGTCGCGTTTCGGGGAATACTGGGGTTATGAGCAAAGACAGCTTCGGCGCCCGCGCCACACTCGACGTCTCCGGCCGGCAGTACGAGATCTTCCGACTCGACGCGCTCCAGCAGCGCTTCGACGTCGCCCGGCTCCCCTACTCGATCAAGGTTCTGCTCGAGAACGTGCTGCGCCTCGAGGACGGTGAGTCGGTCACCGCGCAGGACGTCGAAGCGATCGCCAGCTGGGACGCGAAGGCCGAGCCGTCGGTTGAGATCCCCTTCACCCCGGCCCGCGTGCTCATGCAGGACTTCACCGGGGTGCCCGCGATCGTCGACCTCGCCGCCATGCGCGACGCGATGGAGGAGCTGGGCGGCGACGCGAGCCGGATCAACCCGCTGGTCCCCGTCGATCTCGTCATCGACCACTCGGTCCAGGTGGACGCCTTCGGCAACCCGCGCGCTTTTGACATCAACGCCGACCGCGACTACGAGCGCAACGGCGAGCGCTACGCGTTCCTGCGCTGGGGCCAGCAGGCCTTCGACAACTTCCGGGTCGTGCCGCCGGCGACCGGCATCTGCCACCAGGTGAACCTGGAGTACCTGGGCAAGGTCGTGTTCGAGCACGAGGTCGACGGCGTGCTCCAGGCGTATCCCGACACCCTCGTCGGGACCGACTCGCACACGACCATGATCAACGGCCTCGGCGTGCTTGGCTGGGGCGTGGGCGGGATCGAGGCGGAGGCCGCGATGCTGGGCCAGGCGATCTCGATGCTGCTGCCGCAGGTGGTCGGCTTCGAGCTGTCGGGCGAGCTGCGCGAGGGGGCGACCGCCACCGACCTCGTTCTCAGGGTCACGGAGATGCTCCGCGAGCGTGGCGTCGTCGGCAAGTTCGTCGAGTTCCACGGCCCCGGCCTGCACACGCTCGGCCTCGCCGACCGCGCGACGATCGGCAACATGTCGCCGGAGTTCGGCTCGACGTGTGCGATCTTCCCGGTCGACGCCGAGACGCTGCGCTACCTGGAGTTCACGGGCCGGCCCACCGAGCTGATCGAGCTGGTCGACGCGTACGCGCGCGAGCAGGGGATGTTCCACACCGAGGAGTCGGAGACCCCGACCTTCTCGGAGAACCTCCAGCTCGACCTGGGCGACGTGGAGCCCTCGATCGCCGGCCCCCGGCGCCCGCAGGACCGGATCGCCCTCACCGAAGCGAAGGCCGCGTTCCTCGAGTCGCTGGCGGAGTTCGACCCGGAGGCTGCCGGGTTGCTCGGAGAGGCGCCTGCCAACGGCATATACGACCACACCGTCCGGGCCAGCTTCCCGGCTTCCGATCCTCCCGGCGAGGATCACAGCGACCCCGCCGACAAGCCGGAGCCGGCGGTCACCGGAACGGCGACGAGCGAGCGCAAGGCGAAGCCGATCCCGGTGACGCTCGAGGACGGGACCGAGGTCGAGATCGACCACGGGCGGATCGTGATCGCCGCGATCACCAGCTGCACGAACACCTCCAACCCGAGCGTGATGATCGGCGCCGGCCTCCTGGCGAAGAAGGCCGCCGAGCGCGGCCTGCGGCCGAAGCCGTGGGTCAAGACGTCACTGGCCCCCGGTTCGACCGTGGTGACCGACTACCTCGAGCAGGCCGGTCTCACCCCGTACCTCGAGGAGCTGGGCTTCCACCTGGTGGGCTACGGCTGCACGACCTGCATCGGCAACTCGGGGCCGCTGCCGGAAGCGATCTCGAAGGCCGTCAACGAGCACGACCTGGTCGTCTGCTCGGTGCTGTCGGGCAACCGCAACTTCGAGGGCCGCATCAACCCCGACACGCGCAACAACTACCTGGCCTCGCCGCCGCTCTGTGTCGCCTATTCGCTCGTGGGCCGGATGGACGTCGACATCACGACGGAGCCCCTGGGTGAGGACTCCAACGGCGAGCCGGTCTATCTGAGCGACATCTGGCCGAGCTCCGAGGAGATCAAGAAGACGGTCGAGGACGCGGTGCGCGCGGACATGTTCAAGAAGAACTACGCCGACGTGTTCACCGGCGACGAGCGCTGGCGCGAGCTCGATACGCCGTCCGGCGACCGCTACTCCTGGCCGCCGGAGTCGACGTACGTGCAGCGGCCGCCGTTCTTCGAGGGCATCTCGTCCGAGCTGCCGCCGGTCGAGCCGGTGCGCGGCGCCCGGGTGCTCGCCCTGCTCGGCGACTCGGTGACGACCGATCACATCTCGCCGGCCGGCGCGATCAAGAAGGACTCGCCCGCGGGTCGCTGGCTGATCGAGCAGGGCGTTGAGGTCCGCGACTTCAACTCCTACGGCTCACGGCGCGGCAACCACGAGGTGATGATGCGCGGCACGTTCGCGAACGTGCGCCTGCGCAACCGCCTCGTCGAGCGCGAGGGTGGCTACACGCGCCACTTCCCCGACGGGGAGGAGATGGCGATCTACGACGCCGCCATGAAGTACGCGGACGAGGGCGTCCCGCTCGTGGTGATCGGCGGCAAGGAGTACGGCTCCGGCTCCTCCCGCGACTGGGCCGCCAAGGGCACCCGCCTGCTCGGCGTCCGCGCGGTGCTCGCGGAGAGCTTCGAGCGCATCCACCGCTCGAACCTGATCGGCATGGGCGTTCTGCCCCTGCAGTTCCCGGACGGCGAGTCGGCCGACTCGCTCGGCCTCACCGGCGAGGAGACGATCGACATCGACGGCGTCGAGGAAGCCCTCGAGAAGCCCACCTCCGAGCGCCGCACCGTCCGCGTGAAGGCCAGCGGCGAGAACGGCGACCCGATCGAGTTCGATGCCACGGTGCGCCTGGACACGCCGAACGAGGTCCGCTACTTCCAGCACGGTGGAATCCTCCACAGGGTGCTGCGCGAGCTGCGGTAGCCCAGCTACGAGCTGCCAGCGCGGGACGAAACCGCGCGCCTCGCTCATAGCGGCGCGTGGTTTCGTGCTCGGCACCTGAAGCACCGAACGCGGAGGCGGCGAAAAGCAGGGCTCGCCATCGGCGACCGCGAGCCCCCGCTTTGCAGGCGCCGAAAAGAAGAAGGCGGGGCGGGGCCGTGGGAGGCAGGGGGTCCACACGGCCCGCGCCGCCGCCTTGCGCGTCGGTAGCCAGGGAGGGATGCCGACGCGATCGCCCCCGGAGGCGGGACTGGCCGGGGACGAGCCTCATAAGTCCCTTACTCGCTCCCTGCGCGGGTCGCGCCCATTCTTGCCTATGCGCGCACGCCGTGTCAATAGCGGTTCCACCCCCACCCCGAACAGCGAACTCACCCCCCGCTTGCAGGGGCGTTGTCCCTAAGCGGATCCCCGGTGGCGGCGCTCGATGATCTCGATCGCGATGACACTGCCCACCGGTCCGACGGGCGTCAGCGTCGCGGCGAGCAGGGTGTAGGGGGCCTCGCGGCGCAGGACGGCGACCCAGATCAAGAGCGCGAGCACGATGAAGCCGATCCCGTGCGCCATGCCCGCGTAGAAGGTCGCGTGCTCCATGCCCGGGCCCAGCCAGACGACGAGGAGGATCGCAAACAGCGCCAGCTCGATCCACGACGCGATCTTCACCAGCCGAAACAGCGGCCCGGGCTTGGGCCGCCGCAGCACATCGCTGGGGCGCTCCGGCGCGGACGCCGGCGGGGCGGGGTCGGCTCGGGTCTCCATGCACCCGAAAGCTAGCCACGTTGCCGCCCTTGCCGGCCCTGGAAGGAAGAGAAGCGCCCGCGTGTCGCGGGCGCTTCGGCAATCTCGTCTCCTAGACCGAGAGGGCGGTGAGCACGATCCGCTCCTGCTCGGAGCGGTGCGCCGCCGGGTAGCCCTCGCTCGGGCTCGCGCGCTGCGGGCGTCCGACGTAGCCGAAGCGGACGCCCTCCGGAACCAGCTCGGGCATGCGCCGCGCCATCACGCTCCAGGCGCCCATGTTCTTGGGCTCCTCCTGGACCCAGAGGATCTCGCGCAGGTTCGGGTAGCGCGAGATGATCGTCTGGATCTGGTCGCGCGGCCACGGGTAGAGCAGCTCGACCCTGGAGATCGCAACCGAGTCCGCCTGCTCGCGGCGCTCATGCGAGTCCATGTCGTAGTAGATCTTCCCCGAGCAGAGCACGAGCCGGGTGATCTGCTCCTCACGGCCCGCGGCGCGCGGGTCGTCGAGCACGAACTGGAAGGTGCCGCTGGTGAGATCGGCGAGCTTCGAGCTCGCGGCCGGTAGGCGCAGCAGGCCCTTGGGCGTGAAGACGACAAGCGGCCGCGGCTTGGCGATCCGCGCCTGGCGACGCAGCAGGTGGAAGTACTGCGCGGCGGTCGTCGGGTTCGCGAGCCGCATGTTGCCCTCGGCGGCGAGCTGGATGAAGCGCTCGATCCGCGCGCTCGAGTGCTCGGGGCCCGAGCCCTCGTAGCCGTGGGGCAAAAGCAGGGTGAGTCGCGTGGTCTGGCCCCACTTGGCCTCGCCGGCGGCGATGAAGCTGTCGATGATCACCTGCGCCGAGTTGGCGAAGTCGCCGAACTGGGCTTCCCAGAGGATCAGGCTCTCCGGCGACGCGGCCGAGTAGCCGTACTCGAAGCCCAGGCACGCGGCCTCCGACAGCGGGCTGTTGTGGATCTCGAACGGGGCGAGCGCGCCCTCCAGGTTCTGGATCGGCGCGTACTTGAGCCCGGTCTTCTCGTCGTGGAGGACGAGATGGCGGTTCGAGAACGTGCCGCGCTCGGAGTCCTGCCCGGTCAGGCGGATGTGCGTGCCCTCGGTGAGCAGCGACGCGAAGGCGAGCGCCTCGGCGTGGCCCCACTCGATCGGGCCCTCCTCGAGGATCTCCCGGCGCCGATCGAGGGGCTTGCGCAGCTTCCGGTGAATGGTGAAGCTGTCCGGCACGCGGATGAGCTGCTCGTTGAGCTCGCGCAACCTGCGGTCGGGGACCGCGGTCTCGACCTCCGGCGAGCGCGTGCGGTCGAGCTCGCCCGTGCCGATGTGCGTCGAGGTCGGGTCCTCGTAGTCGCCGGACTCCATCTTCGCGCGGAGGTCCTTGTGGGCCCGCGAGAGCTCCTCGAGGCGGCGCTTCGCGTCGGCCTCGACGTCGTCGGGCGTGACGATGCCCTCCTTGACGAGCTGCTCGGCGTAGATCTCGGAGACCGGCGGGTGAGCCTTGATCTTCGCCGCCATCTTCGGCTGCGTGTACGCGGGCTCGTCGGTCTCGTTGTGGCCGTAGCGGCGGTAGCCGATCACGTCGATCACCACGTCACGCCCGAAGCGCTCGCGGTAGGCCATCGCCAGGCGCATCGCCGCGATGCACGCCTCCGGGTCGTCGGCGTTCACGTGAATCAGCGGGCAGTTGAAGCCCTTGGCGAGGTCGCCCGCGTAAGGCGTCGAGCGGCCTTCGTGTGGGTCCGTGGTGAAGCCAACCTGGTTGTTGGTGATGATGTGGATCGTCCCGCCCGTCGAGTAGCCGTTGATCGACTGCAGGTTCAGGGTCTCGGCCACGACGCCCTGGCCCGGGAAGGCGGCGTCGCCGTGCAGCAGCAGGGGCACCGCGCTCTTCGGGTCGTGATGGAGCTTGGGCCCCGAATGCTCGGTCTGCGAGGCGCGGGCCGCGCCCGTGACGACCGGATCCACGAACTCGAGGTGGGACGGGTTCGGGTAGAGCCGGACCCGGATCTCGTTGCCATCCTCGGTCGTGAAGAGGTTTTCGGCGCCGTAGTGGTACTTCACGTCGCCGGTGCCCGAGTGCGGGATCGCCGCGATCGCCTTCACGCGGTCGAGCGCCTTGGCGCCCTCGAACTCGGCCATGATCGACTCCGGGGAGCGCCCGAGGTTGTGGGCGAGCACGCTCAGGCGGCCGCGGTGGGCCATGCCGATCACGACCTCCTCGGCGCCGTTCTTCGAGGCGGCGCTCACGAGCTCGTCGATCATCGGGACGACGACGTCGAGCCCCTCGATCGAGAACATCTTCTGGCCGAGGTAGGTCTTCTGCAGGAAGCGCTCGAAGTGGAAGACCTCGGTGAGCCGGCCCAGCAGGGACCGCTTCTCATCCTCGCTCAGCGGCTTGCGGTGCGCGCCCGTCTCGATCATGTCGCGCAGCCAGACGCGCTGCTGGTGGGAGGAGAGGTGCTCGATCTGGTAGGCGATCGTGCCGCAGTAGGCCTCGCGCATCCGCGGCAGCGCCTCGAGCAGCGTCTCGCCCTCGACGCCGATCCGCAAAATCGACGCCGGGATCCGCGACATGAGCTCGGGCGTGAGGTTGACGTTCTCGGGCTCGAGCGCGGGGTCGCCCTTGGGCTCGTCGTTCAGCGGGTTGACGTGCGCGGCGAGGTGGCCGTGCGTGCGGAACGCCTTGAGCAGCGAGGTGGCCGCCTGCACCGCCTGCAGCAGCTCGCGGTCGGGCGTGGTCTGCACGACCGCGCCGCTCGGCGCGTCGGCGGAGCTCGCGCCCTGCAGCGGCGGGGCGGAGGCCGAGGCGGGGTGCGCGTTGGCGACGGGCCGCTCGGGGACGCCGAGCTCGGCCGCCACCTGCTCGTAGAAGGAGTCCTCGCCCTGCAGGAGCTGGTCGACACGCCGCAGGAACGAGCCGGACTCGGCGCCCTGGATGATCCGGTGGTCGTAGGTGGACGACATGGTCGTCACCTTCGAGATGCCGAGCATGCGGATCTTCTCGGCGGGGGCGTGCGCCCACTCCGCCGGGTAGGCGATCGAGCCGACGGCGACGATGGTGCCCTGGCCGCTCAACAGGCGCGGCGCCGAGGCGACGGTTCCGATCCCGCCGGGGTTGGTCAGGGTGATGTTGGTGCCCTGGAAATCGTCGGCCGTGAGCTTGTTCTCGCGCGTCTTCGAGATCAGTTCCTCGTAGCGCGAGTGGAAGGTCGCGAAGTCCATCTGATCCGCGGCCTTGATGCACGGCACGAGCAGGGAGCGCGAGCCGTCCTTGCGCTCCACGTCGACAGCGATGCCGAGGTTGACGCCGGCGTTGACGGTGACGTGCGGCTTGCCGTCGATCTCGCTGTAGGTGCGCGTCATGACGGGCCACTCCTTGGCGGCCTGCACGATGGCCCAGGCGATCAGGTGGGTGAACGAGACCTTGAGCCCCCGCGAGGAGAGCTCGCCGTTGAGCGCCTTGCGCTTCGCGTCGAGCGTGTCGACGGGCAGCGTGCGGTAAGAGGTCGCCGTCGGCATCTGCCGGCTCTCGTTCATGGCCTGGGCGAGCATCGCGGCGGGTCCGCGCAGCGGCTTCGTCTCACCGGCGGTGGCCGTGGGGCCCGCGCCGTTGGACTCGGCGGCCGCGAGCACGTCGGCCTTGACGACCTTGCCGCCCGGGCCGCTGCCCTTCACGGAGCCCAGATCCACGCCGGCGGCCGCGGCGGCGCGGCGGGCGATGGGCGAGGCGCGGTGCTCCTCGCTGCCCGTGGCCGCGGGCTGGGCCTGCTGGGCCGGCGCGGCAGCGCTCGCTGCCTTGGCGCCGTCCCCGGCGGCGGGTGCCTCGCCGACCGCCATCTCGGCGAGCGGCTGGCCGACGGCGACGACGTCGTCGGGCTGCACCAGAAGCTTCGTGATCGTGCCCGATGCGGGCGCGGGCACCTCGGCGTCGATCTTGTCGGTCGAGACCTCCACGACCGTGTCGCCCTCGGCGATCGCGTCGCCCTCCGCGACGTGCCACTCGAGCACGGTGCCCTCGGTGACCGACTCGCCCATCTCGGGCATCGCGATCTCGATCGCCTCGCCGCTCTCGCCGCCGCCATCGCCGGCATCGTCTGAACCGGCGAGCGGCGTCTCGACCTGGCCGGGCTGCGAGGTGGTCGAGCCCGCGGACTTGTCGCCGATGTCGGCGTCGCCCTCGCCGCCGCCTTCGACAAAGGCGGAATCCTTGCGCTCGTCGGACTCCTCGGCGGCCTGCTCCTGCACGGGCGCGCCGCCGTCGCTCTCGCCGGCCGCGGCGCCGTTCGGATCGATCTGCGCGAGCGCCTGGCCGACCTGAACCGTGTCGTCGGGCTGCGCGAGGATCTTGGTTACGACGCCCGTCGCGGGGGCCGGGACCTCGGCGTCGATCTTGTCGGTCGAGACCTCAACGAGCGTGTCGCCCTCGTTGATCGCCTCGCCCTCGGAGACGTGCCATTCGAGAACCGTCCCCTCGGTGACGGATTCCCCCATTTGGGGCATTTGCACCTCGACAATGCCCTCTTCAGTCATTCGTCAGCACCCGCCATTCAAAGCAATCGGGATGAGTGTATGACGTGGGGAATTCCGGCGCTGATCGCGTCACTTCTCGCATGCTCTTATTCACCTCTCGGCACTTCGCAAACACCCCTGCGGGCACGGCGTTGCGCAAGTCCGCGGGCGCCTTACCCCAGGCGCGCGACGAGTCGGGCGGCGCTCGCGGGGGCGCCTGACGCACCGGTCCGCAGCAGCTCGCGCGCGGGCGCGGTGTGCCCGCACCACGAGCAAGTGATCGGTTGGGCGGCGCGGACGGCGGGGCTCGCGGGCTGCGGCAGTTCGCACTCAGGGCAGACCAGCGTGCCGCGCGCGATCACCTGGACGCCGTCGCGCAGAAGTCGGCGCTCGAGCTGGCTTTCGACGCCGCCCAGGCTCCCCGACGAGACCCGGTCGGAGCCGGGGTCTCCTGGGTCCTGGGTGATGCGGAAAGACACTCGAGGCTTCCTTCGCTTAGCCCTTCGCATCCAGTGTAGGGTCAGCGGAGGGTGGGCATTGGGCACGCGGCTTGAGATCGAGGAGGAGAAGCGTTGAGCTATTTCGTCACCGGCGCCACCGGATTCATCGGACGAAACCTCGTTGAGCTGCTTCTGCGCCGCGACGGCACGATCTTCGTGCTGGTCCGCGAGGGCTCGCGCGGGCGGCTCGAGGAGCTGCTCAGCCGCTGGGGCGCCGACCCCGAGCGGGTCGTGCCCATCATCGGGGACCTCTCCCAGCCCCGCCTCGGGGTGAGCGACGAGGACCTCGAGCGCCTGCGGGGCCAGGTCGACCACCTCTTCCACCTCGCCGCGATCTACGACGTCACCGCTGACGCCGAGTCCCAGCGCGTCGCGAACGTCGAGGGCACCCGGCACATGGTCGAGCTCGCCGAGGCGGTCGAGGCGGGCTGCGTGCACATGGTCAGCTCGATCGCCGCGGCCGGCCTGTACGAGGGCGTGTGGCGCGAGGACATGTTCGAGGAGGCGCAGAACCTCGACACCAACCCCTACTTCCGGACGAAGCACGAGTCCGAGGCGGTCGTGCGCAACGAGTGCCCGCGACCTTGGCGCGTGTACAGGCCGGGGATCGTCGTCGGCAACTCCGAGACCGGCGAGATGGACAAGGTCGACGGGCCCTACTACTTCTTCAAGCTGATCCGCCGCATCCGCAACGCCGTTCCGCAGTGGGCGCCCATGCTCGGCGTGCAGGGTCGCGAGGTGAACATCGTCCCGGTCGACTTCGTGGTCCGCGCGCTGGACCACATCGCGCACCAGGACGGCCTCGACGGCCAGGCGTTTCACCTCACCGACCCGAACCCGCACACCGCGGGCGAGGTCATCGACATCTTCGCCCGGGCGGCCCACGCGCCCGAGTCGACGGTCCAGGTGCCGGCGGTCGCGACCGAGGCGCTCGAGCCCGTCCTGCGGGCGGCGATCAGCGGCGTGCCGTTCCTGCGGGTCGCCGCGGAGCGGGTGCTCGCCGACTTCGGGATCCCCCCGGCCGTGCTCGTCTACATCAACTGGCCGACGCAGTTCGACTCGCGCCGCACGCAAGCGGCGCTCGCGGGGACGGACATCTCCGTGCCGCCGCTCGAGGCGTACGCGGGCAAGCTCTGGGACTACTGGGAGCGCCACCTCGACCCCGACCTGTATCGCGACCGCACGCTCGTCGGCGCCGCGCGTGGGCGCCGCGGGCTGATCGGCGGGCTCGCCGAGATCATCGGCAACCAGATCCCCGACGAGCTCGTTCGCGTCGGGCGCAGGCTGCAAGGGACCGACTCGCTCGAACAGGCCGTGCGCGGGCGCGTGGTGATGGTCACCGGCGCCTCGTCGGGGATCGGCCGCTCGGCGGCGGTCAAGATCGCCGACGCGGGCGGCATCGTCCTGCTCGTCGCGCGCACGCCCGAGAAGCTCGAGGCCACCAAGGAGCAGATCGAGGCGGGCGGCGGCACCGCCTACATCCACCGGTGCGACCTCTCCGACATGGAGGACATCGACCGGATGGCGAGCGAGGCGCTGGAGCAGCACGGGCACGTGGACGTGCTGATCAACAACGCCGGGCGCTCGATCCGGCGCTCGATCGCGCTCTCATACGACCGCTTCCACGACTTCGAGCGCACGATGCAGCTCAACTACTTCGGGGCGGTCCGGCTGATCCTCAAGGTGCTGCCGGTGATGCGCGAGCGGCGCTCCGGCCACATCGTGAACATCAGCTCGATCGGCGTGCAGACCAACACGCCGCGGTTCTCGGCGTACGTCGCCTCGAAGGCGGCGCTCGACGCGTTCTCGCGCTGCATCGCGTCGGAGATCTACGACGACAACGTGCACATCACGACGATCCACATGCCGCTGGTGCGCACGCCGATGATCGCGCCGACCAAGATGTACCAGCGCTTCCCGACGATCACGCCCGACGAGGCGGCGGACATGATCTGCGAGGCGATCATGTACAAGCCGAAGCGGATCGCGACGCCGCTCGGCAACCTCGGGCAGATCCTGTACGCGATCAACCCGCGGTCGGTCGACTACATCCTCAACAGCGCCTACCACCTGTTCCCGGACTCCGAGGCGGCGCGGGGCGAGCGCAAGGAGCGCGCGGCCGCTCAGCAGACGGCGTCGGATGAGGCCACGCGGCAGCAGCTGGCGTTCGCGTACCTCATGCGCGGCATCCACTGGTAGCGGCCCCGAGGCGGGCCGCCGGCATCAGCCCTGCGGTTCGAGCAGGACCCCGGGGTTGAGCAGGGCGTTGGGGTCCACCGCGCGCTTTGCGGCTGTGAGGGCGGCGGCGAACGGGTCGGGACGCTGGCGCTCGTACCACGGACGGTGATCCCGCCCGACGGCGTGGTGGTGCGTGATGGTGCCTCCGGCCGCGATGATCGCCTCGCTCACGGCCGCCTTGATCGCGTCCCACTGCTCGACCTCCGCGCCGCGCCGTGCCGGGGCGAGCACCGTGAAGTACGGGGCGGGGCCGTCGGGGTAGACGTGCGTGAAGCGGCAGCCGATGCGCGGTGACCCAGGGCCCGTCGCGGGTGCCCCGCTGGCCTCGGCGGCCGCGCGCTGCGCCGCCTCGGTGACGGTCGCGTGGAAGTCGGCGAAGCGCTCCCAGGTGATCGCCGTCTCGAAGGTCTCGGTGAGCACGCCGAGCTGGATGAGCGAGTCCCGCAAGTACGGCGCGGCCAGGAACACCTGCCGCCAGGCGCCGCTCGCGTCGTCCCCGGCGCCGCCGCTCGTGCGGACCTCGCCCGGATCGCCGCCGTGCGCCCGGACGATGTCGAGCGCGAGGCTGAACCTGTCGTCGACCGCGTAGTGCGCCGACTCGAAGCCGAGCATGAGCAGGGCGTGCTCGCCCGTGCCGGCGCCGGAGATCAGCGCCTCGGTGTGGTCGAGCAGGCGGCAGTTCGCCGGATCGAGCCCGGACTGGACGAGCTCGCGGACGGCCTCGACCCCCGCTCGGAAGTCGGCGAACGCGACCGGGCAGGAGGCCCGGAAGCGCGGGCGCTCGAGCACGCGCACCCAGGCGCGAGTGATCACGCCGAGGATCCCCTCGGAGCCGAGGAGCAGGCGGTCGGGGCTCGGCCCGGCCCCCGACCCCGGAAGCCTCCGGCTCTCCCATGTCCCGCTGGGCGTGAGCGCCCGGATCGACTCGACCATGTCGTCGATATGCGTGAGGCGGGTGGCGAAGTGGCCGCCGGCGCGCGTTGCGATCCAACCGCCCAGCGTCGAGAACTCGAACGATTGCGGGAAGCAGCGCAGGGTGTAGCCCCGTTCGCGGAGTTGTTCCTCGAGCCCCGGGCCGGTCGCGCCCGCCTCGATCAGCGCCGCGCGCGATACCTCATCGATCTCCAGCACACGATTGAGCCCGCGCAGATCGAGCGTGACGACGCCCGGGTACTCACGCGGCAGGCGCGGCTCGACCCCGCCGACCACCGAAGTGCCGCCGCCGAACGGGATCATGGCCAGCCCTTGCTCGGCGCACCAGTCGAGCACGCGGCCGACGTCCGCCTCCGAGCGCGGCATGGCGACCAGATCCGGCGCGTGCTCGAACTGGCCACGCAATCCGCGCACGATGTCGCGGTACGCCTTGCCGAGCGCTCGTGAGACGCGCTCGTAGCGGTCGTTCGTGACGAGCCCGGCGAGGCTCGCCGGCGGCGCGACCCGCGGGGGCGGCAGCTCGATCGCCTCGAGCGTCACGGGCTCCTCGACGGGCTGGGGATCCAGGCCGATCCGATCGCGCACGAGCGGCGCGAGGGCCTCCACATCGGCGGCTGAGGGAGCCTGCGATTCGCGCCCCCAGCCCCAGTACTTCAGGCGATCCGGATTGCGGCTCATGGCCGCAGCCTAGGGCGCCGCGCGGGCGCCGGCATGCGGCCCGCGCCCGTGCGCCGCCCGCAGGCGGCTATCTCTTCCGCTTCTTCGCCTTGCCGCCGAACTCGAACGCCCCGATGTCGCAGCGTCCTTTGCGCTGGTAGCCGCGCTGGTCGCGCTTCGGGCAGCCCTGCCCCTTGTTGATCGCGGGGCTGCCGCGCAGCAGGGCGTGGGTTCTCGTTGGGCCGCCGTAGTTGCCCAGGGTGTCGAGGCGGGGGAACGACGGGTCGGCGACGGTGCCGTTCGCGATGTCGCCCGGTCCGTCCGTGTCGCAGGTGTCGTCGCCGAAGAAGTTGTGGCCCAGGGACGCATCGGACGCCGGGGAGCCGCAGTCCTCGGTTTCGGCGTAGTAGAGCTTGCGGTTGCGGGTGATGATCGAGTTCTTGTAGGTGACGGCGGCGTTCTCGTAGATGCCGACGCCGTCGGACGCGCGGTTGAAGGCGATGGTCGAGCTGCGAATGTCGACGTCGCCGTCGGCGTAGATGCCGCCACCGTACCCGCCGTAGTAGCTCGCGTGGTTTTGGGAGACGGTCGAGTTGATCAGCTTCAGCGAGCCGCCGTCAACGTAGATCCCGCCCCCGTACCAGCCCGAAACGTTGCCCGAGACGGTCGAATCACGCAGCGTGACGCCGGATTCGTACGTGTAGATCCCCCCGCCGTACCCGTAGTCGTATGCCCCTGACGTGTTGCCGGTCACGGTGAGCTTGGAGAGCGCTACCTTCTCGCTGTAACCGACGAGGAGGCCGCCGCCGTAGTTGGTGTCGGTCGCGTTCCCGGTGAACTTCGTCCCAGTGATCAACGTCTTGCCCTCGGCGTACCAGATCGAGGCGCCTCCCCCGTAGCCGTAGTCGGCGCTGTTGTCCACGAAGGCCGAGTTGCGGATCGTCACGTCGTCGGCGCCGTCGGTGTAGAAGCCGCCGCCGTAATCGGCGGATTCGTTCTCGATGAACTTCGAGCGCGTGATCTTTACGTCGCTTGCGATATCGGCGTGGTAGACGGCGCCGCCGATGTCCTCCGCCGTGTTGTGCACGAAGCGCATCCGGTCCAGCGCCAGGTTCCCCGCGCTGCGATGGTCGATCGCCCCGCCGTAATCCTCGGTGTCCCAGCCGTTGCGGATCGTCATCGCGACGAACTTCGCACGGCCGGAGGCGACGTCGAAGACGCTCTCATGGATCTTCTCACCGTTGCCGTCGACCACGGTGTGCCTCTCGCCCTTGCCGACGATGGTGACGGGGCCCGTGATGTTGAGGTCGCCGCTCGCGTTGTCGTTCTCGGAGCCGGTCAGCTTCAGCCGGTGGATCCCGCGCCCGAGCACGATTCGGTCGGCGCCCTTGCCTCGCCTGCAGCCGCCGAACTTCTTGTCGGTGTTGGCGGCCTGGATCGCCTCGCGCAGCGCGCACTTCTTGCTGCCGCCCGCCCCGAACTCGTCCTTCGTGGTGGTGACTTCGATCGTCGCCGCGGAGGCCGTAGCCGCCCCCACCAGCATGACCGTGACTCCAGCGAGCAGTGTGCGAGCGAGCTTCATGTTCCCCCTGTCAGCAGGTGTGGTTCGTAGGCCGGGCGCGGCGTTCACTGCGCTCAGCGATAAGCGCGAGCGATCCTCTCCGAGCGAACGGTCGCTGTCAAGGTCTTCATCGCGGCCGGCTCAGCGGGCGTGAAACCGTAACCTTGCCGCGCGATGAAGCCGCTTTTGGTTTCCCTGCGGCCGCAGGAATGGATCAAGAACCTGCTGGTGTTCGCGGGGCTCGTCTTCTCGCGCCAGTTCGACGAGGGGGGCGCCGTCGCCGATGCCACGCTCACCTTCGCCGCCTTCTGCGCGATCTCGAGCGCGGGTTACCTCGTCAACGACCTGCGCGACCGCGAGCACGATCGGCTGCATCCGGACAAGCGTCACCGGCCGCTGGCGAGCGGCGCGCTCGCGCCGGGTACGGCGCTGACCGCCGCCGTCGCGCTCACGGTGCTGGCGCTGGCGGTCGCCTGGGCCGGCGTCTCCTGGGAGGTGGCGGGGATGGTGGCCGTCTATGGAGTCGTGACGGCGGCCTACTCGCTCTTCCTCAAGCGGCTCGTGATCCTCGACGTGATGACGATCGCCTCGCTGTTCATCCTGCGGGTCGTCGCGGGCGCGGTCGCGGTCGATGCGACCGCATCCGAGTACCTGCTGGTGTGCACCGCGATGCTCGCCCTCTTTCTCGGGTTCACCAAGCGCCGCCAGGAGGCGATGCTGGAGGCCGCCCCGGTTGACGAGTCGCTGGGCCGCCGCACGACGCGCCCGGTGCTCGAGCACTACTCGCTGCCGTTCCTGGATCAGATGATCGCGATGGTCACCGCGACGGCGATCGTCACCTACGTGATCTACGCGGTGAATTCGCCGTTTGCGGGCAGCAAGATGCTCGCCACCGCGCCCTCGGTCCTCTACGGGATCTTCCGCTACCTCTACCTGATCTACGACCGCCGCGACACGCGCTCGACCGCGGCGATCCTGGTGGAGGACCCGGGCATGGTCTTCGCCGCCGTCAGCTACCTGGCCTCGGCGTTCTTCGTGCTCTACGCGCTCGACTGAGCGCCGGCGCCCAAGCATGGGCGCAGGATGAGCGCGGATTGACCTGGAAATGGGCGGCGCCCCTGTCGCACGATCCGGCCATGGTGCGAAATCGGCTGAGTGGAGCGGAGCGAGCGGGTGTGCTGCTCCGGGGGAGGACGACGCGATGAAGGTGCTGGTGACGGGAGCGAGCGGATTCGTGGGCTCGCACACCGTGGCGGCGTTGCTCGCCGAGGGCTACGAAGTGCGCGCCACCGCGCGCGACAGCGGGCGGGTGCGGCGAGCTCTGGCTCAGCTCGACTGTGTCGACGAGGCGGAGGTGGTCGCGGCCGATGTGCTGGACGAGACGGCGCTCGCCCGCGCGGTCGCAGGGTGCGACGCGGTGATCCACGCGGCTGCCGCCTACACACACGACCGTCGCGAGGCCAAGCGCGTGCTCGAACTCAATCCCCGCGCCACCGAGACCGTCCTGCGCGCGGCGGCTCGCGCCGAACTGGAGCGCGTGGTCCATGTCTCGTCGTACGTGGCGCTCCTGCCGGCGAAGCGGCCGCTCTCCCCGGACTCTCCGGTCGGCGACCCGCCCACTCCGTACGCGCGCTCCAAGGCCGCCGCGGACGAACTCGCCCGGCGCGCGCAGGCGCGCGGCGAGCCGGTGACCATCGTGTACCCCGGGATGGTGTGGGGCCCGCACGATCCGGGCCTCGGCGAGAGCTCTCGCCTGGCCCGGGACATCGGCCGCGGCCTGGTGCCGGTCGGCGTGCCCGGCGTCGTTCCCCTGGTCGACGTGCGGGATCTCGCGCGCGTACACGCCGGTTGCCTGCGCCGGAACGGCGGCCCGCGGCGCTACCTCGCGACCGGTGAGCAGCTGTCGATGCGAAGGTTGCTGGCGTCGATCGCGGCCCTGGCGGGCAGGCGCGCCCCTGTTGGCACGATGCCGCCGCGCGCCTTTCGCGCCGCGGGCCGTGCCATGGACGCTCTCCAGCGCGTGTGGCCGTGGCGGCTTCCCCTCAACGGCCAGGCGCCCTGGACCGTCCTGAACACGCCGGCGTGCGACCAGACCGCGACCGAGCGCGACTTGGACTGGCGCCCGCGCCCCGCCGAGCTGACGCTCAGCGACACGGTTGCTTCCCTGCGTGAACGGGGGCTGCTGTGATCCGGGTGCGCCTGGGCGTTGCGCTGGCTTGCGCGGCGAGCCTGATCGCCGGCGCCGGGCCGGCGCTCGCCGCCGACGGCTCACTCGATCCAACCTTCGGGGGCGCTGCCGGGCAGCGGGGGCTCGTCACGCACTTCCCGGATCGCGAGTTCGTGGTGGGCGGGGTGGCGGTGCAGCCGGACGGGCGGGTCCTGGTGGCAGGCGGCATCGATGCGGAGCCCCCCACCAGCGCCAGCCGCAACCTCGTGGCCGCGGTCGTGCGTCTGCGCGCGGACGGGTCCCTGGATCCGAGCTTCGGGGACGGCGGGCTCGCGACGATGGAGCTCTCCACGGGCCCGAATCAGGAGGACATCGCCTACGATCTCGCGCTCGCTCCGGATGGCCGGATCGTGTTGGCGGGCCAGACCGCCGTCAATCCCGGGTCGCTCAGCACGACGAGCTCGTCGACGTTCATCGTCCGCTTCTTGCCCAACGGCGCGCCGGACCCGTCGTGGCGGACGGATGGCGCGTTCGTGGTGAACCTCTCGGGCTCGGGGCCCGGAGACGGAGCGCGCGCGGTGACGATCGACGGCCAGGGGAGGGTCCTGGTCGCGGCGTTCGTGCGCCCATCGCCCGAGGTGGCCCGGTTCGCGATCATGCGTCTCACCGCGTCTGGCGAGCGCGACCACTCGTTCGGCCCTGCCGAGGCAGGAGGGGTGGTGGAGGTCGGTTACGGCGCGGATGAGACGGCGGTGCCGCGGGACGTCGCCGTCGACGATGAGGGACGGATCGTCGTCGTCGGCAGTTCGATCGAGCCGCTCACGACCACTCCGCCGATCTTCACGCACGAGTCACCGGCGATCGTGCGCCTGCTCGACGACGGCTCGCGCGATCAGGCGTTCGCGGGCCCGATCGGGTCGACCACTGGATCCTTCAAGTTTCCCGCTTTCGGTGGGGCGAGCTTCGAGTCGGTGGCGCACGACGAAGAGGGCGACATCCTGATGTTCGGCACGGTCGACACGATCATCCCCTTTGGGCCCGGCGAGGTTGATCTCGACTGGTACTTCGCCCGCCTGCGCGGAGTCGACGGGCGTCCGGACGAGACCTTCGTCGGCCCCAGGGGCGATGCTGCCGGCTATTTCAGCCTCCCGGTGAGGGCCTTCGGCGGCGGATTCCCGGACGATCCCGGCGAGGTCGGCCACGAGGCGGTTCTCGACGCGCGCGGGCGGATCGTCGCCGCGGGCCTCTCGGGCTCGATGGCGCTCGCCCGGCTCGACAAAAGCGGCGCGATCGACCCCACGTTCGTCGGCGACCGGCACGGCGGCTCGCCCAAGGGCGAGTCCGGCCGGGTCTTCTTCGGGCCTACTTCGCCGCTGTCCATCGGGGTCGACGCGCTCGCGATCGACGGAGAGGGGCGGCTCGTGGTCGCCGGCGGCCATGGGGTTGCCGGTGGCGGTCTCACCGTGGCGCGTCTACTGGGAACCGACCGTCCGCCCGAGACCAGGCTCCTGCGGGGCCCCCGCCGGAAGGTGGTGACTCGAAGAGCGCGCGTGACGCTGCGTTTCCGCCTCGGCTCGAACGAGGCCGGCTCCACCTTCCGCTGCGCGTTGCGCGGGCCGGGAGCGCCGAAGCGGTTGCGCCGGGAGCGCAAATGCCCACGCGCCCTGGCCGTCAAGGTCCGGGCGGGCGCGAAGGGCGGCAAGCCCCGCGGGCTGCGCTTCGTCGCGCGCGCGGTCGACCCGACCGGCAACGCCGACCCGAGCCCGGTGCGCCGCGCGTTCCGGGTGGTGCGCCGCTAGTCCCGCTCGCCGTAGAGCTCGCGCTCCCACAACCACGCGGCGATCCGCTCCTCGCCGCGGCGCAGGTGGCGGCGGTACGTGCTGAGCGGCAGGTCGAGCGACTCCGCGGCGAGTTCCTGGGTGCGGGCCGGCCGCAGGTAGGTGCGCGCGAGCACCTGCGCGAGCCGTTCTGCCTTCGGGTCCGCGCGCAGGGCGTTGGCGGCCTCCTCGATCAGCCCCCGGAGCGCGTCCGTCGCGTCGTCCTCGCCCGCGCCCTCACGCACCAGCCGCGAGCGCAGCAGCGGATTGCGCGCCAGCCCGGCGTCGTCGTGGAGGCGGCGCAGCGCATCGCGCACGGCCTCGTCGAACTCCTCGCGCGCGAGCGCCACGACCGGCTCTGTGACCGGGGTGGCGGGGCTGATGCCGTCGGTGAGCTCGCGCGCGGCCGCGCGCTCGAGCCACGCCTCGGCGCCAACGCGGCGCCAGTCGTGCGCGAAGACCGCGAACCGCCGCTCCCCGATCTCGTACTCCGCGTCGGGCACGCGCTGGAAGTCGATGTACTCCATGAGCGGCGCCGCGGCGTCGGCGTCGGCCCAGACGCCGATCAGCTCGAGGGCGAGTCCGGGGCGCGTGAGCCAGTCGGTCGTGTCGACGATCGTCACGACGTTGAGCGTGGGCGAGGGCGCTTGGTAGTGCTCGGCGTCGATCAGCGTGCGCGCGGCCATCACCTCGTCCCCCGGGCGAGGCGCCTGCGCCTGCGCGTACTCCCACATCGCCCGCGCTCCGGGATCCGCGGCGATGTCGGCGCTGTCGAGCGCGTGCAGGGGCAGGCGCAGCAGAAACCCGCGCGGGCGCTCGCTGGCCTCGCGCACGACGACGAATGCCTCGGGGCAGCGCTCGAGCCAGTGCGCGACCCAGCGGGCGCATTCCGCGCCCTCGTGCCGCTCGGTCATCGCCAGCAGGGCCTCGCCGTCCCCGGGGCGCAGCGCATCGCCGTAGGCGCTCCCGAACGAGGCCCAGTCCCACTGGGTCGCCGTGAACGGGTTCGAGCGGTGCAGGAAGACGAGATCGGCGGCGGCCGCGCGTGGGTCGCCGGCGCCCGCGCGGGCGCGCTCGATCGCGTGCCGGCGCACGCGCTCGCGCAGGCGCTCGTACTCGCCGGGGGCGCGCCAGCGCAGCTCGGTGTCGAGCACGTCGCGTACGAGGTCGTGCGGGTAGAGGCCGTCGGGCGTGTGTTCGACGAACGAGAGCGTCGCGAGCCAGCCGAAGAGCTCGCGAGCGTCATCGAGCTCAAGCGCCGCGCGCAGCAGATCCTCCGTCGTCACCCGCGCGTGCGCGCACGCCTCCAGGGCGCGACGGTGCAGCTCGGTGGGCACGTCGGTCACGAAGCGCTCCTGCAGGGCGCGCACGACGTCGGGGGCATCGCGGAGCTCGGGGAGGGGACAACCCGGGCTCTGCCGCGCCAGGTCGGCGAGCAGCGCGAGGGCTAGAGGGTGTCCGTGTGTGCTGCGCACGGCGGGTTCGGCCTGCTCGGCCGGGATCCGCGCTGCGCGCAGGTACGCGCGCGCTTCCTCGGCGCCGAGGTTGCGCAGCGGCAGCACGTGCAGCAGCTCGTGCCAGGCCGGATCGCGCGACCAGCCTGGGCCGGGCGGGTTGCGCCCGGCGATCACGACGAGCGTCCCCTCCGGGAGCGAGGGGATGAACCGCTCTCGCAGCCACTCGTCGATACCAGCCCCCGCCTCGTACGTGTCGATCAGGATCACGGGACGCTCGTCGCCGGGCGCCAGCGCGATAGCCTCGCGGAAGGCCGGCGGAGAGGCGCCGGTGACGCGCAGGTCCACGAATCGGGCGCGGGTTCCGGCCTCGTCGGCGAGGACTCGCAAGAGCGCGCTCTTGCCGACCCCGCCCGGCCCGTGCACGAAGAGCACCGTGAACGGCGGCCGATCCTCGGCAATGGCCGACCTGAAGAGCTCGAGCTCGTTCTCGCGGCCTACGAAGCGACGACGGCGAGCGCTTCGCAGGCGCTCGCTGACCGTTCCTGAACGCCCCTCGCTTTCCCCCATCATCACGGTGATTATCGCCCGGCCGCCCGGCCTCGCCAAGCGCGCCGGCGACCGTCGACCGTTAGAGTCCCGCCACCCCGTGGACCTCACGCTGACTGCAGAGGAACAGGCCTTTCGCGACGAAGTGCGCGAGTGGCTCGCGGCCAACCATCCTGGTGAGCCGCCCGCGGGTGGCGAGGAAGCCGAGTTCGAGTTCGCGCGCGAGTGGCAGCGCACGCTGCACGAGGCCGGCTGGGCCGGGATCTCCTGGCCGAAGGAGTACGGCGGCCGCGGCGCCACGCTGATCGAGCAGGCGATCTTTCAGGAGGAGATGGCCCGCGCCAAGGTGCCGCGCCCGGCCAACGTGCTCGGGCTGGTGATGGGCGGGCCGGTGGTGATCGCCCATGGCACCGAGGAGCAGAAGGAGCGCTTCCTCGAGCCGATCCTCTCCGCGGAGGAGATCTGGTGCCAGGGGTTCTCCGAGCCGGAGTCGGGGTCCGACCTGGCGTCGCTCAAGACGCGGGCGGTGAAGGAGGACGGCGGCTGGCGCATCACCGGCCAGAAGGTGTGGACCACGTACGCGCATCACGCCAAGTGGTGCATGCTCGTCGCGCGCTCCGATCCCGACGCTCCCAAGCACAAGGGCCTCACCTACTTCCTCATGAACATGGAGCAGGACGAGGTCGAGGTGCGCCCGCTGCGCCAGATCACCGGCGAGGCGGAGTTCAACGAGCTCTTCATCGAGGGCGCCTGGGTGCCGGACGAGAACGTCATCGGCGGCGAGGGCAACGGCTGGGGCGTGGCGATCACGACGCTGATGAACGAGCGGGCCGGCCTCGGTGCGACCGCCGCGCTCGGGCTGCAGACGACCCTGGATGAGCTGATCGAGCTCGCCAAGGAGCGCGGGCGCGCCGACGACCCGCTCGTGCGTGACCGCATCGCCCGGCTCAAGATCGCCATCGAGGGCCTGCGCTTGGGCGCGCTGCGCTCGCTGACGGCGACCATGAAGATCGGGATCCCCGGTCCGGAGGGCTCGATCGCGAAGCTGCAGTGGTCCTCGACCAACCAGGCCATGACCGAGCTCGCGCTGGAGCTCGGCGGACTGGAGGCGCTGCGCACCGACGACCCTTGGTCCTACCGCTTCCTGCGCTCGCGGGCGAACTCCATCGAGGGCGGCACCAGCGATGTGCTGCGCAACATCGTCGCCGAGCGCGTGCTCGGGCTACCGAAGCTGAGGTAGGGCGGATGGACTTCGGCTTCAACGACGAGCAGCAGGCGATCAAGGCGACGGCCCGCGAGTTCCTTGCGAGCAGGTTCAAGCCGGAGAAGGTGCGCGAGCTCGCCGAGTCCGGCCAGCCCTACGACGATGCCCTGTGGGGCGAGATGTGCGAGCTCGGCTGGCCCGGGATCGCGATCCCCGAGCAGTACGGTGGCCAGGGGCTGGGGGTGGTCGAGCTGGCGATCCTCCTCGAGGAGAAGGGCTACGCGCTCGCGCCGTCGCCGCTGATCTCGAACGCCTACGCAGGCGCCCTGATCGCCGCCGCCGGCTCCGACGAGCAGAAGGAACGCTGGCTGCCCGGGATCGCGGCCGGCACGGAACGCGGCGCCGCCCAGTTCACGGACGCTAGCGGCCCCGTTGTGGGCGCCGCGAAGGGCAGCACGGTGCTCGTCCTGCGCGACGGCGAGGGCGCCAAGGTCGTCGCCACGGCCGACGCCGAGCTGGAGCGCCTGCCGCTGATCGACGACACGCGCGCGTACTTCCGCGTGCGCGCCGAGGGCGGCGAGCCGCTGCCGGGCGACATCTCGTGGGGCATCGCCGCGGGCGCTGTGGCCGTCGCGGCGGAGTCCGTGGGCGTCGCGGCGCGCGCGCTGGACATCGCGGTCGAGTACGCGAAGGAGCGCGAGCAGTTCGGCCGCCCGATCGGCGCCTACCAGGCCGTCTCACATCGGCTCGCGAACATGCTCTGGGCGGTCGAGGAGGCGCGCTCGCTCACCTATTACGCGGCGTGGTGCGCCGACGCGGACCCCGACGCGCTTCCGCTCGCGGCCGCGATGGCGAAGGCGCGGGCGTCGGACGCGGCGTGCACGGTGACCCACGACGCCATCCAGACGCTGGGCGGCATCGGCTTCACCTGGGAGCACGACATCCACTTCTTCCTGAAGCGCGCCCGGGTCTCGGCGCAGCTGCTCGGCTCCGCCGCGGAGCATCGCGAACGCGTCGCGGCGCTCATCGGCCTGTAGCACTAGCGGGCGTTCTCGGAGGTGTCGTCGATGAGGCGGACGTCGGCGGCGAGCTGGACCTTGCCGTCCGCCATGTATTCGATGTCGACGGTCTCGTGCTTGCGGTAGGTCCCGAAGATCCCGATGTACATCGCGAGCCAGCGGCCCTTCGTGACGATCTCCTTGATGATCGGCCGCGTGAAGACGATCTCGTTGCCCTCGCGATTCCAGACCTCGCCGCGGGGCTGCTCGATGCTGTTGATGTAGACGCGGATCGGCTCCTCGGCGCCGGTGGGCAGGCGCACCCGGCGGCCAGCCGCGTAGCTGCCCTTGGGAACTTCCACCTCTTCGGCGCCGCTCGGGTTCACCGGCCCTAGCGTACGAGGGCGCGCCGCACAGCCTCGAAGGGGCCGTCGTCGCCCGGATCGAGCTCGCGGCGGCGGATGCCGCCGGTGAACGCGACGAACCGGCCGTCTCCCATCACGTCGATGCCCGCGTCGCGCCCGCGCCGCAGAAAGCCCCCGGATGAGATCTCAACGCGGCCCGCGACCTGCTGGGCGGCGGGGAACTCGCGGATCATCTTGCGGTCGCGCAGGGGACCCGCCGAGCGGATGTCCTTGGCGCTGCGCTCGAGCGCCTCGACGGCTTCGTCGAGGCGCTCGAACTTGCGGTGGGTCACCCGGGACCCGTGACGAACCGTGAGCCGGTACGCCACCGCCCCTCAGGCGCCGCGACGGCTGCGGATCGGGCGGCGGAGGAAATCGTTCGTGATCTTCTCCGGGCCCTCGCGCTGCTCGATCGGCGTGTAGTCCACGTCCCGGGCGCCGGTGTAGATCTGGCGCGGGCGGGCGATCTTCTGCTCGGGGTCCTCGACCATCTCGAGCCACTGCGCGATCCAGCCGGCCGTCCGCGGGATCGCGAAGATCACCGTGAACATCTCCGTCGGGATGTTGAGCGCCTCGTAGATCAGCCCCGAGTAGAAATCGACGTTCGGGTAGAGCTTGCGCGACGTGAAGTACTCGTCGTCGAGCGCGCGCTTCTCGAGCTCGGTGGCGATGTCGAGCAGCGGGTTCGGCTGCGTCGCGTCGAGCACCTCGTCGACGTGCTTGCGGATGATCCGCGCCCGCGGGTCGTAGTTCTTGTAGACCCGGTGGCCGAAGCCCATCAGCTTCTCCTCGCGGTTCTTCACGCGCTCGAGGAAGTCCGGGATGTTCTCGACCTTCTCGATGTGCCGCAGCATCCGCAGCACCGCCTCGTTCGCCCCGCCGTGCAGCGGCCCGTACAGCGCGGCGACGCCCGCGGCGACGGCCGAGTACGGATCGACCTGTGAGGAGCCGACGGCACGCACTGCGTTGGTCGAGCAGTTCTGCTCGTGGTCGGCGTGCAGGATGAACAAGACGTCGAGCGCGCGCGCGAGCCGTGGGTCCGGCTCGTACTTGAGCTCGGTCATCTTGAACATCATCGAGAGGAAGTTCTCGGTGTACGAGAGGTCGTTGTCCGGATAGACGTACGGCAGCCCGCGGTTGTGGCGGTAGGCGAAGGCGGCCAGGGTCGGCATCTTGGCGATCAGCCGGACCGCCGCCATGTAGCGCTCCTCGTGGTCGTTGATGTCCTTCGCGCCGGGGTAGAACGTCGAGAGCGCGCCGACCGTGGCGAGCAGCATGCCCATCGGGTGGGCGTCGTAGCGGAAGCCCTCCACGAAGACCTTGATGTTCTCGTGCACGAACGTGTGGTGCGTGATGTCGTGCACCCAGCGCTCGAGCTGCGGCTTGGTCGGCAGCTCGCCGTAGATCAGCAGGAAGGCGACCTCGAGGAAGGTCGACTGCTCGCAAAGCTGCTCGATCGGGATGCCGCGGTGCTGCAGGATGCCGGCCTCGCCGTCGATGTAGGTGATCGACGAGCGGCACGACGCCGTGTTGGTGAAGGCCGGGTCGTACGACATCATCCCGAAGTCGTCCTCGTTGACCTTGATCTGGCGCAGGTCGAGGGCGCGGACGGTGTCGTCGGTGATGTCGACCTCGTACGTGCGGCCCGTGCGGTTGTCGGTGATCGAGAGGGTGTCCTTGCCGTCGGCTACCGCGACGTCGCCCGCCTCTCGCTGGGTGTTCTGCTCACTCAAGTCTTCTTTCTCCTTCTTGATTCCCTCCGAGCCTCCGCGGCTGATTCTCGCAGCTACCCATCGAGCGCGCCGGGAAGCCGCCGGCAGCGCTGGGGGAGGCGCTCGGTCTGCCGCGAATGACTGTAGGAGAACCGAGTTGGCCGCTAGGCCCGCAGCTCGATCGGGCGCTCCTCGAAGCGCGTGATCTCGAGCAGCTCTCGGAAGCGCGCGTCGATCTCGGCGGCGCTGAGCTCGCGAACGCGCTCGGTGCCGAAGCGCTCGACGTTGAACGAAGCGACCACCGTGCCGTAGGCCATCGCCCGCCGCAGCTCGGCCGCCGTCAGCTCGCTGCCGTGGCCGTCGAGGTAGCCCAGAAAGCCCCCCGCGAAGCTGTCACCCGCGCCGGTGGGGTCGCGCACGTCCTCGAGCGGGATGCCCGGCAGGCCGAAGAAGCCGTCCTCGGTGAACAGGGCGGCCCCGTACTCGCCCTGCTTGGCGACGACGATCCGCGGGCCCATCGCCATCACGGCCTTGGCGGCGCGGGCGAGGTTGGGCTCGTCGGTGAGCATGCGGATCTCCGCGTCGTTCAAGATCACGCAATCGACCTCGCTGATCGCGGCGACGAGCGAGTCGCGCGCCGTATCGATCCAGAGGTTCATCGAGTCGAGCGCGGCGAAGCGCGCCGCCTTGCACTGCGCGCGGACCTGGCGCTGCAGGTCGGGCTGGATGTTGCCGAGGAAGAGGACGTCCGCCTCCGCCGCGGCCGGGGAGAGCTTGGGCTGGAAGTCCGCGAAGACGCCGAGCTGTGTGTCGTCGGTGTGCGCGACGTTGAGGTCGTGCTCGTAATGCCCGCGCCAGAAGAAGGTCTCGCCGCCCTCGACTCGCTCGATCGCGGTGGTGTCGATCCCGCGGGCCTCGAGCAGCTGCGTGTGCTCCGCGCCGAAGTCGTCCCCCACCGGGCCCACGACGTGCACGTCGGTGAAGAAGCTCGCGGCCAGCGCGAAGTGCACGGCCGAGCCGCCCAGCATGCGCTCGCGCTCGCCGAACGGCGTGCGCACGCTGTCGAACGCGATGCTCCCTACGACAGTGAGTGACACGGCGCGGCAGGCTACCGCTCCCCACGCGCAAACGCGCTGGATCGGGCAGGATGGGGGCGGTGAAAGCCATCCAGCTCACGGAGTTCTCGGGGCCCGACGCGCTGCGCTACGTGGATGTGCCCGATCCCGAGCCCGCCGACGGGGAGGTCGTGGTCGACGTTGTGCGCGCCGGCGTGAACTTCGCCGACACCCACGTCACGCGCAACGACTACCTCGCCAAGCACGAGCTGCCGCTGATCCCCGGCGGCGAGGTCGCGGGGCGCACGCCCGACGGCCGCCGGGTGGCCGCGATGCTCATGAAGGGCGGCTACGCGCAGAGGGTGGCCGTGCCCGAGGACGCGCTCGTCCCGATCCCCGATGCCGTGAGCGACGACCAGGCCGCCGCCCTGCTTCTGCAGGGCATCACCGCGCACGCGCTCGTCCACCGCTGCGCGCGCCTGCAGCCCGGCGAGACGGTGGTGGTCGGCGCGGCAGCCGGCGGCACGGGGAGCCTCGCGGTGCAGCTCGCCAAGCGCGCCGGGGCCCGCGTGATCGGCCTAGCCTCGACGCCGGACAAGCGTGCGCTTGCGGAGCGCCTGGGCGCTGACGCCACCGTCGACTCGCGCGCCGAGGACCTCAAGGACGCGATCCTTGAGGCCAACGACGGCCGGCAGGTCGACGCGGTCTTCGAGATGGCCGGCGGGGCGACGTTCGAGGCCTGCCTGCGGACCCTGGCGCCGTTCGGGCGGCTGGTCGCGTTCGGAATCGCCTCCGGCGAGCAGAACGAGGTCGCGACCGGGCACCTGATGCGCAACAGCCGCGCGGTCATCGGCTTCTGGCTCGTGCACCTCTTCCGCGAACCCGAGACCCTGCGCGCCGCGATCGCCGATCTGCTCGACGCTGTAGCCTCAGAGCAGCTCGAGATCGTGATCGGCGGCGTCTATCCGCTGTCCGAGGCGCGTCGAGCCCACGCCGACATCGCCGCGCGGCGAACGGAGGGCAAGCTCCTCCTCGACCCAACCGCGTGACAGCGAACCTCCAACCGAAACGAACGATTTCATGAGCGCATTCCGTGAGCTCGGTCTCTCCGAGCAGATCCAGACAGCACTAGACGAGCTCGGCTTCGAAGAGCCCACGCCGATCCAGGAACGATCGATCCCGCCCCTGCTCGGGGGCCAGGACGTGATCGGCCAGGCGCAGACCGGCACCGGGAAGACGGCCGCCTTCGGGCTTCCGCTCCTGCAATACGTCGACCCGAGCTCCGACGAGCTGCAGGCGATCGTCCTGACCCCCACCCGCGAGCTCTGCATCCAGGTGACGCAGGCGCTGCGCTCCTACGCCGAGCACCTCGACGTCGAGGTCGTCGCCGTCTTCGGCGGCCAGCCGATCGCCCAGCAGGCGCCCCGGCTGCGCGCCGGCGCCCAGGTGGTGGTCGCGACCGTCGGGCGCATGATGGACTTGATCTCCCGGCACATCATCGTGCTGACCGCGGTGCGCTTCGTCGTGCTCGACGAGGCCGACGAGATGCTCGACCTCGGCTTCATCGAAGACGTCGAGAAGATCCTGCGGATGTGTCCTGCCGGCCGCCAGACGGCGCTCTTTTCGGCCACGATGCCCGCGCCGATCGCGCGGCTCGCCGAGCGCCACATGTACGACCCGGTGACGATCAAGGTCACTCCCAAGCAGCTCACGGTCGACGCGATCGAGCAGGCCTACGTGGTCACCCCCGGCCGCGACAAGGTCAAGCGGCTGCGCGAGGTGCTGCGCGCCGAGGATCCCGAGCAGGCGATCATCTTCTGCCGCACCAAGCTCGGCGCGGCCCGCCTCGACGAGCAGCTGCGCGCGGCGGGGCTGCGCTGCAAGGCGCTGCACGGCGACATGAGCCAGGGGCAGCGCGACGGCGTGATGATCCAGTTCAAGGAGCACAAGCTCCCCTTGCTGGTCGCCACCGACGTGGCGGCGCGCGGTCTCGACATCGAGCACGTCACGCACGTCATCAACTACGACCTGCCGAACTCCACGGAGATCTACGTCCACCGGATCGGCCGCACCGGCCGGGTCGGGCGGACGGGCAGGGCGATCACGTTCGCGACGCCCGGCCAGGTCGACGATGTCAAGCGGATCGCCCGCGAGGCGAAGACGACGATCGGCGAGTGGGAGCCGCCGGAGGAGCGGCTCGAGCACGCCCCGCGGCCGCGCAAGCGCGACCACGAGGGCGAGGAGCCAGAGCAGAAGGCCGGCGCCGAGCGCAACGGCACGGCGAAGCTCTTCGTCAACCGCGGCTCCGGTAGCGGGATCGGCCAGGACGACCTGCGCTGGGCCCTCGAGGAGGGCGCCGTCGTCCCCGGCGACGCCATCAAGCGCATCGAGGTGCTCGAGCGCTTCTCGTTCGTCGAGCTCGGCCCCGAGCACGCGGGGATCGCCGTCGAGCGGCTGGACGGCACGAAGCTCAAGGGCAAGCAGATCCGCGTCGAGTACGCCCGCAGCTGAACGGTCGCGCCCATCAGCGCGGCGCATTAGGGGCGGTTAAGCGAGCGGTGTCATCCTCGCGCCCGTGAGCACCGCCGAAGCCACCGATCGAAAGCGCCGCAGCCCGTGGCGCTCGCTCTACGAGACGATCTTCGTCGTGGTGCTCGCGATCGGGCTCGCCTTCGGCATCCAGGCCGCGGTCGCCAAGCCGTTCAAGATCCCCTCGGAGTCGATGGTCCCGACGCTGGAGGTCGGCGAGCGCGTGATCGTCGATCGTGTCAGCTACCGCTTCAGCGCCCCTGAGGTGGGCGACATCGTGGTCTTCCAGCCGCCCGTGGGCGCGGAGGCTACGCACGTGGGCCGCGCCTGCGGAGTTCCCCGCAAGCCCGGCCAGGCCTGCCCGAAGGCGTGGCCCGAGCGGTCGGACGGGGTGCCGTTCATCAAGCGCATCGTCGCCGGCCCCGGCGACCGGCTCGCGATCCGCGACGGGCACCCGATCGTCAACGGCGTGGAGCCCGAGGAGGAGTTCGCGCGCGGCTGCGGGGCCGCCGCGGAGTGCAACCTCACCGAGGAGATCGTCATCCCCGAGGGCCACTACTTCATGATGGGCGACAACCGCGGCGCCAGCCTCGACAGCCGCGCGTGGGGGCCGGTGCCCGAGGACTGGATCATCGGCAAGGCGTTCTTGGCCTACTGGCCGCTCGATCGGCTCGGCGGCCTGTAGGGCCGGCGGGCGCCGCCCGCGCCGACATAAGCTTGCGCGCGCCATGGTGCCCGCCCTCGTTCTCGCGGTCGTCTATCTGGTCTGGGCGCCCCCGAGCGCCGATCTCGCCGCGCAGGCCTTCCGGACCCACCTGTTCGAAGAGCACGGCTTCGAGGTTTGGTCGAACGCGTGGTACGGGGGCATCCACCTGCCCGGCTACAGCCTCGTGTTCACGCCTCTGGCGGCGCTGGTGGGCGAGCGGGTCGTCGGCGCGCTCGCCGTGGTGGCCGCGGCGTGGTGCTTCGAGCGGATCGTCCGCCCCCGCTACGGCGAGCGGGCACGGCTGGCGGCGTGGCTTTTCGGCGCGGGCGCGGCCACGAACCTCTTCACGGGCAGGCTCACGTTCGCGGTCGGCCTCGCGCTCGCCATGGCGGCGCTGCTCGCGCTGGACCGCCGCCGCGAGGCGCCCGCGGTCGTGCTGGCTGGGCTCAGCAGCTTCGGCAGCCCAGTCGCGGGCCTGTTCGTCGCCTTCGCCGGAGGCACGCTCTTCCTCACTGGCCACCGCCGCCAGGGGCTGGTCCTCGCCGTGCCCGCGGCGCTCACGATCGGCATCGCGGCGTTCGCCTTCCCCACCGGCGGGATGGAGCCGTTCGTCGCGAATACCTTCACCCTGATCGTCCCTTGCAGCCTTCTGGTGTTCGCACTGCTTCCCCGGGAGGAGCGCACGCTGCGGGTCGGGGCGCTGCTCTATCTCGGGATGTGCGTAGCCCTGTTCGTGATCGACACGCCCGTGGGCGGCAACGCGACGCGCCTCGGGGCGCTCGCGGCCGCGCCTCTGGTGGCGCTGGCCTGGGGACGCAGACCGGCCGTCCTCGTGGTCGCCGCGCTCGCGCTCACGCTGTATTGGCAGTGGGTGGCGCCGGTCCGGGATCTCACCGATGCCGTGGGCGAGCCCGCCGTGGAGGCCGCCTATTACGACCCGCTGCTGGCCGAGCTCGATCGCCGAGCCGGCGAGGAGCCGTTCCGCGTGCACGTACCGGCGACCCGCAACCGCTGGGAGGCGAACTACGTGGCGCGCTCCTACCCGCTCGCGCGTGGCTGGCTGCGGCAGGCGGAGGCCGATGACTTCGAGCTCTTCCAGGACGACAACCTGACGCCGGGCGCGTACCGAGACTGGCTTGCCGAGCGGGCTGTGCGTTTCATCGCGGTGCCCACCGACGCCGAGCCGGACTACCTGGCGGAGGATGAGATCGAACTGTTGCGAGCCGGCGTGCCGGGCATCGACCGGGTCTGGTCGGCGGACGGCTGGGAGCTCTACGAGGTCGCCGATCCCACTCCGTTGGCCGAGCCGCCCGCCCGGGTGACGGAGCTCGGCGAGGACTCGTTCGAGCTCGCTGGCCCGCCGGGCGAGTACTCGGTGCGGATCACGCCGTCCCCCTACTGGGGCGTGACGGAGGGCGCGGGCTGCGTGCGCGCCGACGGCGACTGGCTCGTCGTCGAGCTCAAGCGCGGACCGCTGCGCGCGCAGGCCGACTTCTCGCTGGACGGGATGTGGCGGGCGCTCACCCGCCGCGAGCCTCGGGCGTGCTCGCCCTGAGCGGCGGTCCGAAGAGCTCCTTCAGTCGCTGCAGCGTGACAACGGTGTCGCGATGGAGGACACCCGTCATCCCCACCGCCTCGGCGCCCTCGACGTTCTCGCGCAGATCGTCGACGAACACCGCCTCGGCCGGCTCGATCTCCAGGCGCTCGCACGCCAGCAGGTAGATCTCGGGCTGGGGCTTGTGCAGGCCGACCTCGCCCGAGATCACCGTGGCGTCGAAGTAGTCGATCGGCGCGCGCTCGTAGATGCCCGTGCCCCACGAGTTGGTGATCAGCCCGGTGCGCACGCCGGCCGCCCGCGCGGCGCGCACGGCGCCGATCATCGCCTCGTCGGGGCGCAGCCCGCCGAACAGGCGCCCGATCAGCCCCTCGTGGCGCT
>CBFGWL010000005.1:0-71074 GCA_965652565.1 uncultured bacterium
CACCCCTATGTATCTAGTGCGCGCGCCCGCCGCAAACCCCCCGCCGCGGGAATAAGCTGGAGTGGATGGCACCCTCATCCCCCGAGGACCAGGACCGTTCGGTCACCGACGCGCTGCGGGACGCGATCGAGCGCACGCTCGCCGCGACGGCGCCCGCGGCCGACAGGACCCGCGAGCGCGCAGCGGGTCTCGTCGACGAGCTCGCGCGGCGCGGCCGTGAGGCCAGCGCCGAGCTGGCCCGCCGCGGGCGCGAGGCGGGGGAGGGGATCTCAAAGCGGGGCCAGGACGCGCGCTCCGAGCTCTCCAAGCTCGGTCAGGACGCCGGGGCCGAGGTCGCGAAGCGACTTGAGGCCCTCGAGAAGCGTCTCGCCTCGCTCGAGGACGCCATCCGTCAGGAGCAGGCCGGAAAGCCTGATGATCAAGGGAAAAACGAGCCGTCGTCTAAACCTTGACCTAAGGGTTAGGTAAGCCTTGGATAGCCCCGAAATGGCGCGCAGAGTGGTGATCACCGGCGTCGCGACGCATTGGGGCACCGAACTGGCCCGGCGTCTCGAGCGCGATCCGCAGATCGAGTACGTGGCGGGGATCGACGACCGCCCGCCGCAGGCCGACCTCGAGCGCACGGAGTTCCTAGAGGCCGACATCCGCAACCCCGTGCTCGCCCGGCTGCTGCCTGCGACCGAGGCGGACACGGTCGTGCACTGCGGGATCCTCTGGTACCCCGAGCCGGGCAAGCCGGCGCGGGCGCTGCACGACATCAACGTCATCGGCACCCTGCAGCTGCTCGCGGCGTGCGAGCGCACGCCGACCCTGAAGCGCATCATCGTCCGGGGCTCGGCGGCGATCTACGGCTGCGAGGCCGCGGCGCCGCTCTTCTTCACCGAGGAGCTCGCCGGGACGAAGCCGCTGCGCACGCGATTCCAGCGCGACGTCGCCGAGCTCGAAAGCTACTTCGAGAACTTCGCGCGCCGCCATCCGGAGATCACCTGCACGATGCTGCGCTTCCAGCCGGAGATCGGCCCGGACCTGGACGCGCCACTCACTAGATACCTACGGCTGCCGCTCGTCCCGACCCAGCTCGGATTCGACCCCCGCCTGCAGTTGCTCCATGCGGACGACGCGACGGAAGCGCTGCTCGCCACCCTGCGCGCCGATGTGCGCGGGGCGGTGAACGTCGCGCCGTCCGGAGCGCTCTCGCTGAGCAGGATCCTGCGCGGGGCGGGGCGGCTCACGCTGCCCGTGCCGCATCCGCTGTTCGAGCCGGCGCTGGGGCGCCTCGGCATCGAGCTGGGCGCCGGCCCGCTCGTCGGCGACGCGGTGCGGCTGCTGCGCTACGGGCGCGGGATCGACAACCGGCGCCTCATCGAGGAGGTCGGCTACCAGCCGCGCTACGACGCGAGCGCCGCGGTCGAGGACTTCTTCGCGAAGGCCGACAGCCGCCGAGTGGTCGGGGTTCCCGACGTCGGCGCCTGGGTGCGGCGGCTCGGCGAGGTGGTGGCGCGGTGAGCACGGCGCCGCCCGGCGGGGCCCCGACGGCCGCCGCCGTTTCCGACTTCTTGCGCGAGGTGCGCGCGGGTATCGAGGCCGGGCTCGACCCGATGGCCGCCGCGCGCGGCGCGGTTCCCGCGCTTCCCGCCCGCCTGCGGACGGCGCTCGAGACGCTGGCGCGGCGCATGCGCGGCGAGTACCGGGAGGACAAGTGGGGCTTCGACGAGGACTTCGCCGAGGCGGCCTTCCCGCTCTTCGAGTTCCTCTACGACGTGTGGTGGCGCGTCGACGCGGTCGGGGTGCGCAACGTCCCGGCGCACGGGCGCGCGCTCTTGGTCGCGAACCACGCCGGGTCGATCTTCCCCTTCGACGCGTCGATGATGACCATGGCCCTGATGAAGGAGCACCCGCTGCCGCGCTGGCCGCGCTTCATGGTGCTCGACTGGGCGTTCACGCTGCCGTTCGTCTCGACCTTCATGCGGCGCGTCGGCGGCCTGCCCGCCTCGCCGCAGAACGCGCTCGCCCTGCTCGAGGAGGACGAGCTCGTGATGGTGTTTCCCGAGGGCGTCAAGGGGACGGCCAAGCCGTTCGCTGAGCGCTACCGGCTGCGGCGCTTCGGCCGCGGGGGCTTCGTGGAGATCGCCTTGCGCACCGGGTCGCCGATCGTGCCGGTCGCGGTGGTCGGCTCGGAGGAGATCTATCCGAAGATCGGTGAGCTGGGCGGCGCGGCGCGGCTGGTCGGGGCGCCCTTCGTGCCGATCACCCCGACGTTCCCGTGGCTCGGCCCGCTCGGCCTGATCCCGCTGCCCTCGAAGTGGCGGATCGAGTTCTGCGAGCCGATCGACCTCTCGGAGTACGGGCCCGAGGCGGCGCACGACCGCGCCCTCGTCTTCGACCTCTCCGAGCGGGTCCGCGAGACGATCCAGGAGCGCCTCTACGAGAACCTGATCGCGCGCGGCGCGCCGTTCGTCTGAGCGGCGCGCGAGGGGCGGGCGCGCGGTTGACTTGGTACCGCGCGGGGCGTAGCCTGGGATCAGATGAAGAGGCAACAGGCCGCAGTGCGCTGCCGCCGAAGTCCTCTGGCGACTGGGACGCCGGCGGCGGGCGCGCGAGGCGCCTTGCCGACGCCGTAGGCCGACCTAGCGGGCCGTAGAGCCCGCGGACGACGGGGCGATGACCCCGTCGTCCCATGTCTGAGGTGCCCTGGCCGCTGCCCGACGTGCGAGGATCCGGCCGTGCCGGAGACCGAGATCCCCCTGAGCGAGGCCGCGCGGATCGCGGGCGTTCCGGCGTCGACGCTCAAGCGCTGGGCGCAGGCGAAGGTCGTTCCCGTGAAGCGCGGCCGCTGGACGCGCGCGGCAGCCGCCCAGGCGCGCGTCGTCGCCCGGATGCGGGCGCGGGGGCACTCCCTGGACGAGTTGCGGCGCGCGGGGCGCGACGGCCGGCTCGCCTTCGGTTACGTGGAGGACCTCATCCCGGGCAGCGAGCGCACGTACTCGCTCGCCGACGCCGCCGAACGGTGCGGCCTCGAGGAGGAGCTGATCGAGAGGATCATGCGGCTCCTCGGCACGCCGACGGCGATCGAGGGCCGCCTCACCGAGGAGGACGTCGACGTGATGAAGCGGATCGCCGCCGTGCTCGACGCCGGCATGCCGCTCGTCGCCCTACTGCAGCTGGTGCGCGTCTACGCGCAGTCGATCCGCAAGATCGCCGAGGCCGAGGTGCGGCTCTTCCACCTCTTCGTCCACGAGCCGCTCATCGCCGACGGCGTGGACGCGCTCGAGATGGCTGAGCAGATGGGCAGCCTCGCCGGCGAGGTCCTGCCGACGGTCGGCCCCTTCATGGAGTACGTGCACAACCGCTACCTGCGCTTCTACACGGAGCAGGACGTGGTGGGGCACATGGAGAGCGAGCTGATCGGCGCGGACCAGCTCGGCCGCGTGCAGATGGCGTTCTGCTTCGTCGACCTGACGGGCTTCACCAGATATACGGAGGAGGAGGGTGACGAGGAGGCGCTCGATCTGATCGAGCGCTTCGTCGAGACCGTGGAGGCGACGCTGCCGACCGACGCGCTGATCGTGAAGACGATCGGCGACGAGGTGATGATCGTCTCGCCCGAGCCGGCGATGCTCACCGAGTGGGCGGTCGGCTTCCTCTCGCTGTTCGGCGAGCGCCCGCAGCCCCGGGTCGGGATCCACTACGGCAGCGCGGTGTACCGCGACGGCGACTACTTCGGCACCGAGGTGAACCTCGCGCACCGCGTCGTCGCCCGGGCGCTGGGCGGCGAGGTACTGGTCACCATGCCCGTCGCGGACGCGGTCGGCGCGAGCGAGTACCTCGACTTCGACCCGATCGGCAAGGTCAGCCTCAAGGGCTTCCCCGAGCCGGTCGACCTGTTCGTGGTCCGCCGCGCGGGCGAGCGCTCCGGCGCGCGCGCCGAGCGGGGATAACTTCCGCAAAATCCCGCAAAATCCGGCAGGAAACCGCCTGTCCGAGGCGTAAGATCGCCACGTGGAAGCTGGTCAGGCCCTGGAGGCGCTTAGGGGGATCGTGCGCGGCTCCGGCCTCATCGATCCCGGTTCGGACGGGATCGTCATGGTCTCGGGCGGGCCCGATTCCGTCTGCGCTCTCGCCGGGATCACCGCGCTCGTGGGTCCCGAGAACGTGCACGCCCTGCACGTGAACTACGGCTTGCGCGACACCTCGGCGCGCGACGAGCGGCTCTGCCGCGACCTCTGCGCGCGCCTGCGCATCGACCTGCACGTCGAGCGGGCCCGCCGCGAGGATCTCGGCTCGGGCAACCTCCAGGCCGCCGCCCGCGAGCTGCGCTACGACGCCGCGGAGCGCCTGCGGGCGCGCACCGGCAGCGCCTGGATCGCCACCGGCCACACGCGCTCCGATCTCGCGGAGACGGTGCTCTACCGGCTCGCCGTATCGCCCGGTTCCCGCGCCCTGCTGGGGCTCGCCCCGCGCGCGGGGCGGGTGGTGCGCCCGCTGCTGGGGCTCACGCGCGCCGAGACTCGCGAGCTCGCGCAGCGGGCCGGACTCCCGTTCGCCGACGACCCCACCAACTTCGATCCCGCCTTCGCGCGCAACCGCATCCGCGCCGAGGTGCTGCCGGTGCTGCGGGCCTTCTCCGAGCAGGTCGAGCGCAACATCGCCGAGACCCGCGCGGAGCTCGCGGAGGAGCAGACGCTGCTCGAGCGCGTCGCCCTCGAGGCGCTCGAGGCCGCCGGCTCCGGCGCGGGCGACACCGAGGTGCCCGCCGCCGCCGTCACCGCCTGGGATCCCGCCACGCGCCGCATCGCGCTGCGCGCCCTCGCCGAGCGGGCCGCCGGCCGCATCATCCCGCTGAGCCGCGCCCGCGCCGCCGAGATCGCGCGCCTCGCCGCACGGCCGGAGGGTGGCGAAATCCAGCTGCCCGGCGGCGTCTCGGCGACCTGCGAGGCGGGGATGGTGCGCTTCATGACGGCGCACACCCTCGACGCGGCGCCCGAGCCCGTCGCGCTCACCGTGCCCGGCCGCGCCCGGATCGCGGAGTGGGAGGTGCGCGCCGAGCTGCATCCCGCGCCGGTACGCCCGGCGGGCCCCGGCATCGCGACGCTCGACGCCGACGCGCTGGGCGCCCACCTCGAGGTCCGCACGTGGCGCGCGGGCGATCGCATGCGCCCGCTCGGCCTCGGCGGTACGAAGACGCTTCAGGATCTCTTCACCGACCATCGCGTCCCGCGGTCGGAGCGCCACCGCCTGCCCGTCGTCGTCTCGGGCGGGCGGATCGCGTGGGTCGCCGGCGTCGCCGTCGGCGAGGAGTTCCGCATTCGCGACGACACGCGCGCCGCCGTCGTGCTCAGCGTCTCGCGCGGTTGAGCGCGCCGGGCTTTACGCTGGAGGCGTGAACGATCCGGCAGTCGGCGAGATCCTGGTCTCGCCCGAGCAACTTCAGCGTCGTATCGCCGAGCTCGGCGACGAGGTGAACCGCGATTACGAGGGCCGCGACCTCGTGATGGTCGGGGTCCTCAAGGGGGCGGTCGTCTTCATCGCCGACCTCATGCGCCAGCTCACCGTCCCCTGCGAGGTGGACTTCATGGCGGTCTCGAGCTACGGCTCGGACACCGACAGCTCGGGCGTCGTGCGCATCCTCAAGGACCTCGATGCCTCGATCGAGGGCCGCGACGTGCTGATCGTCGAGGACATCATCGACTCCGGGCTCACGCTGCACTATCTGATGCGCAACCTCCGCGCCCGCAACCCGCGGTCACTGGAGGTCTGCGCGCTGCTCACCAAGCCCGAGCGGCGCCGGGTGGATCTGCCCATCCGCTACGTCGGCTTCGAGATCCCTAACCGCTTCGTGATCGGGTATGGGCTCGATCATGGACAGCGCTACCGCAACCTTGGCTTCGTGGCTGCGTTACAGGCAAATCAGGAGTGAGCGCCCCTGCTACGCTGGAAACACTTGAGCCGGGCCACGAACCCTTTGGGCATGCCGTTTTTCTCGTATCGCCGCAGCGCTCGGCCGGTGCTTCCGGGCGGGCCGAATGATCTAGGGACCAGCCGATGAGGCGGTTCTTCCGCAGCGCGCTCTTCCCGATCCTGATCGTCATCGTGCTGGCGTTCTTCGCCCAGCGCCTGATCAGCACGGGCGAGCAGGAGGAATCTCCGACCTACAACGAGTTCATCACCCAGATCGAGAACGAGCCTGGGACGGTCGAGAGCCTCACGTTCAACCAGAAGAGCCACACGGTCGAGGTCGTCGAGACCGACAAGAACGAGTACTCGACCGGCTACCTGCCCGAGCAGGAAGACCGGCTCATCAACATCGCCGAGCGCAACGACATCGAGACGACGATCGAGGGCACCGGCGGCGGCGGGATCCTGTCGTTCCTCACCTACCTACTGCCCTTCATCCTGATCTTCGGCTTCTGGTTCTTCCTGCTCAACCAGATGCAGGGCGGCGGCTCGCGGGTGATGAGCTTCGGCAAGTCGCGCGCGAAGCGCATGTCGGTGGACGCGCCCAAGATCACCTTCCGCGACGTCGCGGGCGCCGACGAGGCGGTGCAGGAGCTCCACGAGATCAAGGAGTTCCTCGAGAACCCCAAGAAGTTCCAGGCACTCGGCGCGCGCATCCCCAAGGGCGTGCTGCTCTACGGCCCGCCCGGCACCGGTAAGACGCTGCTCGCGCGCGCCGTCGCGGGTGAGGCCGGCGTGCCGTTCTTCTCGATCTCCGGCTCCGACTTCGTCGAGATGTTCGTCGGCGTGGGCGCGAGCCGCGTGCGCGACCTCTTCGAGCAGGCGAAGCAGAACTCGCCCTGCATCATCTTCATGGACGAGATCGACGCCGTCGGCCGTCATCGCGGCGCCGGCATGGGCGGCGGTCACGACGAGCGCGAGCAGACGCTCAACCAGCTGCTCGTCGAGATGGACGGCTTCGAGATGAAGGACAACATCATCTTGATCGCCGCCACCAACCGGCCGGACATCCTCGACCCGGCGCTGCTGCGCCCGGGCCGCTTCGACCGCCAGGTCGTCGTCGATCGCCCCGACCGCAAGGGCCGCAAGCAGATCCTCGAGGTCCACACGCGCGGCAAGCCGCTCGCGGATGACATCGACCTCGACGCGCTCGCCGGCCAGACCCCGGGCTTCACCGGCGCGGACCTGGCGAACCTGATCAACGAGGCCGCCCTGCTCACCGCGCGCTCCGGCAAGCGCGAGATCGGCATGGAGGAGCTCGAGGAAGGGATCATGCGCGTGATCGCGGGCCCCGAGAAGAAGACCCGCGTCATGTCCGAGAAGGAGCGGCTCGTCACCGCCTACCACGAGATGGGCCACGCGATCGTCGGCCACGTGCTGCCGAACTGCGATCCCGTCCACAAGATCTCGATCATCGGCCGCGGCCAGGCGCTCGGCTACACGATCTCGCTGCCCGGCGAGGACAAGTTCCTCACGACCCGGGCGGAGCTCGGCGACACGATGGCGATGACGCTCGGCGGGCGCGCCGCCGAGGAGATCGTCTTCGGCGAGATCACCACCGGCGCCTCGAACGATTTGGAGAAGGTCACCGCGACCGCGAAGCAGATGGTGATGCGCTACGGCATGTCCGAGCGCCTCGGCCCGCGGGTGTTCGGGCACGACCGCGGCCAGCCGTTCCTCGGCCGTGAGTTCTCGTCGGAGCCCGACTACTCGGACGAGATCGCGCGCGAGATCGACGACGAGATCCGGCGCATCGTCGAGGAGGCGCATCAGACCGCCAAGGACATCCTCATCGAGTACCGCGAGCAGCTCGACCGCATCTCGAAGATCCTGATCGAGCGCGAGACGATCGACGCGAAGCAGTTCGAGGCCCTGCTCGAGGGTGCCTCCGAGGAAGAGGTGTTCGGCCCCTCCGACGAGGAGTCCGAGCCCGAGCCGCAGCCCGAGCCCGAGCCCGAGGCGGAGCGCAAGGCCGGCCGCGAGGGCCCGCGCCCCGTCACGCGCCCGCGCCCGGGGTTCGCCGGCGGCAGCGCCGAGATGCGCTCCGACGGGCCCAAGGGCCCGTAGCCGTCGTCCGACAGGGGAGGGGGTCGAGTAGGTTGCCCGCCGTGCGCGTGATGGGCATCGTCAACGTGACGCCGGACTCGTTCTCCGACGGCGGCCTCTTCCTCGACCCGAAGGCCGCGATCGCGCACGGCCGCGAGTTGATCGCCGAGGGCGCGGACATCCTCGACGTGGGCGGCGAGTCCACGCGTCCAGGCGCCGCGCCCGTGCCCGCCGCCGAGGAGCGCGAGCGCACCGCGCCCGTCGTCGCGGCGCTCGCCGGGGCCGGGGCGGCCCTCTCGATCGACACGTCCAAGGCCGAGGTCGCGAGCGCGGCGCTCGACGCGGGCGCCGCGATCGTCAACGACGTGACCGCGCTGCGGGGCGACCCGGAGCTCGCCGACCTGTGCGCGGAGCGCGAGTGCACCGTCGTGCTCATGCACATGCTCGGCACGCCCCGCACGATGCAGGACGACCCGCGCTACGACGACGTGGTCGACGACGTGCGGAGCTTTCTCGCCGAGCGCATCGAGCACGCCGTGAGCCGGGGCATCGCCGAGGAGAGGATCTGGATCGATCCGGGCATCGGCTTCGGCAAGACGGTCGACCACAACCTCGAGCTGCTGCGCCGCCTCGACGAGTTCCGCACGCTCGGCCGGCCGATCCTGATCGGCACGTCGCGCAAGAGCTTCATCGGCTCGGTGACGGGGCGCGACGTAGGCGAGCGCCTGGGCGGGACGATTGCCTCGAACGTGCTGGCGTACACGCGCGGCGCCGAGGTCTTCCGCGTGCACGACGTCGCCCCGGTGCGCGACGCGTTGCGGGTGGCCGCGGCCATCGCCGGGGAGCCGTGGGGCGAGGACGAGCGGCCCGCGGGCTGAAGTTCGGCCCGCGTTGCCGGCGCCGTCAGGCGCGCGCCGCCCGCACCGACTAGATTCGCGCCCATGGACGCGCACGGCAGCGACGCGGAGACCTCGGTCGAGATCGAGATCCGCGGGCTCTCGATCTACACGCATCACGGCGTCTCCGACGCCGAGCAGGAGGTGGGGCAGCGGCTCGAGTTCGACGTGAGCTTCGACGTCCCCGCGCCGGACGCGCTGCTCACCGACCGGATCGAGGACACGATCGACTACGGCGAGGTGTGCGATCTGATCGCCCTCGCCGCCACCGAGCGCAGCTACAGGACGCTCGAGCGGCTCTGCCACGTGATCGTGGAGCGCCTCGTCGAGCGCTACGGCTGCGAGCACGTACGCGTGCGCGCCGCCAAGCCCGAGCCGCCCTTGCCGCTCTCGCTCGACCAGGTGGCGGTCGAGGTCGTCCACGACGCCGACCCCGACGACGAGGATGACGGCGCCTGAGCAGGGCAGCGAGCGCGTCGGCTATCTCGGCCTGGGCTCGAACGTCGGCGAGCGCACCGCCAACCTGCGGCGCGCGGTCGAGCTGCTCGCAGAACACGGGGTGGTGGTCGAGGCTGTCTCGTCGGCGTACGAGACCGAGCCCGTCGGCGAGATCCTCGATCAGCCTGACTTCCTGAACGCTGCGGCGCGGATCCGCACCGACTTGGATCCCTTGCCGCTGCTCGACCTCTGCAAGGTCGTGGAGGCCGAGCTGGGCCGCGCCTTCGGCGGCCCGCGCCACGGCCCGCGGCCGATCGACGTGGACCTGCTTTTGCTCGGCGACATCGAGTTCGAGCACGAGCGCCTGCGCCTGCCGCACGCCGAGGTGACGAGCCGGCGCTTCGTGCTCGTGCCCCTGCTCGAGCTCGACCCGGACCTGGCGCTGCCCGACGGCACGCGCCTCGCCGACGTCCTCGCCGGCCTGGGCCCGGGGCAGCGCGTCGAGCGGGTCGGCCCGCTGCGCTAAGCGGCGCGCGTGGTCGCGAGCGGCTCGAGCCACGCCTCCGGCAGCACCGGAGGCAGATGACCGGGGTATTCCGGGATGACCTCGAGCGCGTGCTCGCCGGCCGGGCGCCCCTCGATGTGCGGGCGCAGGTCGTCGAGCGTGAGCGCCAGCCGGATCGACGCGGCGATCTGGAAGTCGGCCGCGGTGCGCCCGCCGAGGGTGCCGTCGGCGAGCCAGTCGTCGATCCGCTTCAGCATGCCGGGCAGGGCAGCGAGGTCGTCGCGCACCCGGGGGTCGTTGATCCCGTGCATGCGGAACTCGGCGGCGATGATCGGCGCCGCCGTCTTGACCGCGAGCCCGAGCGGCACGCCCAGCCGCGCGCCCTCGGCGTAGCTGCGCAGGGCGTCACGGTTGCGCTTGAAGGCGTTCCAGAGGATGCGGCGCACGGCGCGCTGCGGGACCTCCTCGGCCCAGCGCTCGGCGTCCTCGATGGCCACGCGCTCGACCGGGTCGCTCGGGAAGAGCGCGGGCTCGGGCTGGATGCGGTCGAGCGCTTTGGAGATCGCGCGCGAGCCGGTGATCCGCTCGCCGTCGATGCGCAGCGAGGGGATCGTCGTGCCCGGGAAGCGCAGCGCCCAGAGCACCCCGTGGCTGACCACGGGCATGAGATCCACGCGGCGGTAGGCGATGCCCTTGTGCTCGAGCATGCCCCGCACCGCCATCGCCGGGTGCGAGCCGGGGATCACATAGAGGGTCGCGCGCGGCACAGCCGGATTCCTACCACGCGGCGCTCGCCGGGGTCCCCGGCCACCCGCGCGTCGCTGGGGGCGCGCTTGCGCGGCCGGGCGATCGGCGGCACCTACCGGCCGTCCGCGGGTATGTTGCGCGCGTGCTGCTCGCCGTCGACGTTGGCAACACTCAGACCCACCTCGGCGCCTTCAGAGGCGCCGAGCTGCTGGAGCACTGGCGGTTTCAGACCCGAGCCGGGATGACCGGCGACGAGATGGCCGAGCGCATCTCCGCGTTCATGGCGCTGCGCGGCATGGCGCTCAACGACGTGGAGGCCGTGATCGTCTCCTCCGTCGTGCCGCCCCTGGGCGCGCAGTACGAGCTGCTCGTCGAGCGCTACATCCCGGGCGGGCGCTTCTTCGCCATCGGCCCCGGCCTGCGCACGGGGATGCCGATCCGGATCGACAACCCCCACGAGGCGGGCGCCGACCGGCTCGTCAACGCGGTCGCCGCCTACGAGCGCTTCCAAAGCGCCTGCGTCGTCGTGGACTTCGGTACCGGCATCAACTTCGACGCCGTCTCGGCGGCCGGCGAGTACGTCGGCGGCGCGATCGCGCCGGGCGTCGAGATCTCGCTCACCGCGCTCACCGAGCGGGGCGCCCGCATCCCGCGCATCGATCTCGACGAGCCCGCCACCGCGATCGGCAAGTCCACGCGCGCGGCGATCCAGTCCGGCGTGGTCTACGGCTTCGCCGGCCTGATCGACGGCATCGCCGCGCGGATCGCGGACGAGCTGGGTGGCGACGTCCCCTTCGTCGCGACGGGCGGGCTGGCCGAGGCGATCGTGCCGTTCTGCGAGTCGATCAGCGAGGTGGACGAGCTGCTCACGCTCAAGGGCCTGCGCCTGATCTACGAGCGGAACGCGTAGCGGGCGCGCGCGGCCGATCTGCTACAGCATTACCCCGTGCAGCCGCCGCTGACAGAGCCGTTTCGCATCGCGCATATCGAGCTGCCGAACCGCGTGCTGCTCGCGCCGCTCGCGGGGATCGGCAACTGGTTCGTGCGTCTGCAGGCGCGCCGCTACGGCGCGGGCCTCGCCGTGTCCGAGATGGTCTCGAGCTTCGCGATCAAGCACGGCAACGAGCGCACGCTGCGCGAGCTGCTCCGCATTCACCCCGAGGAGCACCCGGTCTCGATGCAGCTCTTCGGCCCCGACCCCGACGCGATGCGCGAGGCCGCCGCGCGCGTCGCGGAAGCCGGGGCGGACCTGATCGACCTGAACATGGGCTGTCCCGTGAAGAAGGTCCTGAAGACCGGCGCGGGCGCCGCGCTGCTGCGCGAGCCCGAGCGCGCCGTGGCGGTCGCGCGCGCGGCGCGGGAGGGTAGCGGCTTGCCGGTGACGGTCAAGCTGCGCTCGGGCGTCGAGCCGGGCGACCGCAGTGGCTACGAGCTGGCGCTGCGACTCGCCGACGACGCCGGCGTGGCGGCCATCGCCTTCCACCCGCGCCCCGCCGCGGTCCACCACAAGGGGAAGCCCGACTACGCGATGGCTCGCGAGCTGGTCGGCGAGCTGCGTGCGCGCGGCCACGACTGCCCCGTGATCATCTCGGGCGGCCTGCGCACGCCCGAGCGGGCGCGCCGGGCGTACGAGGAGTCCGGGGCTGACGCCGTGATGATCGCCCGCGGGGGCCTCGGCTACCCCTGGATCTTCGCGGAGCTGACGGGCCGCCGCCTGACGCCGCCGGAGCGCGACGAGATCATCGACGAGCTGCTCTGGGTGATCGCCCGGGCGCGCGAGCACTGGGGCCCGGACCGCGCCGTGCGCAACCTCCGCAAGTTCTATCCCTGGTATCTCGACCGGCTCGGAGTGCCGGGCCGGGAGGCCGACGCCTACCAGCGCACGGACTCGCTGGAGGAGGTCGAGGAGATGCTGGAGGGCCTGCGCGAGCGGCTTGCGGAACCCGTTCAGACGGCCGCTTGAGCGCCGCTATAATCCCGCGCTCAGCCCGAGTCGTGCGCCCGGACACCGCGTACGAATCGGGCCTTTGTACATGAATGAGGCCTGCGCCTGGCGCGGGCCAAAAGCAACCAGGAAAGGTCCCCAAGAACTTGGCTCGCGAGACCCCGATCACACAGGAAGGCCTGGAGAAGCTCAAGGCCGAGATCGAGTACCTCTCCACGACCAAGCGTCGTGAGGTGGCGGAGCGCATCAAGGAAGCGCGGGAGTTCGGCGACATCTCGGAGAACTCCGAGTACGACGACGCGAAGAACGAGCAGGCTCTGCTCGAGCAGCGGATCGCGCAGCTCGAGGAGCGGCTCCGCCGGGCGACCGTCATCGACGCCTCGCAGATCGACAACGACGTCGTGCAGGTCGGCAATCGCGTCTACGTGAAGGACCAGAAGTCCGGCGAATCCAAGAAGTTCCAGATCGTCGGATCGACCGAGGCAAACCCGGCCGAGCAGAAGCTCTCGAACGAGTCGCCGATCGGCAAGGCGCTCCTCGGCCACAAGCGCGGCGACATCGTCACGATCGACGTGCCGCGCGGCCCCAAGAAGAAGCTCAAGATCACGAAGATCGAGGCGGTCTGAGCCGCCTCGCTCCCGTGGGCGCGCGCCGGGGAGCGCGGTGCCGCCGCGCGCCCGGGCGCGCTAGGCTCGCCGCCGCGTGACGAGCGAATCCGACAACACCCCCGAGGCCGAGCGCGAAGAATCCGCCGAGCAGCCGGCGGTCATCGCCGAGCGCCGCGAGAAGCTCGCGCGCCTGCGCGATGAGGGCATCGAGCCTTTCCCGTACAGCTTCCCCGACCGCGTCGAGATCGCCTCGGTGCGCGAGGCGCACGAGGGTCTCGAGGCGGGGGAGGAGACCGACGCGTCCTATCGCGTCGCGGGCAGGATTACGGCCCGCCGCGACATGGGCCGCTCGGCGTTCATCGACCTCGTGGATCGCTCGGGCAAGCTGCAGCTGCAGTCGCGCACCAACGAGCTCGGCGAGCGGCACGACGCGCTCGTCGGCCTTGACCTCGGCGACATCATCGGCGTCGAGGGGACGGCCTTCCGCAGCCGGCGCGGCGAGCTCTCCCTGCGCCTGACCGACTGGACGCTGCTCGCCAAAAGCCTGCGACCGCCGCCCGACAAGTTCCACGGCCTGGAGGACATCGAGGTCCGCTACCGGCACCGCGAACTCGACCTGATCGCCAATGAGGAGGTCCGCGAGCGCTTCATCGCCCGCGCCAAGGCGGTCGCCGAGATCCGCCGCTGGCTGGACGACCGGGGCTTCATCGAGGTGGAAACCCCCGTGCTCCAGCCGATCTACGGCGGCGCGCTGGCCCGGCCGTTCGTGACCCACCACAACGCGCTCGACCGGGACTTCTACCTGCGCATCGCGACCGAGCTCTACCTGAAGCGCTGCATAGTCGGCGGGCTGGAGCGCGTGTATGAGCTTGGCAAGGACTTCCGCAACGAGGGCATCTCGTTCAAGCACAACCCCGAGTTCACGATGCTCGAGTGGTACGAGGCGTACGCCGACTACGACGACGCGGCGAAGCGCCTGGAGGAGCTCGTCGCCCACGTCGCCCAGGAGGTCTTGGGCACGACCGTCGTCGAGCGCGACGGTCAGAAGATCGACCTCGCGCCGCCGTGGCGCCGGGTGACCCTGCGCGACGCGATCCGCGAGGAGACCGGCATCGACGTGATGGAGCACCCCACGCGCGAGGCGCTCGCCGAGGCGATGGGCGCGGAGCCCGATCCCGAGGAGGGGTGGGGCAAGCTCGTCGACGGGCTGCTCTCCAAGGAGGTCGAGCCGAAGCTCATCCAGCCGACGTTCATCTACGACTACCCCGTCGAGATGTCCCCGTTCGCGAAGCGCCACCGCAGCGAGGAGGGGCTCGTCGAGCGCTGGGAGGCGTACGTCGGCGGCTTTGAGATCGCGAACGCCTTCTCGGAGCTCAACGACCCGGACGAGCAGCGCCGCCGCTTCGAGCAGCAGGCGGAGGAGATCGCCCGCGGCGACGAAGAGGCCCAGCCGATGGACCTCAACTACATCCAGGCCCTCGAGGCCGGCATGCCGCCCACCGGCGGCGTCGGGCTCGGCATCGACCGCCTGATCATGCTGCTCACCGGGACGCACAGCCTGCGCGAGGTCGTGCTCTTCCCGGCGATGCGCGACTGATCGGCGCCGTTCCGACGCCGGATGAGTAACCGGCGCACGCGCGGGCGCCCCGCGCTTAGACCCGCGCGCCGTGAATCTGTTGCCGGGGATCATCGGCGAGCGTCTCGACGCGCGCCGGATCCGCAAGGCCAAGTTCGGCCTGGTCGATCGCGCCTGCCGTGACCACGGCGTGCGCTCGCTCGCCGACCTCGGGGGTTGCTGGGGCGTCGACGGCGCCTACCTCTTCCACGCCGTCGACAACCATCCGATCGAGCGTGCCGTCGAGGTCGACACCCACCCTACGCCCGGTTTCCGCGAGCGGGCCGCGCGCCACAAGAACGTCGAGCTCGTGCGGAGCAATTTCGGCTCGCCGGATGCGGTGCAGGCGGTCGGCGACGTCGACGCGGTGATCCTCTATGACGTGCTGCTGCACCAGGTGGACCCCGACTGGGACGAGGTGCTCGGCGCGTACGGCGAGCGCGTGCGGTGCCTGATCGTCTTCAACCAGCAGTGGACCGGCGGGTCCGAGACCATCCGGCTCCTCGACCTCGGCCCCGACGAGTACCTGCGCAACGTGCCGCTGCGCGAGTTCCACGAGCGGGCGCTCGAGCGGCTTGAGGAGATCCACCCCGAGCACGGGCGCCCGTGGCGCGACGTGCATCACATCATCTGGCAGTGGGGGATCACCGACGCGGACCTGGAGCGCCGCGCCGCCGAGCTCGGCTTCGAGCGCGCCTTCTACGAGGACGTCGGCCGGTTCCCAGGGCTCGAGAACTTCCGCAACCGGGCCTTCTTGTTCGTGCGGTGAGCTTCGCCGCTCTCCCGGCGCAAGTCGCTGAGCGGGCCTGAGCGCCGCACTGATCGTTGCGGGAGCCGCCCCTTCGGAACGGGAAATCCCGGACTTTGCAGGGACCTTGGTTTCGCCCTTCGCAAGCCCGAAAGCGGGTGGGTTGCCCCAGGTATACTCGTCACTCGCCGTAGTTCGACAAGACCGGAGGTTCTAATCCGCGGCACCTAACGCCGAGAAAGTGGATGGAGCTTCCGGCGATCGTGCGTTCCTTCGCACCGTCGCCCGGGAGTAACGACCAACGAGTCGGCCATACTGGATCGGAGAGGTTTAAGCAGCGGCAGTTAGAGCTAAGCCGGACGGACGAGCGCACCCAAGCAAAGGCAGGACCCCAGTGTTCGAGAGATTCACAGAACGAGCCAGACAGGTGGTCGTCCTCGCCCAGGAGGAGGCCAGAACCCTCAAGCACAACTACATCGGCACCGAGCACATCCTGCTCGGCCTGCTCCGCGAGGAGGAGGGCCTGGCGGCTCGCGTCCTCGAATCGCTCGACATCACGGTCGAGCGCGTGCGCGCCCAGGTCGTTCGCATCGTCGGATCGGGCGAGGAAGTGACCTCGGGCCAGATCCCGTTCACCCCGCGCGCCAAGAAGGTGCTCGAGCTGGCCCTGCGCGAGGCGCTCTCGCTCGGCCACAACTACATCGGCACCGAGCACATCCTGCTCGGCCTCGTCCGTGAGAACGAGGGCGTCGCCGCGCGCATCCTGCTCGACTTCGACGCCGACTCGGAGAAGATCCGCAACGAGGTCATCCGCATGCTTTCGGGCCCCGGCGGCCGGCGCCAGGGCCAGGGCGGCTCCGGCTCGGGCGAGGGCAAGAAGTCCTCGAAGCTGCTCGACCAGTTCGGCCGCAACCTGACCAAGCTCGCCGCCGACGGCAAGCTCGACCCGGTCATCGGCCGGGAGACCGAGATCGAGCGGATCATGCAGATCCTCTCGCGCCGGCAGAAGAACAACCCGGTGCTGCTCGGCGAGCCGGGCGTCGGCAAGACGGCCATCGTCGAGGGCCTCGCCTCGCGCATCCACCAGGGCGAGGTGCCGGAGCTCCTGCGCGGCAAGCAGATCTACACGCTCGACCTCGCGGCCCTGGTCGCGGGCTCGAAGTACCGCGGCGAGTTCGAGGAGCGCCTCAAGAAGGTGATGAAGGAGATCACCCAGCGGGGCGACATCGTGCTCTTCATCGACGAGCTGCACAACCTGGTTGGCGCCGGCGCCGCCGAGGGCGCGATCGACGCGGCCTCGATCCTGAAGCCGGCGCTCGCCCGCGGTGAGCTGCAGACGATCGGCGCCACCACGCTCGACGAGTACCGCAAGTACCTCGAGCGCGACTCGGCGCTGGAGCGGCGCTTCCAGCAGATCAAGGTCGACGAGCCGTCGATCTCCGACTCGGTGCAGATCCTCGAGGGCCTGCGCGAGCGCTACGAGGACCACCACAAGGTGGAGATCACCGACGACGCGCTGCGCGCCGCCGCTGAGCTGGCCGACCGCTACATCTCCGACCGCTTCCTCCCGGACAAGGCGATCGACCTCATCGACGAGGCGGCCTCCCGGCTGCGCATCAAGTCGATGAGCTCGCCGCCCCAGTTCCGTGAGCTCGAGCAGCAGATCGAGGAGACGCGGCGCGCCAAGGAGGCCGCAATCGAGGCCCAGGAGTTCGAGAAGGCAGCGAGCCTGCGCGACGAGGAGCGCAAGCTCACGAACCGCAAGCGCGAGCTCCAGGACGAGTGGGCATCCGGCGAGTCCGGCGGCGAGCGGCCGCAGGTCGGCGAGGAGGAGATCGCCGACATCGTCTCGATGTGGACCGGGATCCCGGTGTTCAAGCTCACCGAGGCCGAGACCAAGAAGCTCCTGCGCATGGAGGACGAGCTGCACAAGCGCGTCATCGGGCAGGACGTGGCGATCGAGGCCGTCTCGAAGGCGATCCGGCGCTCGCGCGCGGGTATCAAGGACCCGAAGCGGCCGTCCGGCTCGTTTATCTTCCTCGGCCCGTCGGGCGTCGGCAAGACCGAGCTCGCGCGGACCCTCGCCGAGTTTTTGTTCGGCGACGAGGACTCGATGATTCGCATCGACATGTCCGAGTACATGGAGAAGCACGCGGTCTCGCGGCTCGTGGGCTCCCCGCCCGGCTACGTCGGCTACGACGAGGGCGGTCAGCTCACCGAGGCCGTGCGCCGCAAGCCCTACTCCGTGCTCCTGCTGGACGAGATCGAGAAGGCCCACCCGGACGTCTTCAACATCCTGCTCCAGATCCTGGAGGACGGGCGCCTCACCGACGCGCAGGGCCGCACGGTGGACTTCCGCAACACGATCGTGATCATGACCTCGAACATCGGGGCCAAGGACATCGCGCGGAACGTCTCCTTCGGCTTCGCCGCGACCGAGGACGAGACCGGCACCTCGTACGACGAGATGAAGGGCCGGATCATGGGCGAGCTCAAGAAGGTGTTCCGCCCCGAGTTCCTCAACCGGATCGACGAGGTCATCGTCTTCCACAAGCTCTCGCGCGAGGAGGTGCGGCAGATCATCGACCTGCTCGTCGCCCGCGTGAAGGCTCAGGTGGCCGAGCACGAGCTCCAGCTCGAGCTGACGGACGAGGCGAAGGACCTGATCGCCGACAAGGGCTGGGACCCCTCGATGGGCGCGCGGCCGCTACGCCGAGCGATCCAGCGCTACGTCGAGGACCCGCTCGCGGACGAGGTGCTCCGCGCCGGCGAGATCGTGCCGTCGACCACCGTGCTGGTCGAGCGCGACCCGTCCGGCGACGAGGACGACCGGCCGCTCAAGCTCAAGCTGATCAAGCCGCGCAAGCGCCCGGCCCGCAAGAAGGAGCCGGCCGGCGTGGGCGGCCGCGGCGGCAGCGAGAACTCCGAGCCGGCCGAGGACGACACACCTCGGAACGAGGACGAGTCGGCGGAATAGCGCCCAGCGCAAACGCAACGTTCGAGACGGGCGGCCCACGGGCCGCCCGTTTCCATTCCACCACCCCACGCGCAACTAACCACCCAGCGTGTGGTCGGCTCGACGCCCGCCGGGAAGAGATGTGACGAGGGGCGCACGAGCGTGTGATGCCCCCGGCGTGGCCCGCGGCACGGCATGAAAAAGGGGCGCCGCAGCGCCCGCCCATCGTCACTTTATATCGCAGGGGACGCCCTCATGAGGGCCTGAGGAGTGCCCTATAACCGCCCGAGCGCACATTGAGCGAGGCGAGCGAAGGAGCGGTTTTGAGGACGAATGAACACGAGGTGGTGATCGCCGGCGGCGGCCCCGCGGGCACGATGCTGGCGGCGGAGCTGGCGCTGGCCGGCGTGGATGTGGCGGTTGTGGAGCGCCGGCCCGACCATGAGCTCGCGGGCTCGCGGGCGGGGGGCTTGCACGCGCGAGCGCTCGAGGTGCTCGACCAGCGCGGCGTGGTCGATCGCTTCCTCGCCGAGGGTCAGCCGGCCCAGGTCGCGACCTTCGGGTCGGCGGCGCTCGACATGAGCGACCTGCCCACGCGCCACCCCTACACGCTGGGCCTCTGGCAGAACAAGATCGAGCGCATCCTGGGCGCCTGGCTCGCGGAGCTCCCGGCGCGGGTCCTCTACGGGCACGAGGCGTCGGGCTTCACCCAGGACGACGCGGGCGTCGAGATCCATCTCGCGGACGGCGGGATGCTCCGGGCGCAGTACCTCGTCGGGTGTGACGGTGGCCGCAGCCTCGTGCGCAAGGCCGCGGGCATCGCCTTCCCCGGCTGGGAGCCGACGCAGAGCAACCTGATCGCCGAGGTGGAGATGGCGGAGACCCCGGAGCTGGGCATTCGCCACGACGAGGCCGGCACGCACGGCATCGGCAGGGTGGACTACGAGATCCGCGACGGCGAGATCGTCTACGCCGACCGCGGCCCGGTGCGGGTCATGCTGACGGAGCGCGAGCTCCGGACCGCCGAGCCGACCCTGGACGAGCTGCGCGCGGCGCTGACCGCCGTGTACGGGACTGACTTCGGCGTGCACAGCCCGATCTGGCTCTCGCGGTTCACGGACGCGACCCGGCAAGCGGCGACCTACCGCAACGGCCGCGTGCTGCTCGCGGGCGACGCGGCGCACGTGCACTCGCCGGCGGGCGGCCAGGGGCTCAGCCTCGGCATCGGGGACGCGGTGAACCTGGGCTGGAAGCTGGCCCAGGTCGTGCGCGGCGTCTCCCCGGAGAGCCTGCTCGACACCTACCACGCCGAGCGCCACCCGGTCGCCGCTCGCGCGCTGCGCTACACGATGGCCCAGAGCGCGCTTCAGCGCCGCGACGAACGCATCCAGGCGGCGAACGAGATCGTCGCAGAGGTGGCCGCGCTCGACGAGCCCAGGCGCCGGCTCGCCGCGATGATCTCGGGCTTGGACATCCGCTACGAACTGGGCGAGGGCCATCCGCTCCTGGGCCGCCGGATGCCGGATTTCGATCTGCGTACGTCCGGCGGCGGGGTGCGAGCCTACGAGCTGCTGCACGACGCGCGGCCGGTGCTGCTGGAGCTTGGCGAGCCGGGCGGGCTCGACATCGCCGGCTGGTCGGATCGGGTCAGGCGGGTGGAGGCCGCGTACGACGGCGCCTGGGAGCTGCCGGTGATCGGCGAGGTCGGCGCGCCGGAAGCGGTCCTGATCCGGCCCGACGGCCACGTTGCGTGGGTAGGGGAGGGCAGCGACGAAGGGCTCGCGGAGGCGCTCACCCGGTGGTTCGGGCCGGCGCGTAGCTGAGCGCGTGGCGTTCCCGGCCGACGGCGACGGTGGGTGTTGCCCGCCGCCGCGGTTGCTCCACGGCGCGCGCCTTTCGTGACGTTTCGCCCAGGCGGGCGGCGAGCCGGCCACACGCTGGGTGGTTAGTTGCGCGTGCGGGCTAGCGGCGCGCGACGCGCTCGCAGCTCGCGTGCGCCTCGCCCTTGCGGTCGACGATCGCGCGATCGCGGCCCGGGCCGCAGTGCAGCTTGTCGCGCCCCTTGCCGCCGATCAGGACGTCGTTGCCCTTACCGCCGTACAGGCAGTCGTCGCCGCCGCGACCCGCGAGGCGGTCGTCGCCGCCCAGCCCGCGGATCGAGTCGCCGGCGGCGGTGGGCGGCAGGGTCTTGGGGGTGTCGCGGCGCGGCGTGCCGCGCTGGGGCAGCGCGCACGGCTCGGCGGGGACGGATTCGGGCCCGGGGCGATAGGCGTCCGCCACCATCGAGTAAGGCTCGGAACCGCCGTCGGGCTTCATCGGCTTGCACCCCGACCGCATGTCATCGCACTCGAGTCGCCTGCCGTTCGGCGCGGTGAGCGCGTAGCGGGAGCGCAGGTAGAACGAGAGCAGGTTGCCGTCGCGGTTGAGATCCACGGCGCGGCCCGGCGCGTCGTCGAGCCACCGGTCGGTGAGCAGGCGCCGCTGTGCCTCCCGCGCACACGCCTTCGGCCGGGGCGCCCCGGGGCACTTCACGTAGCGGTCGAACCAGGCGGTCGTGTACCAGGCGACCATGTCCGTGCCGCGCAGCGTCGCGAGGCCGAGCGGCACCGTCGCCACGGTCCCCGGGATGAAGGCTGACTCCTCGTGCGTGCCACCGCGGATGTTCACCTGCATCGAGTCGACGCCGGCGTTGCGGTAGGCGGCGAACCCGGCGTTCGAGCTCTCCGGATCGGGCGCGCGCAGGTGGGGGGTGGGCGCGATCCCGTAATCATTCGAGACGCCCAGCGCCGGCTTCGTGATCGGCGCGGCCCGGCGCGACGCGTGCGCGGAGGCGCATTTGGAGATCCCATCGCGCGGCGCGCTCAAGTTGTCCCAGGCAGCGATCGCGTCCACCCGCGGGTCCTTCTGGCCAACGAACGAGACCGCCGACGCGCCCATCGAGTGGCCCGCGATGCCGATGCGGGAGGAATCGACGAGGCGCCAGAGCGGGTTGAAGCCGGCGTTCAGGCCCTGCTCCACGCGGCGCTGCTGCTTCTCGGCGTGGCTCGTGCCGGTCTCGCAGCTCAGCCGCGGCTTGTACGGGCGCTTCTTCGTCGAGAGCAGGAAGTCGAGCGCGTCCTCGGTGCCGTCCACGAAGTTCTGCGGCTGCTGCGCGGGCACGCCCTCGAGCAGGTCGGGAGCCACGCCGAGCGAGTCAGAGCGGCCTTGCCCCTGCACGTCGTAGGTGAGCACGACGTACCCGTGGCGGGCGAGCGTCGCCGCGGTGCCCCAGTAGAGCTGCTCGGGCGCCTGCACCGAGCCGGTCGTGATCACGACCCCCGGCCTTCTGGCCGGCCCGTGCTCGGTCGCCCAGACGTGCCCGGAGATTGTCGCCCCGTTGCGCGCCGTGTAGAGCACGGGCTCCACGCGCCCCGTCGTGCCGTCCCAGTCGTAGAAGCGCAGATCGCCGCCGCACTCGCCGATCAGATGCACGCAGACCGTGATCGGGCCGTTCACCCCGTCCTTCTCGTTCAGGACGCGCTCGGGGTCGCGCAGCAGGATCTCGGCGAGCGACGCGGGGCCCTCGACCGCCTGCTTGATCAGCCGCTGTTGAAACTCCGGCGAGAGCGTGATGTGGATCTCGCGCTCCAGCGTCTTCGCGAAGTTCTTGGCCTCGAGCGCCGGGTCGAACGCCGCCGCGTTCGCGGGCGCCATCGCGAGCAGGACGCCGAGTGCGCCCAGCGCGCAGGCGATGCCCCTCAGCTTGCGGACCACGGCGCGGATTATCCGCCGCCGCTCGGCCCCGCGCGCCACTCGGCCCGATGCCATCGCCCCCGGCCGCGCGTCTTTCGTCACATTTCGGTCGGGCGGGCGCCGAGTCGACCACACGCTGGGTGGTTAGTTGCGGGGGTGGGGCGGGGTGACGTCGGGTGGGGTTCGTAACGTGGACCCTCGATGGCGCGGCGCGACACCTCCTACATCTGCCAGTCCTGCGGGCACGAGTCGCTGCGCTGGGCGGGCCAGTGCCCGGGGTGCGGCGAGTGGAACACGCTCGTCGAGACCCCCAAGCCGCAGGCGCCGCCGGCGGGCGCCCGCGGCGGCGCTCGAGCGAGCAAGGGCAAGGCCGGCAGGCCGGTGCCGCTGCGCGACGTCTCCACGCCCGAGGTCGAGCGCCTGCGCACCGGGATCGGCGAGCTCGACCGTGTGCTCGGCGGCGGCTTGGTGCCGGGCTCGATCATCCTGCTCGGCGGCTCGCCGGGGATCGGCAAGTCGACGCTCACCGGGATGGCCCTGGGCAACCTCACCGGCGCCGGCAAGCGCACGCTCTACGTCTCGGGCGAGGAGTCCGCGGCGCAGGTGCGCATGCGCGCCCAGCGCCTCGGCGAGGCGGCGCTCGCCGTGCCCGCGCTCGCCGAGACCTCGCTCGAGACCGTCCTCGCCACGCTGGAGGCGGAGCGGCCCGAGGCCTGCGTGATCGACTCCATCCAGACGCTGCACGCCGAGGGCATGAGCGGCGCCCCCGGCTCAGTGGGCCAGGTGCGCGAGGCCGCCAACGCGATCCTCGAGGTGGCGAAGCGCATCGACTGCGCGGTGATCCTCGTCGGCCACGTGACCAAGGAGGGCGCGGTCGCCGGGCCGCGCGTGCTCGAGCACCTCGTCGACTGCGTGCTGCTTTTCGAGGGCGAGCGCGAGCGCAGCTTCCGCACGCTGCGCGCGCTCAAGAACCGCTTCGGCGCCACGAGCGAGGTGGGCGTCTTCGAGATGCGCGACGGCGGCCTCGTCGAGGTGGAGGACCCCTCCGCCCGCTTCGTCGGCGAGGCGAGCAGCGCCCCCGGGTCGTGCGTGCTGTGTTCCATGGAGGGCACGCGCCCGCTGCTGGTCGAGGTGCAGGCGCTGGTGGCGCCGACCGAGATCGTCCCGCCGCGCCGCGTCGCCAACGGCGTCGACCGCAACCGGCTCGCGATGGTGCTCGCGGTGCTCGTGCGCAACGGCGGCCCCGCGCTCGCGAGCGCCGACGTGTTCGTGAGCGTCGCGGGCGGCGTGCGCATCGACGAGCCCGGCGCCGACCTCGCCGTCGCGCTCGCGGTCGCTTCCGCGCACAAGGGCGAGCCGCTCGCCGACGCCGAGGGCCGGCCGCTCGCCTGCTTCGGCGAGGTGGGGCTCACCGGCGAGCTGCGCAGCGTCGCGCACGCCGAGCGCCGCATCGGCGAGGCGCGCAAGTTCGGACTGGGCCCGGTGCTCGCCCCGCCGCCCGTCGAGGCGATCCCGGGGCTCGCGCCACAGGCGACGCTTCGTGATGCCCTGCGCGCGGCGCTGGGCCGCGCGCCGAAGCGCGCCGCCGCCTGATCGGCAGGGGCGACTGGCGCATCCCGGCGGCACGCCGCCTACGATCGCCGCTGGGTGAAGGGGAAGGCACGCGGAGAGATGCGCGGCGGGCTGCGCCGCTCGGCGACGCTGGTCGCGGCGCTCGCCCTTGCCCTCGTCTGCGCCGCGCTCGCCGCGCACGCCCAAGCGGCGCCCACCGATCCCAAGATCAAGGTGCTCTCCAACCGCGCGGATCTGATCTCGGGCGGCGACGCCCTGCTCGAGGTCAAGGTCCCGAAGGGCGTGCGCCCGGCCGCGATCACCGTGCGCCTGAACGGCCGGAACGTCACGAGGCGCTTCGCCGTGCGCCCGAACGGCCGCTTCCAGGGCCTGCTCAAGGGCCTTCGCAACGGCAAGAACGTGGTCAGCGCGAAGGCCCCCGGCGGCCGTGCGGACCGCCTGCGGATCCGCAACCACCCCAACGGCGGGCCGGTGTTCTCCGGCCCGCAGGTGAAGCCCTGGCGCTGTCAGGCGGGCGCCGTCGACCGCAAGTGCAACCAGCCGGCGAGCTACGGGTTCCTCTACCGCTCCACGAACCCGCTCAAGCCCGGCTTCCAGCCGTACGACCCGAAAAGCCCGCCCGCCGACGTCGCGACGACCACGACGGACGAGGGCCGCACCGTGCCGTTCATCGTCCGCGTCGAGACCGGCTACCAGAACCGCGACCAGTACCGGATCGCGACGCTGTTCGAGCCGGGGAAGAAGTGGCGCCCCTGGAAGCCTCAGCGCGGCTGGAACCGGAAGCTGCTCATCACCCACGGGGCCAGCTGCGGCGTCACCTACGGGGCCGGGTCGGCACCCGACGTGCTCAACGAGACGGCCCTCGCGCGCGGCTTCGCGGTGATGTCGACGGCCCTCAACAACGCGGGGCACAACTGCAACATCGCCACGCAGGCAGAGTCGCTCGTGATGGCGAAGGAGCGCGTGGTCGAGAAGTACGGGCCGATCCGCTACACGATCGGGACCGGCTGCTCCGGCGGCTCGCTCACCCAGCAGCAGGTCGCCAACGCCTATCCGGGCATCTACCAGGGGATCCTGCCGCAGTGCTCGTACCCCGACGCGCTCTCCACGGGCACGCAGTTCGCCGACTACCACCTGCTGCGCAACTACTTCGAGGATCTGCCCGCGCGCCTGCTCGAGCTCTGGACTCCGCTGCATTGGAGCCTGGTCGAGGGTCACCTCTCGCACGTGAACGCGATCCTCGCCGACGAGGCGTTCTTCAAGACCGCGACCGCCCCCGGCGGCGACTGCGTGCCGGCGGACCGGGTCTACCATCCGCAGAGCAACCCGGGCGGCGTGCGCTGCAGCATCCTCGACTACATGATCAACGTCTTCGGGCCGCGGCCGAAGCGCGTGTGGAGCCCGATGGAGAAGGCAGCCGGCCGCGGCTTCGCCGGCATGCCGCTGGGCAACGTCGGCGTGCAGTACGGCCTCGGCGCGCTGCGCTCGGGCGGCATCACCAAGGAGCAGTTCGTCGCGCTCAACGAGGACATCGGCGGGCTCGACGTCGACATCAACCCGATCCCCGAGCGCACGACCGGCGACCGCCGTGCGCTGCGCAACGTCTACCGCTCCGGGGCCGTGAACATGGCGAACAACCTGGACGAGGTCGCCATCATCGACCTGCGCGGCCCGGACCCGGCGATCGCCCACGACGCCTTCCGCTCCTGGGCGCTGCGCGCCCGGCTCGAGGAGCAGCACGGCCACTTCCGCAACCACGTGATCTGGTTCGGCCTCGTGCCCCTGCTCGGCGATCTGGCGTACGCGGACGAGGCGCTGATCGCGATGGATCGCTGGCTCGCGGCGGTCGAGAGGGACCGCTCGGACCGGCCGCTCGCGCGCAAGATCGTCACCAACCGCCCCGAGGATCTGCGCGACCGTTGCGCGCAGATCGACCTGCTCGAGGTGGTCGAGCTGCCGATCGTCGGCAAGGTCTGCGAGCTCGGGTTGCTCCAGACGCGTTACGGGACGCCGCGCACGGTCGCGGGCGAGGACATCACCACCGACGTCCAGGCCTGCCGGCTCAAGCCTCTGCGCCGCCAGGACTACTACCCGATCTCGTTCACGGACTCCCAGTGGCAGCGCCTGCGCCGGACCTTCCCGGACGGCGTATGCGACTTCTCCAAGCCGGGCATCGGCCAGCGTGACACGATCCCGTGGCTCACCTACCAGCGCAAGGACGGCCGCGTGGTCTACGGCGGCAAGCGCCTCGGCGCGGCGCCGCGGGGCTCCGGGGTTGGGTGGGCCAGCGGCCCGTTCCGAGGCTGGACGAGCGCTCGCTGAGCGCGGGTTCGGCTTGACAAAGCCGAATCCGACCTGTCCAGTGCGAATTGCGGCTGCAAGCGCTTAAGAGTTCTTTATGTCACCATGAATGACGTCATGGCGATGCCTAATGAACGCAAGGAGTTGGAGGCACGCCAGGACCCTAGATTGCTGCGCGCGCTCGATACCGTCGCGCCGGGCACCCCGCTCCGCGAAGGCATCGACAACATCATTCACGCGCGCACGGGCGGGCTGATCTTGATCGCGGAGGCCGATGAGGTCTCGTTCATGTTCTCGGGCGGCATCCGCCTGGACGTCGATTACTCGCCGGCGCTGCTCTACCAGCTCGCGAAGATGGACGGGGCGATCGTCCTCGACCCGGAGACGCTGCGGATCTGCTGGGCGAACGTCCAGCTCATGCCGGACCCGACGATCCTCTCGATGGAGACCGGCACGCGTCACCGCACCGCCGAACGCGTCTCCAAGCAGTCGAAGGCGCTCGTCGTGGCGATCTCGCAGCGCCGGGACGTCGTCTCGCTCTACGTCGAGGGCATCAAGTACATCCTCGAGGACATCTCGACGGTGCTTTCGAAGGCGAACCAGGGTCTCGCGACGCTCGAGAAGTACCGGGCCCGCCTCGACCGCGTCTCCTCGCGCCTGACCGCGCTCGAGTTCGCGGGCAGCGCCACGCTCTACGACGTGCTCTCGGTGCTGCAGCGCGCCGAGCTGGTGACGCGCATGGCCGTCGAGGTCGAGCGCTACATCATCGAGCTCGGCAGCGAGGGGCGCCTGATCGAGATGCAGCTCGACGAGCTCGTCGTCGGGGTGATCTCCGATCGCTCCGCGCTGGTGCGCGACTACGCCACGTTCACCGGCGAGCGCGAACTCGAGGAGGCGATGGCACAGATCAGCGCGCTCGACCACCAGGAGCTGCTCGATTTCGGCCGCCTCGCCGAGCTCCTGGGCTACGACCGCAAGACCAACTCCTTTGACTTCCCTGTAACGCCGCGGGGTCTTCGCGCGCTCTCGCGCGTGCCGAGGCTCCCTCGCCTGGTGGCCCAGAAGGTCGTCGATCATTTCGGCGATCTCGAGGCCATCCTTGCCGCGTCGGACTCCGACATCGGAGACGTGCCGGGGGTGGGGGAGGCTCGCGCGCAGGAGATTCGCGAGGGGCTCCGCCGGCTCCAAGAGGTCGACCTCGTCGACCGGTACCAGTGATGCAAACGGACGGCCCCCGGGGGCGCCGTCGATCTAAGGAGGACGCTCATTCCTGAAGTAGCTACGGATGAATCGGTAGACCTGGACGACCTGGAGGCGGGAGCCTGCGACTTCGACGCCGGGGACCACGTCGTCTACCCGCACCACGGGGCAGGAGTGGTGCTCAAGAAGGAAACGCGCGAGCTGCTCGGCGAGGAGCGCGAGTACCTGACCATCAAGATCCTGCACAACGACATGACCGTGATGGTCCCCTGCGAGAACGCCGGCCGCGCGGGCCTGCGCCGGGTGATCGATCCCGAGCAGGTGCAGAAGGTCATCGACGTGCTCACCGGTGAGCTCTCGGAGATGCCGAAGAACTGGAATCGCCGGTTCAAGTACAACCGCGAGAAGATCAAGACCGGCGACGTGTTCGAGATCGCCGAGGTCGTGCGCAACCTCGCCATCCGGGAGATGGAGAAGGGCCTCTCCACCGGCGAGAAGCAGATGTACACGCGCGCGAAGAAGATCCTCGCGTCGGAGTTCATGTACGCCCTCGAGAAGGACGAAGAGGGTGCGGAGGAGTACATCGACAACCTCCTCCAGGAGCGCTTCGGTTCCACCGCGGCCGCTTAGCGGTACGCGAGCAACTGCCGTCATCGCGGCCGCCGGCTCCGGCACTCGCCTGGGAGCCGGCGGCCCGAAGGCGCTCGTCCCGGTCGGCGGACGGCCGCTGATCGCCTGGTCGCTCGACGCGCTGCGGCGCGCCGCAGCGATCGAGTCGATCGTGGTCGCGGCGCCGCCGGGCCGCGAGGACGAGCTCCGGGAGCTCGCGGGCGGCGACGTCGCCGTCGTGCCCGGGGGCGACTCGCGCTCGGAATCCGTCGCGCTCGCCGTCGGCGCTGCCGACTCCGAGCTCGTCGTCGTCCACGACGCCGCCCGCCCGCTCGCCTCGCCCGAGCTCTTCGACGGCATCGTCGCCGCGCTCGCGCAGGACGCCGAGCTCGCGGGGCTGGTCGCGGCGGCGCCCGTGACCGACACGATCAAGCGCTGCGCGGGCGACGCACTCGAAGTCGTCGAGACGCCCGATCGCAGCGAGCTGTGGGCGATCCAGACGCCGCAGGCATTCCGAGCCGAGGCGCTGCGCAGCGCGCTCGACGCCCCGCCCGAGCGCCTCGCCACCGCGACGGACGACGCCAGCCTCGTCGAGGCCGCCGGTGGGCGCGTACGCGTCTATCCGGTTGCTGATCCCAACCCAAAGCTCACCAGGCCCGCCGACCGGGTGGTGATCGAAGCACTGCTCGCCGAACGCGAGCCGCTGGCGCGCTGACGCCCGTCTTGCGCGGGGCTAGGGTCGCGGCTATGCAACATGAGCGATCGCTGCGTGGCCAGCAAGGTGCGCTGCGCCGACAAGTCGAACTTCAACCAGCCCGGCGTCCTCCGCGCGGGCAGGCGCCGGCGCTAGGGGCGCAGCAGCACGTAGACGAGCGCGATCGCGAAGCCGATCTGCCCGAACGTCATCGCGGTCCCGAGGTTCGCCGCGCCGGCGAGCTCGGCGATGATCGTGCCGAGCGCGAAGGCGCCCGCGAGCACGCCGAGGTCGATCGCCGTCCTGGGGAGCTGCTGGCTCACGCGCCGGAGCGTAGTCGAACCGCCGCGTTGGCATACCCTCCGTGGAAATGCTGACCGACTACCACGTACACCTGCGCCCTGACGATCCGGACGCGACGCCGGACGAGTACTTCACCGACGCCAACGTCGAGCGTTACCTGGAGGCCGCCCGCGCCGCGGGCGTCGAGGAGCTCGGCGTCTCCGAGCACATCCACAGGTTCACCGCGGCCCTCGACATCTGGGATCACGAGTTCTGGCAGGAGAGCGCTGTGGACGACCTCGACGCGTACGTGGAGTTCGTCGCCGCCTCGCCACTGCGGCTCGGCATCGAGATGGACTGGATCCCTGGTCGCGAGGACCGGATCGCGAACGTGCTCGACCGCCACCCCTACGACTACGTCGTGGGCTCGGTCCACTTCGTCGGGAACGGCGCCCTCGACTACGAGCGCTTCGACGCCTGGCGCGACGTCTCCGACCCCGACCGCCTCTGGGAGCGGTACTTCCAGTCGCTGGCCGAGGCGGCGCGGAGCGGCCTCTACGACATCCTCGCGCACCCCGATCTCATCAAGTACTGGGGTGACCGCCGGCCCAAGCCCAGCCGCGATCCGCGCTTCTACTACGAGCCCGCGGTCGAGGCGATCGAGGAGAGCGGGGTCGCCGTGGAGGTCTCCACCGCTGGCTACCGCAAGCCGATCGGCGAGCTCTACCCGGCCGACGCGTTCGCCGAGATGTGCGTCGAGGCGGGCGCGACCTTCGCCCTCTCCTCGGACGCCCACGTGCCGGAGGACATCGGCCACGCGTACGACCGCGCGGTCGAGACCATGCGGGGCTGGGGCGTCGAGGAGATCGCCGTCTTTGAGGGCCGCAAGCGCCGGACGGTGGAGCTGGGGTGACCCCGCGCGTCGGCATCGGCTACGACAGCCATCGCTTCGCGGCGGGGCGCCGGCTCGTCCTGGGCGGTGTGGAGATCCCGCACGACGTCGGGCTCGAGGGCCACTCCGATGCCGACGTGGTCGCGCACGCGATCACCGACGCGGTGCTCGGCGCCGCCGGGCTCGGCGACATCGGCACGCACTTTCCGCCGAGCGACGAGCGCTGGCGCGACGCGGACTCGCTCGAGCTCCTGCGCACAGCGGTCGCGATGGCGCCCGGCTGGGTGGCGAACGTGGACGCCACCGTGATCTGCGAGCGGCCTCGCCTGGGCGACTATAGGGACGAGATGGAGCGCCTGATCGGCGACGCGACGGGCAGCCCGGTGAGCGTCAAGGCGACGACGAACGAGGGCATGGGGTGGATCGGCCGCGGCGAGGGAATCGCCTGTATCGCGGTCGCGCTTCTCGACCTGGAGTGAGGGTCTCGCCAGCCTCGGCTGGGTAGGGTACGGGCCATGAGAGAGCGCTTGAAGGGGGCGGCTCAACCGATCGGCGAGAAGGCGCGGCGCATCCAGGTGGGATCGCTCGGCGCGCTTCCCGACGTGCCGTTCAACGTGCGCGCGCTGGCGCGCGCGGGGGTCGTCAAGCCGATGCGCCCGGACCTCGCGCTGCACGTGGCGCGCGAGCTGCGGCGCTGGGGAGCCTCGCCGGCGGCCGGCGTGACGATGTGCGCGCTCCGCTACCCGGACGAGCCGATGATCATCGACGAGGCGGGCACCCTCACCTTCAGCGAGGTGCAGAGCCGCACCAACCGGCTCGCGCGCGCCCTCCGGAACGCCGGGGTGCGCAGTGGCGACGGCGTCGCGATCATGGCCCGCAACCACCGCGGCTTCGTCGAGTCGGTGCTCGCCCTGGCAAAGCTCGGCGCGAGCGTGCTGATGATGAACACCATGTTCAGCGGGCCGCAGCTCGCGGGCGTGGTGCGCGAGGAGCAGCCGCGCGCGCTCATCTACGACAGCGAGTTCGCCGGGCTGCTCTCCGGCGTCGAGGGCGACTTGCTGCGATTCGTCGCCTGGGAGGAGGGCGATGACACGGGCGATCAGTCGCTGGAGGGCTTGATCGCCGGCGAGCGCAACGACTCGGACCTGGAGCCCCCCGAGCACCGCAGCAACTTCATCATCCTCACCTCGGGGACGACCGGCGCGCCGAAGGGCGCGCGGCGCACCCAGCCGGCGACGCTCTCGCCGATCGCCGCACTGCTCGAGCGCATACCGCTGCGCTCACGCGAGCGCACGGTGATCGCCGCGCCCCTGTTCCACTCCTGGGGCTTTCTCCACTTCACGATCGGGCTCTCGCTCGGGACGACCTACGTGCTGCGCCGCAAGTTCGATCCCGAGGCCACGATCCAGCTGATCGCGAAGCACCGCGCGGAGGCGCTCGTCGTGGTTCCCGTGATGATGCAGCGCATCCTCGAGCTGCCCGAGGCGACGATCGCCGCGAACGACACCTCCTCGCTGCGGGTCACGGCCGCGAGCGGGTCCGCGCTGCCCGGGCCGCTCGCGACGCGCTGGATGGACACCTTCGGCGACAACCTCTACAACCTCTACGGCTCGACCGAGGTCGCGTGGGCGACGATCGCCACGCCCGCGGACCTGCGCGCCGCGCCGGGCACCGCCGGGCGCCCGCCGCACGGCACGCGGCTGGCCATCTACGACGCCCACGGCAACCCCGTGCCCGCGGGCGAGACCGGCCGCATCTTCGTCGGCAACGAGATGCGCATGGAGGGCTACACGGGCGGCGGCGGTAAGGACGCGATCGACGGGTTGCTTTCATCGGGCGACGTCGGCCACCTCGACGAGGACGGCCGGCTGTTCATCGACGGCCGCGACGACGAGATGATCGTCTCCGGGGGCGAGAACGTCTTCCCGCGCGAGGTTGAGGACCTCCTGGCCGGCCATGAGGCCGTGAAGGAAGTGGCCGTCGTCGGCGTGGACGACGAGCAGTTCGGCCAGCGCCTCAAGGCCGTGATCGTTTTGAACGAGGGTGCCGAGTGGAGCGCCGACGAGGTCAAGCGCTACGTGAAGGAGAACCTCGCGGGCTACAAGGTTCCGCGTGACGTCGAGTACGTCGACGAGCTGCCGCGGAACGCCACCGGCAAGGTCCTCAAGCGCGAGCTGGTCTGAGCCATCTACGATCCGCGCATGCGAGAGGTGCGCATCCGCGACACGCTGAGCGGCGAGCTCGTCGCCCTCGAGCCGCGCGAGCCGGGCAAGGTCGGGATCTACGCCTGCGGCCCGACCGTCTACTCGCGCATCCACGTCGGCAACGCGCGCCCCTACGTCATCTTCATGCTGCTGCGCCGGTTTCTGGAGCGGCTGGGCTACGAGGCCAAGCTCGTCATCAACGTCACCGACGTGAACGACAAGATCTACGAGGCGGCGCGCGAGGCGGGGGTGCCCTCGGCGGAGCATGCAGCCGAGATGATCCGCCTCTACGAGGAGGACACGAGCCGCCTCGGCCTCGGCCGCCCGGACGCGGAGCCGCGCGCGACCGGGACGATGGACGAGATCATCGCCCTGATCGAGGAGCTGATCGAGAAGGGCCACGCGTATGAGTCCGGCGGCGACGTGTACTTCCGCGTGCGGAGCTTCCCCGGCTACGGCAAGCTCTCCAACCGCGACCCGGAGGACATGGACCAGGGGGAGGAGGCCGGGAGCGCGAGCCTCAAGGAGGATCCGCTCGACTTCGCGCTTTGGAAGGCGCACAAGGAGGGGGAGGACACGAGTTGGGACTCCCCGTGGGGCCCCGGCCGGCCCGGCTGGCACATCGAGTGCTCGGCGATGGCCGAGGCGCTGTTGGGCGCAGACTTCGAGATTCACGGCGGGGGTTCGGACCTGGTCTTCCCGCACCACGAGAACGAGGTGGCGCAGAGCGAGGCGGCCCGCGGCCTGCCGCTCGCGCGGATCTGGATGCACAACGGGATGATCCGGATCGCCGACGAGAAGATGTCGAAGTCGGTGGGCAACATCTTCCAGCTGGCCGAGGCGATCGACCGCTACGGCCCGCAGGCGATCGTCGCCTACCTGGTTTCCGGGCACTACCGCCAGCCGCTCGAGTTCTCCGAGCGCGCCCTTGAGGAGGCCCAGGCCCGGGTGGAGCGGATCCGCAACTTCCTGCGCGACGCCCCGGCCGACGACGGCGAGGGCGGGGAGGACGCGTACGTGGCTGAGCGCCGCGAGGCCTTCCTCGCCGCGCTCGCGGACGACTTCAACACGCCGAAGGCCTTCGCCGCGCTGTTCGAGCTGATCGGCGAAGCCAACCGGCGCCCGCTCGCCGGCGCGCGCGCGGCCGTCGCCGACCTGCTACCGCTGCTTGGCCTCGAGGCGCTGCTCGAGGAGGACGAGGGTGTCGATCCGGAAGCCGAGCGCCTGCTCGCCGAGCGCGAGGAGGCCCGCAAGCAGCGCGACTTCGAGCGCGCGGACCGGATCCGCGATGAGCTCGCCGCGCGCGGCTACGAGGTCCGCGACTCCGCGGACGGGCCGCGGCTCGTGCCGCGCTGATCCCGTGCCCGGCGGAGCGGAGATCGTCTACGGCCGCCGGGCGGTGGCCGAGGCGCAGCGTGGCCGGCGCCGCGTGCGCCGCGTTTGGCGCGCGCCCGAAACCCCGCCGGCGGAACTCACCCGCCTCGCGGGCTCGCCCGACCACCAGGGCGTCGTCGCCGAGGTCGACCCCTATCCGTACGCGGACGCCGAGCGCCTGCTCGACGCCGACGACGCGGTGGTCGTCGCGCTCGATCAGATCCAGGACCCCCATAACCTTGGCGCTGTGGCGCGCTCGGCGGAAGTCGCGGGCGCCGCGGGCATCGTGATCCCCGAGCGCAGGGCGGTGGGGGTGACCCCGGCGGTGTGCAAGGCGTCGGCCGGCGCGGTCGAGCATCTGCCGGTCGCGCGCGTGCGCAACCTGGCGGAGTGGCTCGCGGGCGCCAAGCGGCGCGAGGGGGTCTGGGTGTACGGCGCAGCCGGGGATGCGCGCACCGCTTACACGGACGCGGAGCTCACGGGCCGGGTGGTGCTGGTGCTCGGCAGCGAGGGGAAGGGGCTGCGCCCGCGGGTCGCCGAGCAGTGCGACCTGCTGCTCTCGATCCCCACGCTCGGGCGCGTCGAGTCTCTCAACGTCTCGGCCGCCGCGGCGGTGCTCCTCTTCGAGGCGGCCCGCCAACGCCGCCGCTGACGCCTAACAACGGTCTCGGACGGACTCCGTAATCTGCAACGAATCTTGCGCCGCCGGCCGGGCGAGTTGACAGAAGAACGCGCGCTCGCCTACACTGCCGCGTCATAAGGGTGAACTAAAGGTCGAGATTTACCTGAGGCTCACCCGCGACAAGTGAAAGTTCTGGCGCCCAGGGGAGGCACGGCGCCACCCGATTTCCGATCAACGGAAGGATCGTGTGGCAATGGCAACCCAGCAATTCCCCTCGGCAGCGGCAGCGACGCACTCGCGTCAACTCCCTAACCCTCAACCTGAGCTTGACGATCACTACCTGGTCGCGCTCGCCAAGCAGGGCAGCGCCGACGCGTACGACAGGCTCGTCAAGCGTTATCGCGGCTTCGTCCGCCTGAAGGCGTCCTCGTACTTCTTGCTGGGCGGCGAGGCCGACGATCTGATCCAGGAGGGTATGGTCGGCCTCTACAAGGCCATCCGCGACTACCGGCCGGACCGCGAGTCGAGCTTCCGCAACTTTGCCGAGCTCTGCATCACGCGGCAGATCATTACCGCGGTGAAGACCGCGAGCCGCAACAAGCACGCACCGCTCAACCAGTACGTCTCGTTCGCCCAGACGCCGGCGGCGTCGGGGGAGTCCGAGACCACGCTCGAGGAGGTCCTTCCGGGGCCGATCTCGGACGATCCGGTCGACCGGGTGATCGCGACCGAGGAGCTGAGCAGCCTGGTCGCGTGCCTCGGCAACGTGCTCTCCGACCTCGAGTCGCGTGTGCTCTCGCTCTACCTCGACGGCTACAGCTACGAGGTCGTGGCGAGCAAGCTCGAGTGCGACACGAAGACGGTGGACAACGCGCTGCAGCGGGTGAAGCGCAAGGTGGCCAACCACCTCAACCAGCGCGAGGTGCTGCTCTAGCGCCCGCCGCGCCCAACCGCCGCCACACGGTTTCACGCACGCCCGGGGCGCCGCGCCCCGGGCGTGTCGCTGTCCGGGGGGAGGGCGCCCATATCCTGGGATCTCCCAGACGACGCGCCCGGGTAGCTCAATTGGCAGAGCACCTGATTTGTAATCAGGGGGTTGCGGGTTCGAGTCCCGCCCCGGGCTCTCCGGCCCCACCGCGGCACATGAGCGAGACCGACTTCACCTGGCGCGACGCCGAGCGCACGATCGTCTTCCGGGCGGCTGCGATGGCCGACGTGATGGGCATGCTCGCGCAGCACGGCTGGGATGAGTACGAGCTGCTCACCACGCAGAGCGGGCTCGCCCAGGGGCCGATCGAGCTGGCCGAGCGCGCCGGTTCGCTGAACCTCGTCCCGCCGGGGCCCGTGAACGAGACGGCGGCGAACCTGATCGACTCGATCGAGGGGAAGCGCATCGTCGCGCTGGGCGGCGGCCGCGTGATCGACACGGCCAAGGCGATCGCCGCCGTGCGCGAGGGCGCCGTCGCGGCGCTGCCGACCACCCTCTCCGGGGCGGAGATGACGCGTATCCACCGCCTGCCGCAGGGCCACGACGCGCCCGCCCTGGTGCGCCCGCGGCTCGTGGTGGCCGACCCCGCGGCGATGACGAGCCTGCCCGAGCGCCGCCTGCGGGCGAGCGCGATGAACGCGCTCGCGCACGGCATCGAGGCCCTTTACGTGCCGGGCTCGCACCCGGTCGCGACGCTCGCGGGGCTCCGCGGAGCCGAGCTGATCGCGGGCGCCCTCGACCACGGGCTGGACGATGCGACCCGCGTCGAGCTGGCGCTCGGCTCGCTGCTCTGCGCGTATGCGCTCGATTCGACCGGGATCGCCCTGCACCACGTCGTCTGCCAGACGCTCGTGCGCACCATGGATCTGCCCCACGCCGAGGTGAACGCGGCGCTTCTGCCGCACACGGTCGAGGCGATGGCCGCGCGGGCGCCGCGCGAGCTCGGCGAGCTGGCGCGGGCGATGGGCACGCGCCCGGGCACGATCGCCGAGCGCATTGAGGACCTCATGGGCGGCCGGCGCAGCCTCGGCGACCTCGGCGCCGACGAGGAGCGCCTCGGGGCCGCGCTCGACGCGATGCTCGCCCGCCCGCAACTCGCCGACACGCCCGAGCCGCCCGATCGCGAGGAGCTCGAGGCGATCGTGCGGGCCGCTTGGTAGCGCCCGCCGGGTAACCGTTCGCGCGCGCGTGTGTAGGCGTGCGCATGGACGAAACCCCGCGCGTTTCGGCCCCGCCGCGCAAGGACGAGGTCATCGACGAGGAGCGCTTCCAGCGCTACCACCGTTACGCGCGCGAGCACGGCGTCAACAAGATCCTCTACACGATCGCCCGCTTGATCCTCGTCCCGGCGTTCTTGATCTGGCTGAGGCTCGATCGCCAGGGCCGCGAGCACGCGCGGGTCGACGGTGGCCTCGTCGTCGCCGCCAACCACCGCAGCTTTCTCGACCCGTTCGTGATCGGGGCGCTCCTGCCCTGGCGGCGGCAGATCCAGTTCGTCGCCAAGGTCGAGCTCTTCGAGTCGCGCTGGCAGGGGTGGATCCTCAACCGGCTCGGCGCCTTCCCGATTCGCCGCGGGCAGTCGGACGAGACGGCGATGGAGACCGCACGGATCGCCGTCGAGCGCGGCGGCACCGTCGTGATCTTCCCCGAGGGCACGCGCATCCGCCAGGGCTCGCTGGCCCGCCCGAAGCGCGGCGTCGGCCGGCTCGCCCTGGAGACGGGGGCGCCGGTCCTGCCCGTGGCCGTGCTGGGCAGCGAGCACGTCCGCAAGGGCTGGCGCATCCGGCCGCGCAAGGTCGCGCTGCGCGCCGGCCCGCCGCTCACGTTCCCGCGCACGGAGCGGCCGTCCCCGAGCCTCGCGGCCAGCGTCACCGAGCGCATCTGGCCGAACATCGAGCTGCAGTGGGAGTACCTGGGCGGGCTGCCGCCCCTGCGGCAGGCGGCCGTGATCGGCGCGGGGAGCTGGGGAACGGCGATGGCGGTGCTGCTCGCCCGCGGCGGGCTCGAGGTGCAGCTCGGCACCCGCACGCAGGAGGCGGCCGAGGAGATCCAGCGCAAGCGCGAGAACGATCCTTACCTCCCCGACGTGAAGCTCCCGGAGGGTGTCACGGTCAAGCGCGCCAGCGACATCGAGCTGGGCGGCTGCGACCTCGTCGTCTTCGCGGTCCCCTCGAAGGCGCTGCCGCAGGCGGTGGGCACCTCGGCGGACCGGATCGGCACCCGCACCTCCGTCCTGCTGCTCACCAAGGGCCTCGTCCAGCCCCTCGGCCTGCTTCCCACGGAGTACGTGGCCGAGCGCGTGCGGGCGCGCGCGATCGCTTGCCTCGGTGGGCCCGCGCACGCGCGCGAGGCGGCGGCGGGGATGGCGGCGCTCGTGCTCGGCAGCGCCGACGCCGATCTGCGCAACCAGCTCTGGGAGGTGTTCGACCGGGCGGGGCTCGTCTGCGAGCCGACCGACGACGTGCCGGGCGTCGAGATGGCAGGCGTCGCCAAGAACGCCGCCGCGCTGGCGGCGGCCGCCGCCGAGCCCTACGGCATGAACGCGGCGGGCATCGCGGCGGCCGGGATCTGGGACGAGTGCGTGGACTACGCGATGCTCAAGGGCGCGCGCCTGGAGACGTTCGCCGGCCTGGCTGGTGTGGGCGACCTCACGGCGACCGTGCTGGCGCCTAACTCCCGCAACCGCCGGGCGGGCGAGCTGCTCGGCAAGGGCGTGCCGGCGGAGCAGATCCCCGGCCGGATCCGCCAGGCGTCGGAGGGGCTCGACTCGGTGCCGCTCGTCGCCGAGACGCTCACCCGCGCCGGCGTCGCCGCGCCGCGCCTCAACGGGCTCGCGTCGCTCATCGAGGGCGAGATCGAGCCCGCCGAGTGGATCGCCGGGCTGCGCCAGGCCGAGCGCCGCCGGAGGGCGGCCTGAGATGAGGGCCGCCGTTGCAGCGCGCCGGGCGCCCACCGGGGCGGGGCTAGGCTTGCGCCGTGACCGAGGGAGCGCCGGGATCGGCGAAGGCCGAGCTCGACAGGGAGTTCGAGAAGCTGTATCGCACGCATCTGCGCGACGTCTACTCGTACGCCTATTACCGGGTGGGCAACCACCACGATGCGGAGGATTTGACCGAGCAGGCGTTCCTGCAGGCATACCGGCACTTCGAGCGCGCGCGCCGCGAGTCGGATGGGCGCCCGATGCGGCCGTGGCTGATCCGCATCGCCCACAACCTCGCCGCGAACCATCACCGCGACCGCAAGCGCCGGCCCGAGGCGAACATCGAGGCGGTCGAGCCGCCGTCCCATCCGCACCCGACGGAGCGGGTCGTCGCAGGCCGCGAGGAGCTGCGCCTGGTGATGGAGAAGCTGGAGGTCCTCAACGAGGACCGGCGCGAGGCCTTGATCATGCGCTTCGCGCTCGACATGTCGAACAAGGAGATCGCCCGCGCGCTTGGCCGCAGCGAGGGCGCGACGAAGGTGCTCATCCACCGCGCGCTCAAGCAGCTCGAGGAGGAGATGGCGCGCGCCGAGGGAGGGCCGTAGGCGGATGACCGACGCCGGTCAGATGGACCTGGAAGGCCTGCTGCGCGACGCCCTGCGCCCGATCGAGCCGCCGGAGGACCTCGCGTCGCGCGTCGAGGGCACGCTCGTCTCGATCACGCAACAGGCGACCGCCGCGCTCGGCAGCTGGGCGGACGATCTCTCCGAGGGCGAGCTGGACGCGCTTCGCGACCCGCGAAACTGGGTGCGGCCCGCGGGCGCGGTCGCGGTCGGGGGCGCTGCGGCGGTGGCCCTCGTCGTCGTCGGGATGCGGCGCCGCCGCAAGCCGACCGGCCTGCGCGGCGGCGTGACGCGAGTCGCCGAGAGCCTCAGCGAGATTCGCCGCTAGCGCGCCCCGATTCGCCGCCGGCGCGACGGGGCTCGTCCGCGCGCCGCGGCGCTGGACGCGTGCGCCGCGGCTTGGCGGCGGCGCGCGGCGGGCGCTCCGTGGGCGTCGCCGCGCCCATGCCGAGGCCGGCGAGGCCGAGGAGCAGGTGCAACACGTTCGTGCCGCTGTTGACGGGCAGCAGGTCGAGGATCGCGCCGAAGCCGTCATCGACCTCGATGAACCCCCAGATCGCCAGCAGCAGATAGGCGAGCCCGATCCCGAGCGCGTAGGTCCGCGCGCCGTAACCGGCGGCGGCGAGCCCGAGTAGGCCCGTCGCGATGTGCAGCAGGTTCTGCCAGCCGTTCACCGCGAATAGGCCGAGAAGCTCGTCGGCCTCGATGTCGGAGCCGGTGCTGAAGCTGGCGTTGTAGAAGAAACCCGCGACGCCCAGCACGATCAAGCCGGCGCCGGCGAGCGTCGCGTAAAGGCGGGCTGGGGTGGGGCTACTCACACGGTTCTCCTCGGCGCGAAACGCGATCTGCGGGGACTATGGTGTCGCCCTCGGACGGCACCTGCATCACCCGCCGCGGCGCGGCGTCCGCGGCGCTCAGCTGGGTCACTCACTACCCTCCCGCGGCGAATGGCCACTTGCTATCGGCATCCCCAACGGGAGACGAACGTCGCCTGTTCCAACTGCGGCCGCCCGATCTGCCCGGATTGCATGACGTCGACGCCGGTCGGGATGCGGTGTCCCGACTGCGCGCGGGATCGCACCCGGGTCGTGCGGGGCCCGAGCGGCTTCGGCGCCGGGATGGCCGAGGCGACGCGGGTGCTGATCGGCGTGAACGTGATCGTCTTCGTTGCCTGCCTGCTTACGGGGGCCACGCTGTTCGACGGCGGCGGGACCATCTACAGGGAGGGCGCGCTCTACGGCCCGCTCGTGGACCAGGGCGAGTGGTACCGGATCATCACCTCCGGCTTCCTCCACTACGGGATCGTCCACCTCGGGCTCAACATGTTCGTCCTGTATCTGCTGGGCAACCTGCTCGAGCCGGCGATCGGGATCTGGCGGTTCGTGGGGATCTACGCGGTCTCGCTGCTGGGCGGGGCGTTCGGCGCCCTCCTGCTCGACCCGAACGCGGTGACGGTCGGCGCCTCGGGCGCGGTCTTCGGGCTGATGTCCGCGAGTTTCCTGATCGCGCGCCGGCGCGGCATGAACGAGCTCGCCTCGCAGCTCGGCCTGCTCGTCGTGATCAACCTGCTCTTCACCTTCAGCGTGAGCAACATCAGCGTCGGCGGGCACCTCGGCGGGCTCATCGCGGGCGCCGCCGCCGGCGCGGCGATCATCGCGGGCGAGAGTCAGCGCGGCACTGCCCGGCAGGCGTTCGAGGTGGTGGCGCTCGTCGCCCTGGCCGTGATCGCGGTTGCCGGCTCGCTCCTCGCGGCGGCCGAGAGCGTGCCGCGCATCGGCGGCTGAGCGAGTAGGCGCCTAGCCGGCGCGCGCCCCGGCGCCCTCGAGTTCGACCCACTCCAGGGTGGTGGGCGCCGGTACGGCGTCGGGGTGCAGCAGGTGCCCGAGCAGCTCGACGCCGTCGGCGAGGCGCGGACCGGGGCGCGAGAACGAGGACGCCGCGTCGACCGCGACGATCCGCTCGGCCCCCAGCCGCGCCAGATCCGTGGCGTGGGCGCGCGCCTGCGCCGCGGCCTCGTCCGCGTAGAGCCCGCAGGGCATGACCACCACGATGTCGGGCTCGCTCGCGGCGAGCTCGTCCCACGTCGCGGTGCGCGAGCGCGCTCCCGGCTCGCCCAGGACGTCGAGCCCGCCGCCCGCGGCGATCATCTCGGGCACCCAGTGCCCGCCGAGATAGGGAGGGTCGAGCCACTCGAGGGCGAGCACCCGCGGCCTCTCCGCGCCGTCGGTGCGCGCCCGTACCGCGGTCACGCGCCCCTCCAGCTCGCCGGCCAAGCGCTCGCCGAGCTCCTCGCGCCCGCAGGCGGAGGCGACCCGGCGCGCGTCCGCGAAGACGTCCCCGAGCGTCACCGGATCGAGCGAGAGCACCGCGGGGCCACACGGCAGCCCCGCGGCCAGGCTGCACACCTCGTCGTAGGAGACGGCGCACACCGCGCAGACCGCCTGGGTGACGATCAAATCCGGCGCGAGCTCGGCGAGCCGCTCGCGGTCGAGCTCGTAGATCGCCTCGCCGCGGCCCGTGAGCTCGCGCACACGCGAGTCGATCTCGGCGGGCTCAAGATCCGACGGCAGGACGCTGCGCGTGAGCCGCGGCAGGCGGGCCACATCCTCGGGCCAGTCGCACTCGTGCGTGACCGCGACGACGTCGTCGCCCAGGCCGAGGGCGAAGAGGATCTCGGTGGCGGAGGGCACCAGGCTCGCGACCTTCACGACCTCCACACTAAAGACACCGCCCGGCGGCGCGCGGCCCCGACGCGACGGGCGGCGGTTTCGTAGGCTGCCGGGTCATGGCCCGCCTGAGCGACGAGGAGATCGCCGAGCGCCTCGCCGGCCTGAGCGGCTGGGAGCTCGCCGGCAGAGCGATTCGCAAGAGCTTCGACCGCGGCGACTTCGTCGGCTCCGTCGAGTTCGTCCGCGCGCTCGTCGCGCCGGCGGAGGAGCTGAACCACCACCCGGACATCAACATCTCCTGGAGCCAGGTCGAGGTGATGCTCACGACCCATTCGGAGGGCGGACTCACCGAGAACGACTTCGTGCTCGCGGCCAAGATCGACGAGCTGGCCGGCTAGCTGCATGCGCCTTCTCCACGTCGTGGGCACGCGCCCCAACTTCGTGAAGATGGCGCCGGTCATCGCGGCCGCCCGCGAGTTGCTGGGCGCCGAGGACAACGTGGTCGTCCACACCGGCCAGCACTACGACCGGACGATGTCGGACATCTTCTTCGAGGAGCTCGGCGTGCCCGAGCCCGACCACATGCTCGGCGTCGGCTCCGGCAGTCACGGCGAGCAGACGGCGCGCGTGCTCGAACGCCTCGAGCCGGTGCTGCTCGAGGAGCGCCCGGACGTCGTCGTCGTGCCAGGCGACGTGAACTCCACGCTCGCGGCGGCGCTCTGCGCCTCGCGGGTGGGGCTCCCGGTTGCCCACGTCGAGTCCGGGCTGCGCAGCTTCGACCGCGAGATGCCGGAGGAGATCAACCGCATTGCCACCGATCACCTCTCCGAGCTGTGCTTCCTGCACTCCGAGGAGGCCATCGAGAACCTCACGGCCGAGGGCGTGCCCAGCGAGCGCATGCACTTCGTCGGCAACACGATGATCGACACCCTGCGCGCCCTCGAGGACCGCTTCCGCAGCCGCGAGACGGCTCGCGGACTCGGCCTGGAGCCGGGCTCGTACCTGCTCGTCACCCTCCATCGCCCGGCGCTCGTCGACGGGCCGCTGCTCGCCGACGCGATGGCGGCGCTCGCCGAGGTCGCCGCGGCGCTGCCGGTGCTCTTCCCGGTCCACCCGCGCACGCGCAAGCGGCTCGCCGAGCTCGGCATCGCCGAGGGCGGGGGAGTGCGGCTCACCGACCCCGTCGGGTACCTGGATTTTCTCTCCCTGGAGGCGGACGCGCGCGCGGTGCTCACCGATTCCGGCGGGATCCAGGAGGAGACGACCGCGCTCGGCGTCCCCTGCTTCACGCTGCGCGACAACACCGAGCGGCCCGTGACCATCCGGCTCGGCACCAACACCCTCCTCGGGCTCGACCCGGCCCGGATCCGCGAGATCCCCGCTTTGCTGGCCGAGCACGACCGGCGCCCGCCCGCCGAGCCGCCGCGTTTCTGGGACGGCCGTGCGGCCGAGCGAGCCGCTCGCATCCTGGCTGAACGCTAGGCTTGCGCGCCGTGCCCCTTCCTTCCCTCGTTCCGAAGGACCGCGTCTTCTTCGACCTCTTCAACGAGGCCGGTCAGAACACGCTTCGCGCCGCGCAGATGCTCCAGCAGATGCTGGAGAGCTGGCCCGACGACCAGGGCTACGCACGCGAGCTCCTGCTCGCTGAGCAGGAGGGCGACCGGATCACGCACGACATTATCCAGCGGCTGAACGCCACGTTCGTCACCCCCCTGGATCGCGAGGACATCTACGGCCTGGCCACGACGCTCGACGACGTCGTCGACTACATCGAGGAGACCGCGGACTTCCTCGGCCTCTACCAGATCGAGGCCCCGATGGCCCAGGCCCAGGACATGGCGAAGGTGCTCGTCGACTCGTGCGTGCAGCTCGCGATGGCGCTCGAGCACCTGCGCGGCTTCAAGGACCTGGAGCAGTACTGGATCGAGATCCACCGTCTGGAGAACGACGGCGACCGCCTCTCGCGCGACGCGGTCGCCTCGCTGTTCGCCAACGGCATCGACCCGATGGTCGTGATCCGCTGGAAGGACATCTTCGGCGTGCTTGAGAAGGCCATCGACGCGACGGAGTCGGTGGCGCACATCCTCGAGGGCATCGTCATCAAGAACGCCTGACCCGGAGCGCGACCGGTGATTGCCGCTCCCCCGCACCGCTCGCCGTGACCGAGGCCGACCTCATCCTCTACATCGTCGTCGCGACGGCGCTGATCTTCGACTTCACGAACGGCTTTCACGACACGGCCAACGTGGTCGCCACATCGATCTCGACCCGCGCGATGTCGCCGCGGCTCGCCGTGACCTACGCAGCGATCCTCAACTTCGCCGGCGCGTTCATCTCCCTCGAGGTCGCCGCGACCGTCGCCGACGCGGTCGTCGACGCGGGCGCGATCACCCCGACCGTCGTCTTCGCGGGCCTGGTCGGGGCGATCTCCTGGAACCTGCTCACCTGGTACTTCGGGCTGCCCTCCAGCTCCTCGCACGCGCTGATCGGCGGCGTCGTGGGGGCCGCGTTCGCGGCCGCGGGCGCCGACGCGGTGCTGGGCGAGGGGATCCTGAGCAAGGTGATGATCCCCGCGGTCATCGCGCCCGTGCTCGCGTTCGTGGTGGGTGGGCTGGCGATCGTCGTCTGCTACCGGATGCTGGGTCGTCAGCGGCCGGGCCCCGTGACCCGCGGCTTCCGCTTCGGGCAGATCATCTCCGGCGGCATGCTCGCCCTCGCGCACGGTACGAACGACGCGCAGAAGACGATGGGGATCATCGCGCTCGCGCTGATCGCTCACGGCAGCCTCGAGCAGGGTGCCGACCCGCCGTTCTGGGTCATCGTCTCGGCGGCGACCGCGATCGCGCTCGGCACCTACTCCGGTGGGTGGCGCATCATCCGCACGATGGGCACGCGGATCATCAAGATGGACGCCGCACAGGGGTTCTCGGCCCAAGGCGCGGGCGCCGCCGTGATCATGGCGTCCTCGCACTTCGGCTTCCCGCTCTCGACGACGCACGTGATCTCGGGCGGCGTGATGGGCGCCGGCGCCGGCAAGCGCCTCTCGGCGGTGCGCTGGGGCGTCGCCGGGAACATCCTCACGGCGTGGCTGCTCACCCTGCCCGCGGCGGCGGCGATCGGCGCGGCCGCCTACGGGATCGCGCACCTGTTCGGGGACGGGGCCGCCGGGCCGGCCGTGATCGCCGGCGTGGGGGTCGCGCTCCTTTTGCTCACGATCGTGCAGCGTGCCCGCAGGGGCCAACCGGTGCCGGGATGATCGCGACCATCGTCGATACCACCGCCCTGCTCGAGACGATCATCGCGGCGCTCGTCGCCGGCCTCGGCGTGATGTTCACCTTCTCGCTCGCGATCCTCGGCGTCTCGGGCAGCGTCGAGGCGAACCGCAACGGCCAGCGGCTGCAGGCGGCGCTCTACGTCGCGCTGGCGGTGATCGGCACGCTCGCGACGATCGCGGCGATCGTATTCGGGCTGATCGTCATGGTCAGCTAGCCGGAATCGGCCTAGGATTGACCGAGTGCGGGCGCTTCGGAACATCGCGATCATCGCCGCGCTCGCCTTCGTGGTCGCCGCGGTCCCGGGCGGCGGCAACCTCGCCGACGGGGTGCTGGCGGCACTCACCGTCGCCTTCCTCGCGATCATCGCCGCGGCCGTCTACTTCGCGTGGCGCCAGAACCAGTTCTCGTACATGACCCTCACCGACCGCCAGCGCGCGATCCTGCTCAGCGCGCTCGGCGCGATCGCGCTGATGGTCGCGGGCGCCGACGAGATGCTCGGCACGGGGCCGGGGGCCGTGGCTTGGATCGCCATCCTCGGACTGGCGATCTTCGGGATCGTGCGCGTCGTCGCCGAGGCGCGCTCGTACTGACACACATCCCGCGCTGAACCGGCACGGAGCGCGCGCCCCTCGCGCGCCCAGGCGACGTAGCGTCGCCCGCGATGTCCGTCCGCGCGCAGCGTGGCCAAGCCGCCGTCGAGTTCGTCGCAGTCCTGCCGCTCATCGCGGCGGCGACGCTCGCCCTCGGGCATCTGGCGCTCGCCGGTTACGCGCTGTGGAGCGCGGCCGACGCGGCCCGCGCCGGGGCACGCGCAGCGCACGTGGGCGCCGACGCCGTGGCGGCGGCCGAGCGCGCCGTACCCGCCCCGTTCGCGGCGCGCGCTCACCGCGAGGGGGAGGAGGTCACCGTCAGGGTGCGGGCGCCGCGGCTTCTCCCCGTCCTGCCCCGGCTCTCGGTTTCGGCCAGCAGCGCTCTGGATCCGGCGGCAGGCGGATGACCGCCCAACGTGGACAGGCGTCGCTCGAGCTCGTCGCGGGCGTGCCCGTCCTGCTCCTGGCCGCCCTCGTCGCGTTGCAGCTGCTCGCGACCGGTCACGCCGCGGCGCTCGCCGACGGCGCCGCCGAAGCCGGCGCGCTCGCGGCGGCCTCGGGACGGCCCGCCGGGGAGGCCGCACGCGCCGCCCTGCCCGGCTGGGCGCGCGAGCGGATGGACGTGGATGCGCGCGGGGGGCGGGTCGAGGTGGCGCTGCGGCCGCCGGGAGTCGTGCCCGGGATCGCGAAGGCGCTCACCGTCCGCTCTACGGCATGGGCACGACCCGCGCCGGGGTCGCGATGAGCGGCGCGCCGCTCGTGCTCGCGACGTCGCTGGGCGATGCGTCCGGCGGCCCGGCGCTAGCCGCCGCCCTCGCCGTGGCGCTGGCCCGCGGCCGGGAGGCGGCCGTGTTCGCGCGCCCGGCGGAGCGGGCGCCACGGCCCACCCTGCTCGCCTCGCGTGGTGCGCGCGAGCTGGAAAGGAGCCTGCGCGAAGCGGGCTTCGAGGCCGCCGCGCGCGGTGCGTACTGCGAGGTGCGCGTACCGGGTGAGGAGGGAGCGGAGGCGCTCGCGCGGGTTCGGAGCGCGAGCGGCGGGGCCCCGTGCGTCGCGTGGCTTGAGGAGCGCGACTGGCGCGCGGCGGTGGAGAGCGCGGCGTTCCGGGCCGATGCCGCGCTCATCCGCGCCGAGCGCGACCACGACCGCTCGCTGGCGGCCTTGCTCGCGATCGAGCTGCGCGGGCGCGGCCTCGCCCCGCACGTCGTCTTCGAGGCGCCGGGCACAGTGGGCGCGCGCCGGGCGCTGGCGGGGATCGATCCCGGCGGGCCGCTGGCGCGGCGCGCGGAGCGGATCGCGCAGCGGGCCGGGCGCTCGCCGCGTGCATCAGGGCGCCACGCCCGGGTCGGCGCGCCCGCCGCGGAGGCCGGCCAGGCGCTGCCTGTCGTCCTCGCAGCGGCGGCGTCGATCCTGATCGTGGCGCTCGTACTGACGCTGCTCGCGGCCACGACCACCGGCGCCTCGCGGCTCCAGCGGGCCGCCGACCTCGCCGCGGTCTCGGCCGCGCGATCGCTGCGCGACGACCACCCGCGCCTCTTCGAGCCGGCGCGGCTGCCCGGCGGCGCCCCGAACCCTCGCCACCTCAGCGTTGCCGAGTACGAGCGGCGGGCGAGCGCCGCGGCGCGCCTCGCGCTCGAGCGCAACGGCGTGTCGCCCGGGCGCGCGGTCGTGAGCTTCCCTGCGTACGACCCGCCCACGCGGGTGCGCGTCGCCGTCAGCGGGGTGGCAGAAGCACCAGCTCCGCGGCGCGAGCAGGGCCGTGTCGAGGCGCGCGCGTCCGCCACCGCTGAAGCGTTCCCGCTGGTTTCCGCGCCGCACGACCGGAGCGGCGGGACTATGGCGAGCGGCGGTGGATACGCGGGGCCGCTCGTCTTCCGAAGCGGCGAGGGTATGCGCCCCGACGTCGCGCGCGCCTACGACGCGCTGCGCGCCGCGGCGGCGCGGGCGGGCCACGCGCTCTACGTCAACTCGGGTTTTCGCTCCGACGCCGAGCAGGCGCGGCTGTTCGCCGCCAACCCGAACCCTCGCTGGGTGGCGCCGCCCGGGCAGTCGCTGCACCGGTGCGCGACGGAGCTCGACGTCGGCCCGCCGAGCGCATACGGCTGGCTCGCGCGCAACGCGAGCCGCTTCGGCTTCGCGGTGCGCTACCCGTGGGAGCCCTGGCACCTGGGCTTCGTCGCGGGGCCCGAGCCCTGCAGCGCCGCGGCCGATCGGGTGCCGGCGGAGCCCGAGGCCGGCCGCCGCGATCTGCCCGCTTTCGTCCCCGAGCGCTTTCGCGCCCCGCTCGCGCGCGCGGCGGCGCGGCATGGTGTGCCGGCGCCGCTGCTCGCGGCCCAGCTCATGGCGGAGTCCGGCTTCAACCCGCTCGCCGTCTCCCGGGCGGGCGCCCAGGGCATCGCCCAGTTCATGCCGGCGACCGCGGCCGCGTACGGGCTGCGGGATCCGTTCGACCCGGTCGCGTCGATCAACGCGCAGGCCCGCCTCATGGCGGAGCTGCTCCAGCGTTTCGGCTCCACCGAGCTCGCCCTCGCCGCCTACAACGCGGGGCCGGGCGCCGTGGCCGCATGCAACTGCATGCCGCCCTATGCCGAGACCCAGGCTTATGTTGCGCGGATCATGGGCCTGCTCGGTGGGGCTGGGTGGGCGCCGCCACCGGTGCTGGAGGTGCGCCTCGTCCGCTGAGTCCCCGGACGCGAAAGCGGCGGCCCGGAGGCCGCCGCTCTCGTGAAAACCTTCCTCCCGGACGCGCTCAGTTAGCGGTGAGCGTGCCCTCCATGCCGGCCTGGCGGTGGCCCGGGACGGAGCAGTAGAACGTGTACTCGCCCGGCTCGAGCTCGACCGTCGCCTCGGTGGTGTCGTTCGTGATGATGTCCGTGCCACCGAGGTCGTTGCCGTCAGCGTCCTCGATGCGCACGTCGTGCGGCGTCGGGGACTCGTTGATCAGGCTCAGCGTCACGTTGCCGGCCTGGGTCTCGACGGACTTCTCCTCGTAGGTGAGGCCACCCTTGGGGTCCGCCGTGAACTCGACGGTGCCGCCCTCGCCGCCGCCGTTCGCCTCGCCGTCGTCGGCGGGCTCCTCAGCGGTCGTCTCGGTCGTCGTGGCGGCCTCGCCGCCCGTGTCGGCATCGTCGTCGTCGCCGCACGCGGCCATGCCGAACATGGCGAGCACGAGCGCGGCGAGCAGAATCAGGAACTTGCGGGTCAAGTCCTCACTCCTTTCGTTATGTCGCCGGCGAGTCTATGAACTCGCCGCCGTCACGGGCGACAGTCGCGCCGCAGGGAGTCGTGGCGCTTGAGGATGTCGAGCTTGAGCACGGCGGGGGCGCGCGCGTGCCGGCGCTGCAGCGCGAGCAGGCGGTTCCCGCACGGCGTGCACCGCCGCTTCGCGGCGCGCAGCGCGCTCGCCGTGCTGGCGCCGCTTCCGCGCGCGACCCGCGCCTGCAGGCTCTCGATGCGCCGCACACACGGGACGCACCGCTTCGTCAAGCGCGCGTGGCGGCGTTCCAGGCGGCGTCGCTTCGCGCCGGCGCTCCGCTCGATGGCCCTCGTCAGCCGGGTCAGGCGGCGGGTGCACCCGGACACGCGCCACTCGCGGATGGGCCTACAGGCGGGGTGCCCGCCGCGCTTCATCCGGCCCGCGAAGGCGCAGTACGCAGGCTTCGGCACAAACGGGGAGAAGGACGCGATCGCGCCGAAGCCGTACTCCCGGTCGGTGGGGGGCAGCTCGATCCGATCGGCGAGCGTGTGGAAGACCAGCGCCTTGACGTCGCGCATGGTGATGATCCGCCGGTAGGCGCGCGCCAGCGCGTCGGCTTGGACCTTCGGCCGGACCCCGGTCGCTCCCGTCGTCGAGAGCCCGAACTCGCTCACCCAGAGCTTCGCGTCGTTGTCCTTGTAGCGCCGCTTGATCTTGCGCACGTCCCGGAATACGGCGCCCAGGAGGGTGTCCTTCCCGTACTTTCGGTGCTGGGCGGAGTGGTGGAAGCTGATCCCGTCCATGCGCTTTCGCAGCCTGGGATCCGCCTCGTAGGTCAGCTTCAGGAACTCCGCGGCCCGCAGGCGGATGTTGAGGCCCAGGCTGTCGCGCTCGGTCGTCTGCGTGGGGGCCAGCGCGCCGCCGATCACCTTCATCTTCGGGTTGACGGCCTTGATCGCGTCGTACGCGGAGATCACCAGCGCCGCGTAGCGCGCCGGCTCCGGCCGCGGCTTGTAGAAGCTGGTCAGGTTGGGCTCGTTCCAGATCTCGATGCCGGCCGCATTGGGGAAGCGGCGCGCGACCTCGGCCGCGAACTCCGCCCACTCCCCGAGCATCGCCGGCCGCGGCGGGTACTCGCAGCCGCGGATGCCCTCGCAGAGCTGCGCCGCAAGGGTCGTGTCGCGCGCCCACTTCGGAGCGATCGCGATCGTGATCAGCGGGCGGATTCCCTTCGCCTGGAGGGCCTCGTAGACACGCTCGTAGCGGGCCCAGTTCGCCTGTGACCACACGTCCCGGACCGGCTCGACCAGCAGCCAGTCGATGGTGAAGCGCAGGGTGTTCGCTCCGCCCCGTTTCGCGAGGCGCGCGACGTCCCGCGGCTGCCAGCCGTGGGCGTCGCCGAGCACGTTCGGCTCGTGGTAGCCGAAGAACTTCCCGGGCGGGGGGACTTGCACGACCGCCGCCTCCCGGCCGCCGGGATCCGGGGCCCGGTACGCGGCCACGGCTGCGGGCGCGCTCGCGCACGCGACCACGAAGGTCGCTGCCAGCGCGCGCAGCAGCGTGCGGCCCCACCGTTGCCCCGTCCGGTCCACCGGCCCCTGAAGCTACCCGCGCGCGCCGGCGCCCGCAACTGGGAACCCGCGGGCGGTCAGGGCTTGCAGCTGCGCCGCAGGCGCTCGTAGCGGATGCGGTAGTCGAGCTTCTCGGTGACGAGCCCGCGCGCGAACTTTCCGCGGATCGTCTCCGCGCGCTCGAGGCACGGCCCGCACTCGCGGCGCAACCGGGCGATCCGCGGCTTGAGCTTCCGGCGCTCGGCCTTGCTCGCGCCGCGCATCAGGGCGCGGGCGACCGCGATGCGGCGCTGGCACGGCAGGCAATGGCGCTCCACGCGCTCGGCCGTGCGCTCCAGGCGCTTGCGGGCCGCGCCCTTCGCGTTCCGTGCCTTGCGTGCCAGCTGGAGGACCCGCTTCACGCACTTGGCGATTTTGATCCGCTCGCGTACGGGCGCGCAGCCACCGTAGGGGTCGCTCGGCCTGAAGCGGCCGGCGAACGCGCAGTAGGCGGGCTTGGGGGTGAGCGGATCCCAGTCCGCGATCAGCCCGAACCCGAAGGCCTTGTCGCTTGGCGGCAGCTCGATCCGATCGCGCAGCGTGTGGACCACGAACGCCCGCACATCGCGCATCGTCATGGTCTTGCGATAGGCGCGCACCAGGGAGCGAGCCTGGACCTTGGGGGTCACGCGGCGGCCGGCCGAGGTGGAGAGCCCGAACTCGCTGATCCACAAGGGGCGCTTGCGCGTGTCGTAGCGGTTGCGCATGCGCCGCACGTCGCGCATCACCGCGCCCAGGAGCGAGCCCGCGCGGTAGCGGTTCTCCTGCGAGGAGTGGTGGAAGCTGAGCGCGTCGAGATGGCCGCGCAGGCTCGGCTTGGCTCGATACGCGCGCCCGAGGAACTGGTCCGCCGCGAACCGGATCACCTTGCCGTCCGGCCCGCGCACGGTCTGCTGCGTGGGCGCCAGCGCGCCCGCGAGGACCAGGATGCCGGGGTTCTCCGCCTTGATCGCGTTGTACGCCGTCTTGACGAGCCGCGCGTAGAAGCGCGGCTGCGGCCGCGGCTTGTAGAAGCTGGTCAGGTTCGGTTCGTTCCAGATCTCGATCGCCACCGACTCCGGAAAGCGGCTGGCCACCTCGGCGGCGAACTCCGCCCACTCGTCGAGCATCCCGGGGCGGGGCGGGTACTCGCAACCGCGGATGTCGCTGCCGGGGATCGGCACGCAGTCCTGGGGTAGCCCCTCCTCGCGCGCCCACGGGGGCGCCGTGGCGATCGTGATCAGCGGCTTGATGCCGGCCGCGACCAGGGCGTCGTAAGCGTTCTCGACGCGCTGCCACTCCGCGGGATCCCACTCGTCGCGCTGCGGCTCGACGAAGTGCCAATCGATCGTGAACCGGAAGATCTCGGCGCCCGCGCCGGCGGCGATCTCGGCGACCTGCTCGGGCGTCCACTCGCCGGGCCCGTGACTGATGATGAAGTTGTCGTGGATCCCGAAGAGCCGGTTGCCCGGGGGAGGGACGGGGACGACCGCGCGCTCGCGCCCGCCCGGGTTGGGCGCGTCGATGTAGATGGGCCGCGCCTGCGCGGAGTCGGCGGCGAGCACGCAGGCGCACGCGACGGTCGCCGCGATCAACCCCAACGCGAAGCCCATCCCTAGGTTCCCCGCCCGCATCAGTGGGACAACGTAGCGCGCCGGTGTGGCCCACCGCAAACGCCATCCGGCGCCCGCATCCGCCCGAGACGGTATGCCTAACCTTGAAGGGGTGAGCACGATCGAGCCCAGTTCCGAGCTCTCGCGGGCGGCCGGGGGTGATCTGACGGCGCAGCGCCGGGCGTTGCCCGACGAGCCGGGCGTGTACATCTTCCGCGACAAGGAGGGGAAGGTGCTCTACGTCGGCAAGGCGCGCTCGATCCGTAAGCGCGTCGGCGGCCACTTCTCCGGTAAGACCCGCAGCCTCGCGATGACGACCCAGGTCGACTCGATCGAGTTCCTCGTCACCGCCACGGAGGCCGACGCCCTCCTCGCCGAACAACAGTTCATCAAGCGCTACCGGCCGATCTTCAACATCCGGCTGCGCGACGACAAGTCGTACCCCTACATCGGGATCAGCCTCGATGAGGAGTTCCCGCGCGTGTACTTCACGCGCGAGCGCCACCGCTCCGGCCGGGTGTACTTCGGCCCCTACTCGAACGCGAAGCGCACGCGCGAGACGCTCGAGCTCCTGGGCAAGCTGTTCCAGTACCGCACGTGCGACGGCCCGGAGCCCGGCCGGCGCTCCGGAGTGCCGTGCCTCGACTACTACATCAAGCGCTGCCAGGCGCCCTGCGTCGGCTACATCGATCGCGAGGAGTACCGCCGCAACATCGAGGCGATCGTGGGCTTCCTCTCCGGGCGCTACCGCGACGTGGAGCGCGACCTCGAGCGGAAGATGGCCGAGGCGGCGCGCCGCGAGGAGTTCGAGGCGGCGGCGGTCTACCGCGACCGCCTGGAGGCCGTGCGCTCGCTCATGCAGCGGCGCAGCGTGGCGGGGGAGTCGCTCGACACGGCGGACGTGATCGCGGTCGCGATCGACGGCACGACCGCGAACGCCCAGGTCTTCCAGGTGCGTGACGGGATCCTCGCGGAGCGGCAGAGCTTCTACATGTCGAACGAGGCCGAGCGCGATGAGGGCGAGGTGACCGAGGAGTTCATCGCCCAGTACTACTCGGCCGCGCCCGCGATCCCCAAGCTGATCGTCGTCGGGGAGGCGGTGCGCGAGCGCGCCGAGCTGCTCGAGCAGGCGCTCGCCAGCCGCCGCGGCGGGCCCGTGGAGGTACGGGTCGCCGAGCGTGGCGACAAGCGCCGGATCCGCGAGCTCGCGGAACGCAATGCGAAGCTCGCGCTTGGGCAGGACCGCCTGCGCCGCGAACGCCGGCGCGCGGCGCGCGTGGACGCGGTCGCCGCCCTGGGCGAGGTCCTCGGGCTGGAATCGATGCCGATCCGGATCGAGGGATTCGACATCTCGAACATCGGCGGCGAGCACACGGTCGCCTCAATGGTGGTGTTTGAGGGCGGGGCGCCCAAGAAGGCGCACTACCGCCGCTTCCGGATCCGGGGCGACCGGAGCAAGGGCCCCGACGACTTCGCCTCGATGGAGGAGGTGCTCTCGCGCCGCCTCGCGCGGCTCATCGAGCAGGGCGACCGCTCGCCGCACGACGCCGAGCTCGACGAGAGCTTCGCCGCCGTGCCGGATCTGATCGTGATCGACGGCGGCAAGGGCCAGCTCGGCGCAGCCGTGCGCGCCCTGCGCGACCGTGGCATCGCCGTGATCTCGCTGGCCAAGCGGCTGGAGGAGGTCTACGTGCCGGGACGCTCGGATCCCGTGCCGATCCCGCGCGACTCCGACGCCCTGCGCCTGCTCCAGCGGGTGCGCGACGAGGCGCACCGCTTCGCGCTCGACTTCCACCGCAACCGCCGGGACACCGCGATGACCCACTCACTGCTCGACGAGCTGCGCGGCGTCGGCCCGGTGCGCAAGCGGGCGCTGCTCCAGCACTTCGGGTCGCCTGAGCGGATCGTCAACGCGAGCCGCGAGGAGCTCGCGGGCGTCCCGGGGATCCCGAGTAAGCTCGCCAGCGAGATCCACCGCCAGTTGCACAAGGCCGGGCGATGAGCGCCGTGAACCCGCAGGTGATGGCAGCCCAGAACGTCGAGCTCTACGTCATCACCGGGTATTCCGGGGCCGGCAAAACCGAGGCGATCGCGGCCTTCGAGGACTCCGGCTACTTCTGCGTCGACAACCTGCCGCCTCGAATGATCAGGGCGCTGGGCGAGCTGTTCGCGCACGAGGGCAGCGGCGTGCGGCGCGCTGCGGTCGTCTCGGATGTGCGCGGCGGCAAGTACTTCGACGAGCTCGAGGCGGTGCTGGGCGAGCTCCGCTCCGAGGGCCTCGACCCCACCGTCCTCTTCCTCGAGGCCGACGACGAGGCGCTCCTGCGCCGCTTCAAGGCGACGCGTAGGCGCCACCCGATGGCGCCCGAAGGCCGCGTGACCGACGGCATCCGCGCGGAGCGAGCGGTGCTCGCGCCGCTGCGGGAGCGCGCCGACGTCGTGATCGACACGAGCGAGCTCACCGGCGGCGGGCTGCGCCGCAAGATCGCCACCGAGCTGCTCGCGCCGGGCACCACGAGCAAGCTCTCCGTGACCATCCTGACGTTCGGTTTCAAGCACGGCCCGCCCCGCGACGCCGACCTCGTCTTCGACGTGCGCTTCCTGCCCAACCCCCACTACCAGGAGGACCTGCGCCCGCTGACGGGCCTCGACCAGCGGGTCATCGAACACGTCGAGACCGGCGAGGTCGCGCGCGAGTTCTACGACCGGCTCTTCCCGCTGCTCGATTACCTCCTGCCGGCGTACGTCGGGGAGGGCAAGACGCACCTGACGATCGCGGTCGGCTGCACGGGCGGCCGCCACCGGTCGATCACGGTCGCGGGGCGGATCGCCCAGCACCTCACGGGCATGCCCGACGTGGCCGTACGCGTCGTCCACCGCGACGCCGAGCTCGACTAGCGGCGGAGATCAGCGCTTGCGGGGCCGCCCCGTGCAGCCCACGCGTACCTTGTGGTGCCGCTCGAGCTTGCGCGCCGCCACCACGGGCTTCGCGCCCACGGCCGTGCGCTGGAGGGTGCGCAGGCGTTTGCGGCAATTGCGCGAGCGCGAGCGGATCGCCTTGATGCGCTCGTTGACCCGCGCGCGCTTTGCGGGTGCCGAGAGCTGCCGGCGCTTGCGCTTGAGCTTCGCGACGCGCCGCTCAGCCGGCACGCAGCGCCGGGTGAAGATGCGGTGCCTGCGCTTGGCGGCAGCCTTCTGGCCGGCGGCCATCGTCGCGAGCATGCCGCCCAGGCGCATGAGTTTCTTGTCGCAGCTCGCGGGGGTTCCGGGGCCGCCCGGGCCGCCCGGGTCGCCGGGATCACCCGGATCACCCGGCCCGCCGGGGTCGTCCGGGATCCCCGGCCCGTCCGGATCGCCCGGGTCGTCGGTGTAGCGCGGGCAGCCGCCGAAGGGGGTGCCCCCGGGAACGCGCCCGGCGAATGCGCAGAAGGCGAGCTTGGGCGCCCACGGTTGCCACGAGCGGATCAGGCCGTAGCCGCGGTTGAAGTCGCCCGCCGGCAGCTCGACGCGATCGGCCAGGGTGTGGATCACGATCGCCTCGGCATCGGGCATCGTCATCACCCTTCGGTATTGCCGGAAGAGGCCCACCGCTTGCTCGAGCTCGTTGACGCGCTCCGCACCCTCGGTGGTCAGGCCGGTCTCGGTCAGCCAGATCGGCTTGTCCGCGTCGCCCCACTTGTCGCGGATCGAGCGCACGTCCCACCAGAATTTCGCCCACTCGGACTCCGCGCCGTACTCGAGGCGCTGGATGACGCTGTGGAAGCTGAGTGCGTCGAAGTGACCCTTGATGCTCGGGTTCGCGCCGTACGCGGCATCGAGGAAGGTCCGCAGCGGCATCTTCACGATCCCGTTGAGCAGGTCCCCCTCGGTGGTCTGGGTCGGCGCGAGCGCGCCCACCACGACCTTCATGCTGGGGTTCGCGATCTTGATGCCGTAGTACGCCGCCCGCACCATCTGCGCGTAGCGCCAGGGGTTGGGATTGGGCTTGAAGAAGCCCTTGAGGTTCGGCTCGTTCCAGATCTCGATCGCCGCGGAGTTCGGGAAGCGGCGGGCGACCTCACCGGCGAACTCCGCCCACTCCTCGTCCATCCATTCGGCGGGCGGGTACTCGCAGCCGCGGCGCTTGCCGCAGGCCGCGTAGATCGGGTTGCGCGCCCACGGCGGCGTCGAAGCGATCGTGATCAGCGGCCGGATCCCCCGCGCGATGAGGGCGTCGTACAACCGCTGGTAGCGCGCCCACCAGTTCTCGTCCCAGTGGTCGCGGGACGGCTCGACGTTCCACCAGTCGAGCGTGAAGCGCAGCAGGTTCGCGCCCCCACCCGCCGCGACCTGGGCGAGCTGGTTTGCGCTCCAGCCGTGCGTGGGCTGTTCGGCGGTGGATTCGTGGACGCCGAGGAACTTCCCCTGCGGAGGGGGTACCGGCACGGCCGCGTTCTCGTTGCCGCCCGGGTCCGGGGCGCCGGGATACGGACCCGCGTTCGCGTGCGCCGCGAGCGCGAGCGCCGCCAGAGCACTGGCGATCGCGAACGCGACGGCTCGGCCGAACCGGCGTGAGGCACCCATCCCGCCGCGCACCGTATACCGGTGCGTGGGCCGCCGCAACCGGCAACCGGATCGCGGTCAGCTCGTTGCGGGCGGGCAGTCGGCGCCGGGGTCGGCGCTCCTGCGCACCGCGCACACGACGGGCTTCGCGCTCACCCGCCCGTCGTCGTCCGGGGCGGTGAAGAACCCGAATCCGGTGCCCCCGGGGACGGAGCCCTGCGGGTCCACGAGCGTGTGGAAGAGCACGGCGTCCACGTCATCCGACGCGGCGAGCGTTTCGTAGACCGTTGCCATGTCGGCGGCCTGCTGTTCCGGGCTGACCTTGGGCACGAAGGCCCCGGACGCGGTGGTAGCGCCCACCTCGGTCACCCAGATCCGCATTCCGCCGGGAAGCAGCTCGCGACTGACCGCGAGCGCCGCGCTGAACTGATCTCCCTCCTCGCCGATGCCGGCCACCGGGTACGCGTGGAGGCTGAGCCCGTCCATGTGATCGGCCGCACCGAGCTCCAGCATCCTGCTGAGGTACGTACGCAGGGACAGGTTGCCGTTGGGCTCGTCGGTCGGGTTGTTCGAGAGCGCGCCGCCGAGCACGGGCGCCCGCGGGTTGCCGTCCTTGACGCCCGCGTAGATCGCCTCGAGGACCGGCTCGTAGTCCTCCGGATCGGGGTCGTCCTTCCAATAAGACTTGAGATTCGGCTCGTTCCACGCCTCGAACGCGGCCGCGCCGGGGTACCGGATGGCGGCGGCCTCCGCGAAGCGGCGCAGGGCGGGGAGGTGCTCGTCCTGCGGGGGGCGTACGCACGGGTCGGAGCACAGCCCGAAGGGCGCGGCCCAAGCGGGGATCCCGGTGATGTGCCAGTCGATGCGCACTCCGGCCTCCCGCGCGGCGCAGTAGATCTCGTCGTAGTACGAGAAGTCGAGCGTGCCCTGTTCGTCCTCGACCCGGCCCCAGTCCAGCGGGAGCCTCCATAGCGTGCCGCCGGCGTCGCGATAGAGGTCGAGGACGGTGTCGAGCTCGAGCTGCCCCGTCTCGTACGCGGCGTCGTTGAACCCGTACGGGAGGACGCCGGCGCTGCGCTCGATCAGCGGCTGGCCGTGGCGGGGCTCGACGCGGCGGTTCTCGGGGTTGCGGTCCTCCGCGTCCGGCTCGCAGGCCGGCGGGGCCGGCAGCGCGGCGACGATGTCGGAATCGCCGATCTCCCGGATCAGCGCAGCGGCCGCCAGGGCCGCGAGCCCGAGCACCACGATCGTCGGTATTACGTACCGGGCCCGCAACATGCCGACCGTAGAATGCCCTACCCGTGGCGCAACCAGCGATTTCCGTGCGCGGGCTACGCAAGGCCTATGGCCCGGTCGAGGCCGTACGCGGCATCGACCTCGAGGTGCGGTCTGGCGAGATCTTCGCCTTTCTCGGCCCCAACGGGGCGGGCAAGACGACAACCGTCGAGATCCTCGAGGGTTACCGCGACCGCAGCGCGGGCGAGGTGGGCGTCTTGGGCCAGGACCCGAGGACCGCCGACCGGACGTGGCGCGCACGCGTGGGGATCGTTCTGCAGGAGTGCCGCATGGAGCCGGTGCTCACCGTGCGTGAGACGCTCGAGCTCTACGCGGGGTACTACCCGAACCCGCGCCCGGTGGACGAGACGCTCGAGCTCGTCGGGCTGATCGACAAGGCGGACGCCCGCGCCGGCCACCTCTCCGGCGGCCAGCAGCGCCGCCTCGACGTCGGCCTCGCGCTCGTCGGCGACCCCGAGCTGCTCTTCCTCGACGAGCCCACTACTGGCTTCGACCCGGCCGCGCGCCGGCAGTTCTGGGACGTGATCGCGAACCTCGGGGAACTCGGCAAGACGGTTTTCCTCACGACCCACTACATGGACGAGGCGCAGCGCCTCGCCGACCGCGTGGCGGTGATCGCCCGGGGCGCGATCGTCGCCCAGGGCACCCCCGATGACCTCGGCGGGCGCGCCAACGGCGACCCGATGGTGCGGTTCCGGTTGCCCAAGGGAGTTCCGCACGATCAGCTGCCCGCCGACGTCACGGCGGCGGCCGAGGCGCGCAACGGCGAGTTCGTGCTTCGGGGCGGCGATGTCGTGCGCCTGCTCAACTCGCTCACGGGCTGGGCGCTCGAGCGCGGGGTGGAGCTGGAGGGCCTCGAGGTGACGCGGCCGTCCCTCGAGGAGACCTACCTGCGGCTCGTCGGCGAGGAGGGACGCGCGTGAGCGCCTCCGTGGGCCTCGTGTGGCACCAGCTGCGCTACGACGTGCTCGCGTTCTGGCGAAGCCCGGCGTCGGTCTTCTTCACGGTCCTGCTCCCGCTGATCTTCCTCGTGATCTTCCAGGGGCTCTTCGGCGACGAGCGGATCGACGAGCTCGGCATCGACGTCTCGACCTACTACGTGCCGGGCATCCTGACGCTCGCGATCGCCTCGGCGACCACGCAGAGCATGGCGATGAACCTGACGGTGGACCGCGAGAGCGGCCGCCTGAAGCGGGTGCGCGCCACACCGCTGCCTGCGTGGGCGTTCGTCGCGGGCCGCGTCGGCAACGCGTTCGTCACCTGCGTACTCATGGTCGTGCTGGTGACGGCGATGGGCGCGATCTTCTACGGGGTGGAGGTGCCCACGACCACGCTCCCGGCGTTGTTGGTCTCCTTGCTCGTCATCGCCTTCTCGTTCAGCTCGCTCGGGTTCGCGCTCGCCGCGCTCATCCCAAGCGAGGAGTCCGCGGCGCCGATCGCGAACGTCGCGCTGCTGCCGCTGTACTTCGTCTCGGGCGTGTTCATCCCGGAGAGCGAGATCCCCGACGGGGTGCTCACGGTCGCCGATCTCTTTCCGGTCCGCCACGCCTTCGAGGCGCTGCTCACCGTGTTCGACCCCGCGACCACCGGTGCGGGGTTCGAGTGGGGCAACCTCGCGATCGTCGCGCTCTGGGGACTCGCCGGCTTCGCGGTCGCGATGCGGGCGTTCCGCTGGTCGCCGCGGCGCTCCTGACTCACCCGCCATCCGGGGGGATGGCACCCGTCAGCGGTACCTAATCGCACGCCGCGCCCGGATAAGCTCGGAGCCGTGATCCATCACGTAAGCGTCGAAGTTGCGGACCTGGAGCGCAGCGGCCGCTTCTACGACGCCGTTCTCGGCGCGCTCGGCTGGCGGCGGCTCACCGAGCAGCCCGATCACATCGCATGGGGCATCGTGAAGCCGGTTTTCTACGCGTCGACCAGGCATCCGATCGCCCCTGGGGGCGGCCACGTCGCCTTCGCCGCCAACAGCATCCCCGCCGTCAAGGCCTCCTACGAGGGAGGGCTGGCGGCCGGCGGCACCGACGAGGGCGCGCCACGCCAACGACCGGAGTACGGTGCGACGTACTACTCCGCTTACCTGCTCGATCCCGACGGCAACCGCGTCGAGATCGCGGTCGGGACGACGTAGGCCCGCGCGCCCGCCCTCAGAGAAATAAACAGGAGGAATCTGAAATGGCTCAAGTGAAGGTGGCAATCAACGGCTTCGGCCGCATCGGCAGGAACCTGTTCCGCGCGGCCTACGAGCGCGACGCCGACATCGACATCGTCGCGGTGAACGACATTGCCGACGTCGCCACGCTCGCCCACCTGCTCAAGTACGACTCGATCCTGGGGCGCTTCCCCGGCGAGATCGAGGAGCGCGACGGCGCGATCGTCGTCGACGGCAAGGAGATCAAGGTCTGCGCCGAGACCGACCCGGCCAACCTGCCGTGGGGCGACCTCGGCGTGGAGGTCGTGATCGAGTCGACCGGCCGCTTCACGAAGCGCGACGACGCCGCGAAGCACCTCGAGGCCGGCGCCAAGAAGGTGATCATCTCCGCGCCCGCGACCGAGCCGGACGTCACCGTTGCGCTCGGCGTCAACTACGAGCGCGACTACGACCCCGAGAAGCACCACATCATCTCGAACGCGTCGTGCACGACGAACTGCCTCGCGCCGCTCGCGAAGGTGCTCCATGAGGCGCTCGGCATCGAGCGCGGCCTGATGACCACCGTGCACGCCTACACGGCCGATCAGCGCCTGCAGGACATGCCGCACCGCGACATGCGCCGGGCCCGTGCGGCCGCTCTCAACCTGATCCCGACCACGACGGGCGCCGCCAAGGCCGTCGGCCTGGTCCTGCCCGAGCTGCAGGGCAAGCTGAACGGCTTCTCGATGCGCGCCCCGGTGCCGACGGGCTCGGTCGTCGACCTCGTCGCCGACGTCTCGCGCGAGACCACCATCGAGGAGGTCAACGCCGCGGTGAAGGCGGCCGCGGAGGGCCCGCTCAAGGGCATCCTCGCCTACACCGAGGACCCGATCGTCTCGTCGGACATCGTCCAGGACCCGCACTCGGCGATCTTCGACGCGAAGTCGACGATGGTGGTCGACGGCACCATGGTCAAGGCCGTCGCCTGGTACGACAACGAGTGGGGCTACTCGAATCGCTGCGTCGAGCTGGCCGCCAAGGTCCTCGAGCGCGAGCCCGCGGCCGCTTGAGCGAGTTCAACCGAGCGAGCGTCCGGGACGCTGCGGTCGAGGGCCGCAGCGTCCTGGTGCGCGTCGACTTCAACGTCCCGCTGCGCGACTCGGACGGCGGCCGCGAGGTCGCGGACGACGCGCGCATCCGCGCGGCGCTGCCGACGATCGAGCTGTTGCGCGAGCGCGGCGCGTCGCTTGTCCTCGTCTCCCACCTCGGTCGCCCGAAGGACCGCGACCCGGCGCTCTCGATGGCGCCGGTGGCCGCGCGGCTGGGTGAGCTGCTCGGCACCGAGGTGACGGTTGCGCCCGGCGTCGTCGGCGACGAGGTCAAGACCGTCGTCGAGGCGCACCGGGGCCCCGGTGAGGTCGTGCTGCTCGAGAACAGCCGCTACGAGCCCGGCGAGACGAAGAACGACCCTGAGCTCGCCAAGCTGCTCGCCGCGCTCGCCGACGTCTACGTCAACGACGCCTTCGGCGCCGCGCATCGCGCACACGCGACGACCGCGGGCGTAGCGGAGCACCTGCCCGCCTACGCCGGGCTGCTGCTCGAGCGCGAGGTCGTCGAGCTGACAACGGTGCGCGATGACCCAGCGCGCCCGCTCGTCGTGGTGCTCGGCGGCGCCAAGGTCTCGGACAAGATCGGCGTTCTCGAACGCTTCCTCGGCGTGGCCGACGAGGTGCTGATCGGCGGCGCGATGTGCTTCAGCTTCTTCCGCGCCCAGGGGATCGCGACCGGCGACAGCCTGGTCGAGGAGGAGGGCATCGAGCTCGCGCGCAACGTGCTGGAGGCCGCCGAGTCCTCCCGCTGTGAGCTGCGCCTGCCCGTGGATCTCGTGCTCGCCGACCGCTTCGCCGCGGACGCCGAGCGGCGCGAGTCCGACGGCGTGGAGGTGCCTGACGGCTGGATGGGCCTGGACGTGGGCCCGCGGACCGTGGCCGAGTACGCGGCCGCGATCGAGCGCGCCGGCACCGTGTTCTGGAACGGGCCGATGGGCGCGTTCGAGATGGAGCCGTTCGCCGCCGGCACGCGCGGCGTGGCCGAGGCGGTGGCGGCGGCGCCGGGCACGACCGTGGTCGGCGGCGGCGACTCCGCTGCCGCGCTGGCCCAGTTCGGCCTCGCCGATCGGGTGAGTTGGCTTTCGACGGGCGGCGGCGCGTCGCTCGAGCTGATGGAGGGCCGGGAGCTCCCGGGCGTGACGGCGCTGATGCCGCGCGCCGGGGCAACGGCTGATTCGCAGACGACGTAAGGAGGGCTAGGGAGAGTGTCCCCGCGCACGCCGCTGATCGCGGCCAACTGGAAGATGCACAAGACGGTCGGGGAGACCGAGGAGTTCCTCGATCGCTTCCTCGCCGACGCCGAGGCGCTCGGCGACGTGGAGATCGTGGTCTGCCCGCCGTTCACCTCGCTCTCGGCCGCGGTCGAGCGCTGCCGGCGCTCATCCGTCCGCATCGCCGCGCAGAACATGCACGAGGCCGAGCAGGGCGCCTACACCGGCGAGGTCTCCGCGGGGATGCTGCTCGACATCGGCGTGCAGGGCGTAGTCCTCGGCCACTCCGAGCGCCGCCAGTACTTCGCCGAGTCCGATGAGGCGCTCGCGCGCAAGGTCGCGGTCGCGCTGGAGCGCGGCCTCGAGCCGATCCTCTGCGTGGGGGAGAGCGAGAGCGAGCGCGACGCCGGTGAGACCGAGGCCGTCCTGCGCCGTCAGATCGAGGCCGATCTCGCAGGGATCGCGCCGGCGGATCTGGAGCGGGTCGTGATCGCATACGAGCCGATCTGGGCGATCGGCACGGGCCGTACCGCGACTCCCGAGCAGGCCGAGGAGGCGATCGTGTTCATCCGCAATCAGCTCGCGGGGATCGACGCGGACGGGGCCGCGGCCGTGCGCATCCTCTACGGCGGGTCGGTGAAGCCCGGCAACGCCGCCGAGCTGCTCGGTCGCGAGCAGATCGACGGCGCCCTCGTCGGCGGGGCCTCGCTCGACCCGGCGGACTTCCTCGCGATCTGCGAGGCGGCCCGGTCGTGAGCCCGCTCCCCGAAGGGGCGCAGGTGTTGCCGGCGCCCTCCGTCGCGCTGGTGATTCTCGACGGGTGGGGCTTGGCGCCACCCGGGCCCGGCAATGCGATCTCGCAGGCCTCGACGCCGGTCTTCGATGAGCTCTGGGAGCGCTACCCGCACACGCAGCTCTCGGCGAGCGGCCGCGATGTCGGCCTGCCCGACGGCCAGATGGGTAACTCCGAGGTGGGCCACCTCAACCTGGGGGCGGGGTCGGTCGTCAAGCAGGACCTCGCGCGCATCGACGACGCGATCGCCGACGGCACCTTCTTCGAGAACGAGGCCCTGCTCGCCGCCTGCGAGGCCGCGCGCAACTCGCCGCGCGGCCGCCTGCACCTGATGGGGCTGGTCTCCGACGGCGGCGTGCACTCCGGCTGGGAGCACATCGAGGCCTGCATCGAGCTCGCGGCGCGCCAGGGCGTGCCCGACCTCGTCGTCCACGTGTTCACCGACGGCCGCGACACGCTGCCCGATTCCGCCCGCGGCTATCTGGTCGAGGTGGAGCGCTGGCTGCGCCGCGCGGGGCGGATCGGCACCGTGAGCGGCCGCTACTACGCCATGGATCGCGATCGGCGGTGGGATCGCACGAAGCTCGCGTACGACGCGATCGTGCACGCCCAGGGGGAGCGGGCCGCCAGCGCGGAGGAGGCGGTGGCCGCGTCGCACGAGGCCGGCGCCACCGACGAGTTCGTGCGCCCGACGGTGATCGGGGACTACGACGGGATGGCCGACGGCGACGTCGCCATCTTCTTCAACTTCCGTCCCGACCGCGCGCGTCAGCTCGTCCGCGCGCTGGGCGAGGAGGACTTCGACGAGTTCCCGCGCAGCGGCGCCCCGCGCATCTCCCTGACGACGCTCACGGAGTACCACGCGGGGTGGCCGTACCCGATCGCGTTCCCACCCAAGACCCCCGATGTGACCATCGCCGAGGTGCTCGCGCAGCACGGCGCGAAGCAGCTCCACGTCGCCGAGACGGAGAAGTACGCGCACGTGACCTACTTCTTCAACGGCGGACGTGAAGAGGAGTGGGAAGGGGAGTCCCGGTGCCTGGTCGATTCTCCGCGCGACGTCCCCACCTACGACCACAAGCCCGAGATGAGCGCGCGCGGCGCGGCCGACGCCTTCGTCGAGCGCTGGCGGGCCGACGGCTACCGCTTCGGGATCATCAACTTCGCGAACCCCGACATGGTGGGGCACACCGGCGTGATCCCGGCCGCTGTCAAGGCCGTCGAGACCGTCGACGAGTGCCTCGGACGCGTGGTCGCCGCGGTACACGAGAGCGGCGGCGCGTGCATCGTGACCGCCGACCACGGCAACGCGGACAACATGCTCGAGCCCGACGGCTCACCGAACACGGCGCACACCACCAACCCGGTGCCGTTCATCGTCACGGTCCCGGGCGTGGAGCTCGCCGACGGCGGGATCCTGGCCGACGTCTCGCCGACCGCGCTCGCGATGCTCGGCATCGCGCAGCCACAGGCGATGACCGGCCGCTCGCTGATCGGGCGGTAACGCGTCGGCTCGACGCGGCCCGCGTCACGGCATCGCGGCGCCCACCGCGATGCGGCGTTGCCGTGCCACCGAACGGGGGCGCCGGCCCCTGTGCAAGCGGTTGCCTTCGCGTGCCTAAATCTCTGAGGAAGCACTAGAAAATCTGCTACGAGCTGGCTAAGATATGTGCCGCGAGGATGACTAAGGCCAGTGACGTCAGTTCGTGACGGACAGGAGGTGTTTTCGAGATGACAACGCTTGTTCGCTGGGATCCGGCTCGTGAGCTGGACACGCTGCAGGGCGAGATGAACAGGCTTTTCGACACGTTCTTCGGCACGCGGGCCAACGGGAACGCCGCAGGTAGGCGCTGGGTGCCCGCGATGGACCTGATGGAGACCGACGACGCGTTCGTCGTGAAGGCCGATCTCCCGGGCCTCGAGCGCGACGACGTGTCCGTCGAGATCAAGGACAACGTTCTCTCGATCTCGGGCGAGCGCAAGGCCGAGCACACCGAGGATCAGGACGGCTACGTCCGGGTCGAGCGCTCCTACGGGTCGTTCGCGCGGACGCTTCAGCTCCCGGACGGCGTCGACCCCGACGCGGTGAAGGCGTCGTTCGACAAGGGCGTTCTCGAGGTCCGAATCCCGAAGCCGGAGGAGCGCAAGCCTCACCGGGTCCAGATCGCCGCCGGCACGCTCGAGGGCGAAGCCTCCGAGAAGTAGGTAGGCAGGCCGCGGACGATCCGCGACCCGGATCGGGCCGCCTCGCCGGTCGCACCGGCGGGGCGGCCCTCGCTTTTTGCCAGCGTGGCCCCCGGGGCCGCGTGACATCATCTCGCCATCGTCGCGAGCAGCAACAGCACACCTACGCCGGAGGTCGCGATCGCGCCCCTGGCGCTGCCCTCCGTGGCCGAGTTGCGCGCCACGGTCGGCGGGCGCCGGACCCTGCGGCGGTTTCTGCGCGCGCGGGGCGACGAGCGCCGCGCGCTCACGCGCGATCTGATCTTCCGGCTGGCCGGGCACTTCACGCCCAGCCTCGCCGTGGACGCCGACGGGGTGCGCTACCACCTGAACACGGCGGATCGGGAGATCAGCCGCATCGTCTACATCTTCGGCCTCTACGACCGGCCCCTGATGCAGACGGCGTTCGCGGCGCTCGGGCGGCTCGGCGGGCCCACTGGATTCAACGGCAAGCTGTTGCTCGACATCGGCGCCAACATCGGCACGACGACGCTGACCGCCACCGCGCACTTCGGGGCGGGGGGCTCGGTCGCGATCGAGCCAGATCCCACGAACCTGCGCTTCTTCGATCTCAACATGGCGGCGAACGGCCTCGTGGACCGCGTCACCGTCCACCGCGCTGCGGCCTCGGATCGGAGCGGCACGCTCGAGCTCGAGCGCTCGGAGTGGAACGCGGGGGACCACCGCGTGCGCTCGAACGGCTCCGCGGATCCGGCGGCCGAGGTGGTCTCGGTCCCAGCCGTGGCGATCGACGAGCTGGTCGATGGCGGCGAACTGGACCCGGCCGACATCGGCGCTGTGTGGATCGACGTGCAGGGGCACGAGGGCCACGCGCTCGCCGGTGCGGTGAAGGTGCTCGAGGCGCAGGTGCCCGTCGTGCTCGAGTACTGGCCTGCGGGGCTGCGCGCCGCGGGCGGGTTCGAGCTGCTCGGTGAGCTCATCGCGGCGCACTACGAGCGCATCGTCGACCTCGGCCGGCCCGGCGAGCGGCCAAGCCTTGAGCCGGCGCCGGTGAGCGAGCTGGCGCGCGTGGCCGAGCGCTACGGCGGCGAGGACGACCACACCGACCTCCTCCTGGTCCCGCGCGGGCTCCCCGGCTGACGCATGCGCTCCGACCCCCAGCGCTTGCGGTTCGAGATCACCGCGCGCGACGGCCGCGCGCGGACGGGCGTCCTGCACACGCCGCACGGCCCGGTGCGCACGCCGGCGTTCATTCCGCTGGCGACGACGGGCGCGGTGCGCGGCCTCGCGGCCCGCGAGGTCGCCGAGCTCGGCTTCGAGCTCATCCTCGGCAACACCTTCCACCTGTTCCTGCGCCCGGGCGCCGAGGCGCTGCGCGAGCGCGGCGGCTTGCACCGCTTCATGGGCTGGGAGCGGGCCCTGATCACGGACTCCGGCGGCTTCCAGGTGTTCTCGCTCGCCCACGGCTCGGTGGCCGACGAGATCAAGGGGCGGCGGGGTCGCGTCGCCGGGCATGGCTCGATCCTGGAGATCGCGGAGGAGGGCGTGCGCTTCCGCTCGTACCTCGACGGCGCCGAGCTGTTCATGGGCCCGGAGGAGTCGCTTGCGATGCAGGCGGCGATCGGCTCCGACATCGCGCTCGCGTTCGACGAGTGCACGCCCTTCCACGCCGATTACGACTACACGGCGCGCTCGACCGAGCGCACGCACCGCTGGCTCGATCGCTGCGTTGCCTGGCACGCGGAGCACGGGCCCGCGCGGCAGGCGTTCTTCGGCATCGTGCAGGGCGGGGTCTACGAGGAGCTGCGCCGCGCTTCGGCCGAGCGGGTCTCGGCGGCGCCCATCGACGGGATCTCGATCGGCGGAACGCTCGGCGAGGACAAGCCCCAGATGTATGGGGTGCTGGACATGACGCTGCCGCACCTCCCGCAGGAGGCCCCCAAGCATCTGCTCGGGATCGGCGAGCCGGACGATCTGATCGCGGGGATCGAGCGCGGCATCGACGTCTTCGACTGCGCGGTGCCCACCCGGCTCGGCCGCCACGGCATGGCGCTCGCGCCACGTCCGGACGATCGCTACCGGTTCAACGTGCGCTCGAAGAAGCTCGCGGCGGACGACGGCCCCCTGGTCGAGGGCTGTCCCTGCGAGGCGTGCCGCGACCACACCCGCGCCTATCTGCACTACCTCTCCCGCGCCGAGGAGCTCACCGCCGTGCGGCTGCTCACGATCCACAACCTCGTCTACCTGGAGCGCCTCGTCGCCAACGCGCGCGCGGCGATCGAGGCGGGTGAGCTGGGCGCCTACGCGAAGCGGCTCGCCGACGGCAGCGCGCCGTGGGCCGCGTGGCCTACGGCAGGTTCCGGTTGATGAAGTCGCGCAGGTTGTCGATCTGCTGATCGATCTGGTCGCTGATCAGCCTGCCGACGTCGCTGTCCTGGCCGGCGTCGGTGAGCGTCAGTACCGCGGCGGCGATCGCCGCGGCCAGCAACGCGATCAAGAGCAGCACGCCGAGGGCGCGCAGCACGCGGCCGAAGAACGACGGCCCTGAGCGGCGCGGCGGTGGCGGCGCGGGCCGTGGGCGCGCCACCGGCTGGGGCGGCGGGGGCACGACGCGCTGCGGCGCGACGGGGGTCGCGATGTCCGGGGAGTCGGCGATCGCTCGCGTGGGCGCGGTCGCCGGGCCCGTCGCAAGCGCGCGGGTCGGCGCCTGGTCGGCGGGCGCCGGCGGCTCGGTGCCGGCCAGTCCGGCGCGCAAGGCCACGGAGAACTCCCGGGCGGTCGAGTAGCGCTCGCCGGCCTCGCCCTCGAGGGCGCGCAGGACGGCTCGCGAGAGCGTCTCCGGGACGTTTGGGTCATAGGAGGTGGGGGGCAGGGGGCGCTCGCTCTCGCGCCGGATCGCGAGCTCGGCGAGCGTGCTGCCCTCCCAGGGCAGGCGGCCGGTGAGCATCTGGTAGACGACCACGCCGAGCGCGTACACGTCGGCGGCGGGCGTTGCCTCTTCACCGCGGGCCTGCTCGGGGGCGAGGTAGGCGGCGGTCCCGACCACGGAGCCGACCTGGGTGAGCCGCGATTGCTCGGCGGCGCGGGCGATGCCGAAGTCGGTGAGCTTCACGGTCATCTCGCCGGTGGGCGGATCGTGCGACGAGGTGCCGCGTTCCGGCCGGCCGGCGGGGCCGCCGATCACCATCAGGTTTCCGGGCTTGACGTCGCGGTGGATGATCCCCTGGCGATGGGCGTATTGCAGGCCGGCGCAGGCCTGGACGCCGATCGACACCGACACCGGGGCGCCGAGCCGGCCGCGGCGCTGCAGGAGCTGGGCGACCGAGCGGCCCTCCACGTACTCCATGACGATGTAGTGGCGGCCGCGGTCGACGCCCGTGTCGTAGACCTGGACGATGTTGGGGTGGATGAGGCGAGCCACGGCGAGCGCCTCGCGCCGGAAGCGCGCCACGAACTTCTCATCGTCGGAGAGGTGCTCGGCGAGGATCTTCACGGCGACGGTGCGCTCGAGCACGCGATCGGTGGCGCCGTAGACGGTGGACATGCCGCCCGAGCCCAGCTTCTCGCCGAGCTCGTAGCGATCGGAGATCACTTCGCCCTTCGCGCTGCTCGTCACGCGTCAGCCCCCGGTCCCGATCCCGCCGCTGTCCGGGGGGCCGCCATTGCCCGGGTTGCCGCCGGGCCCCGAGTTGCCCGGGCCCGGGTTGCCCCCGCCCGGCTTGTTCGGGGGCGGGCCCTCGTTGCCGCGCCCGGGTCCCCGGCCCGAGCCGCTGTCCCCGCCGTTGTCCTCCTCGGGCGGCTCCGTCTCGGTGGGTGGCTCGGTCGTCTCGGGTGGCTCGGTGACCGGCTCCTCGGGCGGCAGGACCTCCGTCTCCCCGGTCGGGCCGGTCTCAGGCTCCTCGCACTGCTCGCGGGTCAGCTCGACGAGGTTCCTGCCGGCGCGCTCGAGCGTCTCGCGGTCGGAATCGCTGACGTCGTCGGGCAGGGTCTGGATGTCCTGGTAGAGCCGCTCGGCCTCGCTGCGCGCGGTGTCGCAGTTGCCCTCGTTGACCGCGGCCTCGATCGCGTTGAGGCGCTCGAGTAGCGCCTGGCCCCGATCCGCCGGGATCGTGCCGTCGTCCTCGCCGCCTGATCCGCAGGCCGCCGCGGCTGCCATCAAGCAGACGGCAGCGAGCGCTGCGATCAGTGAACGCAACCGAGGCATCCGGCCGAGTCTAGTCCGCGCCGGGAGCCTCATTGACCCAGGTAAAGCCGCCTGCCGAGGTGCTCCGGAAGCCCCGCCTCGATGATGGACTCGGCGGCTCGATCGATGTCGTACTCAACTCGGTGATAGGTCGCATGCCACCTCTCCGTATCGAGCTCCAGCCAGGCGGCGCGCGGGTCGCCGTCGCGCGGCTGGCCGACGCTGCCGGGGTTGAGCAGCCAGCGATCCTCGCTCACGTCCAGCGTCGTGCCGCCGCCGATCTGCGCTCCCTGCGTCGCCTCGGCGCCGTCCTCGGCGGGCCCGCGAAAGGCGAGGGCGACGTGCGAGTGGCCGATCATCGCCACGCGGGTCGCCTGCTTGGCCATGCACTCGCCCGCCTGCTCGGGCCACAGGACGTACTCCCAGACGTGGTCGCGCGGTGAGGCGTGGTAGAGCGCGGCCTCGCGCGTCTCGTCAGCGGCCTCGAGGCCGGCGAGGAACTCGCGGGCGTCCTCGGCGAGGGCGTCACGCGTCCAACGCGCCGCCTCGGCGGCGGCGGGGGAGAAGGATCCGATGTCGATCGTGCCCAGGACCCCGAGGTCGTGGTTCCCGGCGAGGCACGCGTCACTGCGTTCGCGCGTGAGCGCGACGCAGTCGTTGGGGTCGGCGCCGTAGCCGACCGTGTCGCCGAGGCACCACAGCGCGTCGGGCGAGCGCTGCTCGATATCGGCCAACACGGCGGTCAACGCGGGCAGGTTGCCGTGGATGTCGCTGATGATCGCGGCGCGCATGGCGGGCGGTCTATCGTAGGCCGGGATGAATCAGGCGGGCACCGCGCTACGGCGATGGGGCGGTTCGCCCGGCCTTCGGATCCTGCTCGCGGCGGTTGCGATGCTGGCGGTGGCGGAGGTCGCCGCGCTCGTGCTCGCGCCGGCGAACACGGGGCCGGGCCCGCTGCCGGTCGACCCGAGCGAGTACTTCGAGCCCGCGGCGGTGGAGCGCGCGCAGGAGTTCCGCGACGGCCAGCGTCTGCTCTGGCTGGCGGGCACGATCTGCGAGCTGGTCGCGATCGCGGCGCTGGCGCTGGGGCGGCCGCGCCGACTGGCCGCTCCGCTGCACCGGCTTGCCCGCCGGCGCGTCCTCGGCGCCGCCGCGGCCGGCGCGCTGGTCGCCCTGGTCGGGCGGCTCGCCGCGCTGCCCGCGAACTTCATCGCCCACGAGCGCGCGGTGGACTACGGCGTCTCGGTGCAGGGGGACTGGGCGTGGCTCGGCGACGTCGGCATCTCGACGGTCGTGAGCGCCGTGATCCTGGCGGTCGCGGCCGCCCTGCTCGCGGCCCTGATCGGCCGCTTCCAGCGCGGTTGGTGGCTGCCGGGCGCGGCCGTTGTGGTGATCATCGCCGTGCTGATCACCGTGGTCTCGCCGGTGCTGATCGAGCCTCGGTTCAACGACTTCGAGCCCCTGCCCGAGGGCAGTCCGCTGCGGGCGGATGTGATCGAGCTGGGCGAGCGCGCGGGCGTGGACATCGGCGAGGTCTACAGGGTCGACGCCAGCCGGCGCTCGACGACGCTCAACGCCTACGTGGGCGGGCTCGGGCCGACCAAGCGCGTGGTCCTCTACGACAACCTGGTCGAGCAGGCCGAACGCCCCGAGCTCGAGTCCGTGGTGGCGCACGAGCTCGGGCACGTCGCCCACTCCGACATCCGCCGCGGCCTCACGTTCGTGGCGCTCGTCGCGCCGCTCGGGATGCTGTTCGTGCGCGAGCTGGCTGGCGCGCTCGCGCGCCGGGGTGGCGCCAGGCTCGGCCTGCCGGCCTCGATCCCGGCGCTCCTGCTCGCGATCGGCATCGCCACGTTCCTGATCGAGATCCCGGGCAACCAGCTCTCGCGCGAGGTCGAGGCGAGCGCGGACGCTTTCGCGCTCGAGCTCACCGACGACCCCCAGGCGCTGATCGATCTGCAGCTGCGCACGGCCGCGTCGAACCTCTCGGACCCCGACCCACCGGGCTGGGCGCAGTGGGCCTTCGGCACGCACCCGACGAAGCTCGAGCGAATCGGGGCGGCGCTCGCGTACGAGCGGGGCGGGTGAGCGCGGGGCTGTGGCGGCGCGCTGCGTGTGCGGCGGCGTGGCCGGGGCGGTGGTGGCGGCGCGGCGCGTCGGGGAAGGGCGGCGAAGGAGGGTGCCTTCGGCGCAATCGCGAACTCGCGGGCGCCGCGGAGCGCGA
>CBFGWL010000006.1:0-60474 GCA_965652565.1 uncultured bacterium
CCGAGCGGCGAGATCTCGACCACGTAGGTCTTCGTCTTGTCCTCGTCGAGCGCCTTGCGCATCGTCTTGAGGACCTGGTCGCGGTTGCGAGCCCGCGCCATGTCGATGAAGTCGATGACGATGATCCCGCCGATGTCGCGCAGCCGCAGCTGGCGCACGACCTCCTCGGCGGCCTCGATGTTCACCTTCGTGATCGTGTCCTCGAGGCGACCCTTGCCGCGCCCGGTGAAGCTGCCCGTGTTCACGTCGATCACGGTCAGCGCCTCGGCGTAGTCGATCATCAGGTAGCCACCCGAGGGCAGATCGACGCGCCGCTGCAGCGTCGAGCGGATCGCCTCCGCGGCGCCCTCGCGCTCGAACAGCGGCTCGGAGCCCTCGTAGAGCTCGACGTGCTCGACGAGCTCCGGCGCGGTGCGCTGGAAGAAGCTGGTGACGCGCTGGAACTGCTTCTCGTCGTCGATGATCGCGCCCTCGAACTCCTTGCTCAGGACGTCGCGCAGGACGCGGATCGAGAGGTCCGCCTCCTGGAAGACGAGCGCCGGCGCCTTGACCTCCTGCGCGCGCCGCTCGACGACCTCGTGCAGCTTGTGCAGGTACTCGAGGTCGCGCTCGAAGTCCTCGCGCTTGGCGCCCTGGGCAGCCGTGCGGACGATCACACCGCCCTTGCCGTTCGAGCGCTGCCTATGCAGCTTCTGCAGCAGCTTGCGCTGGCGGTCGCGCTCGGCGTCCGGCAGCCTGCGGCTCGCGCCCACGCCCGCGCCCTGCGGCATGTAGACGAGGTAGCGCCCCGCGATGGAGAGCTGCATCGAAAGCCGTGCGCCCTTGGTCTTCAGGGGGTCCTTGACGACCTGGACGAGCACCTCCTGCTTGGGCTTGAGCAGCTCGTCGATGCGCCTCCCCTTGCCATGGCCGCGGCGCGGCACCTTCTCCCCGCCGGGGAGGACGATCTCGTCCACGTGCAGGAAGCCGTTGCGCTCCAGGCCGATATCGACGAACGCCGCCTCCATGCCGGGCAGGACGTTGTCGACGACGCCTTTGTAGATGTTGCCGACGATCGAACGCGAGCCGCGGCGCTCGACGTAGAGCTCCGCCACCTTGGGCTTGGCTTTGCCCTTGCGTTCGAGTACGGCGACGCGGGTCTCACCAGCGTCGACTGATACGACGATCTTCTTCTTCAATTCAGGCTCACCTCAAGAGAGCAGTCAATCCCTGCTTCTCGAGGCGAGCTGCGACTGAACGTAGATGCTCTGGAGCAATCCGATCGCGATCAGCGTGGCGATCACCGAGGATCCACCCGCGCTGACGAGCGGCAGGGGAATTCCGGTGATCGGCGCGATGCCGATGTTCATGCCGACGTTCACGAAGACGTGGAACAGCAGCATGCCGGCGATCGCGCCCGCGATGATCGCGCCATAAAGGTTCTTCGAAAGCGTCATGATGCGCAGCGCCCGCCAGATGAGCAGGGCGTAGAGGGACAAAAGGAACGCGGCGCCCACGAACCCGTAGCGCTCACCGACCGTCGCGAAGATGAAGTCGTTGTGGCGCTCCGGGAGGAAGCCTTGCCGCGTCTGCGTTGCGTTGTCGCCGCGGCCGGTCTTGCCACCGGCGCCCACGGCGATCTGCGACTGCCGGATCTGGTACGTCGAGTCGGCGGGATCCGCGCTCGGACTCAGAAATGCAGTCAGCCGATCTTGCTGATACGGCTTGAGAATCGGATGGCCGGCGGCCGGCGCGAGCACGAGGACGACCAACGCGATCGCCGCGCCCGCGGCGCCGAGCGCCGCCAAGTGCTGCCAGCGCGTGCCCGCGACGAACAACACGGTGAGCGTGATCGCCACGTACACGAACGCCGAACCGAGGTCCGGCTGCAAGAAGACGAGGGCCGTAGGAAGCGCGCCAGCCAGCAGCACCCTGGTCGTTCGCTTCCACTCCGATGCGTTCGGCATGCGATCGATGACGATCGCGGCCAGCGCGACGATGAGCAGCACCTTGCCGAGCTCAGACGGCTGGAAGGTGAAGAACGGCAGCTCGATCCAGCTGCGCGCGCCGCGCGTCGCCTCGCCCAAGATCAGGACGAGGACGATCATCGCGATCATCGCCGTGTAGATGCCGACCCGCAGTTCGCGGAAGCGCGAGTAATCCACCTGCGCCACCGCGAACATCAGGGCAATACCGACCACGGCATAGATCGCCTGGCGAATCGCAAGCTCGTTCGAGACAACCTGGTCGAGCACCAGCACCGACAGGGCGAGCAGCCCGACCACGGCGCCGAGCAGCGGGAAGTCGAGCCGCATGACGCCGGCGCGCTCGAGCAGGCTCGCGCGCGGCTCCGCAAACGGCTGGGGCCGCGGCGCGATCCGCGCCCGAGGCCTGGGTCCGCTGACGACGGCCATCAGGAACTCACCCCCACGCCGGCGGTGTTTCGCTGTGTGCTACTCCGCCTCATTCGTACACCACGGTACCGCCTGCGGACTGGGAAACATCCTCCACGTCCTCGGCGTCGACATCGAAGTACTGGGTGAGGATCTCGCGCACGGCGGGGGCGGCGGAGTCGGCGCCGAAGCCGCCGCGCTCGACGGTGACGGCCACAACGATCTCCGGATCGTCGGCCGGCGCGAGCGCCACGTACCAGGACTGGTCGTAGGGAACGCCCTCGAAGAAGGTCTCCGCCGTGCCCGTCTTGCCAGCCACGTCGACCGGGAAGCCGCCGAAGATCCCGTAGGAGGTGCCGCCCGGCTCCATCGCGGCGGCCTTCAGCCCGTCCATCACCGCGTCGCGCCAGCCGTCGTCGATCTCGATCTCGCGCTGCGGCGCGGGCTCGAACTCCTGGACGACCCGCCCGGCCTGGTCCTCCGCGCGATAGGCGAGGTGCGGGCGCACCACGGTGCCGCCGTTGCCGATCGTGGCGTACGCGACCGCCATCTGCAGCGGACTGGCCACCACGTCACCCTGCCCGATGGCGGTCTGGACGTTGTCGCCGATCGACCAGGGACGATCCGTGTTCCCCTCCCGGTAGAGCTCGTTGCGCCACTCGGGGGTCGGGACGTTGCCGGCGAGCTCACCGGGGATGTCGATGCCCGTCGTCTCCCCCAGCCCGAGGTCGCGCGCCCAGTCCTGGATCCAGGTCTTGCCCTCGATCGCCTCGTCGTTGAGGCGCGCGCCCACGGTGTAGAAGTAGACGTCCGAGGAGACCTTCATCGCGTTGCGCAGGTCCACCGGGCCGTGGGCGGTGCGGCCCGCGTTCGTGAACTCCTGGTTGCCGATCTCGATCGCGCCACCGTCGTGGATCACCTCGGACGGGGTGATCGCCCCCGAGTCAAGCCCGGCGAGCGCCGTGATCGGCTTGAAGGTCGAGCCGGTCGGATACGTGCCCGCGATCGCGCGGTTGAGCAGCGGCGCCTCCGGGTTCTCCTGCAGCGCACGGAAGTCGTCCTCGTCGACCGTGGGCTTGGCGTAGATCGAGGGGTCGAAGCTCGGCAGCGAGCCCATCGCGAGGATCTCGCCGTCGTCGACGCTCATCGCGACGAACGCGCCGGGCAGCCCGAAACGCGAGATCGCGGTCTCGCCGGCCTGCTGCAGCTTGAGGTCGAGGGTGAGGCGCAGGTCGTTGCCCGAGCGGGGCTCGCGGGCGACCTGCGGGCGCCCGGTCGGCGTGCCGGTCACATCCACGGGCACCCGGACGAGGCCGTTGACGCCGCGCAGGACGTGGTCGTACGTCGACTCGATCCCCTCCTTGCCGACCATTGCGCCCGGCAGCAGGTCCTTGAACCGGGGCTGCTCGAGGTCCTCTTGCGAGACCTCGCGGACGTGGCCCAGCATGTGCGCGGCGGTCGTCCCGCGCGCGTACCGGCGCACGTAGACCCGATCCACCGTGACGCCCGGGAAGCGCGCCCCGTTCTCGCGCATGAAGTACACGACCTCCTCGGGGACGTCGCGCTTGAGCGTGACGGGGTTCGACGGCAGATCCTCGGTCTGCTCGCGGATCTCCTTCTTCACCTTCTTGAGCGGCATATCCACGAGCTCGCCGACGCGCTCGAGCACCTTGTTGCGGCGCTTGACGTTCTTGGGGAGCTCCTCGGCCCGCACCTGCAGCGCCAGCGCGGTGCGGTTCGCGACGAGGACCTTGCCGTTGCGGTCGAGGATCTCGCCGCGCGGCGCCTGCACGGTGGTGGTCCGGACACGCTGGCCCTGCGCCTCGGCGAGGTATTTGTCGCCCGAGAGGATCTGCAGGTACCAGAGCCGGAAGAAGATCGCGGCGAAGATGAACAGCGCGAGCCCACCCAGGATCGCGATCCGGGTCGAGAGCTGCGCGCGGTTGAAGCGCTCCGCGCTCCAGCGGCCGCCGGAAAAGCTCACAGCGTCCTCCCCTGCGTCGCGGCACGCCGGATGCGCCGCGGGGTGCGGCCGCGGCGTGTCGCGCGCCGGCGCCGACCGGGCAGCAGGCTCGGCCGCGGCGTGGGCTCCACGTCCACGAGCGCGGGCCGCAGGAGCAGCCGCACCAGTGGGAACGTCGGGATCATCAGCACGAAGGCGAGCAGCGCCTTCACCACGATCTCCCGCACGACGAGCAGGCTGACCTCGGTCTGCACGCCGAGCATGACCTGCAGGCCCGCGTAGCCGGCGGTGCCGAGCAGCGTGAGCGCGGCGGCCACCGTCGCCGGGGTGAAGCGCCCGTCGATCTCGAAGCCCTCGCGGTAGCGCCCGGCGAGGTAGCCGACCGTCAGCAGGGCAAGCGAGCTCGCGCCGAGCGTCTGCAGCAGCAGCGAGTCGAGCACGAGCCCCGTCGCGAACCCGACGACCGCGCCCACCATCGCGCCGCCGAGCAGGCCGAGCGCGGTGACGAGCACGAAGAGCACGTCAGGCGCCGCCCCGAGGATCGAGAGGAACGAGAAAAACGAAGCCTGCAGGACGACGGCGGCGACCACCAGGGCCGCGATCCGCAACGCGATCGGCCACGTGACGATCATCCGGGCACCCCCGGACGGTCCGGGCCGCCCGTCAGCACCTGCACATACTGCAGGCGGCGCATGTCGACGTAAGGCTTGACGGCGACCCGCTGGACCTCCGCGTTCGGGTCGCCCTCTTCGGTGACCTCCCCGATCTCGATCCCGTACGGGTAGATCGAGGCGAGCTCGCCGTCCGACCAGCCCGCCGTGACCAGGATGTCCCCCTTCGAGATCTCATCGCCGCCCTCGAAGACCTCGAGCACCAGATCGTCGGGGTCGCCGGCCTCGGGCTCGACGATGCCGTCGGGCCCGTCGGGCAGCACCTTGGCGCTGGCCGCGTTGCGGTGGTCGGTGATCAGGCGGACCTGCGCGGTAGTCGAGGTCACCGCGCTCACGCGACCAACGAGCGCCCCGGAGCGCCCGCCCGGCGCCACCACGACGTCGTCGCGCTCCACGCCGTCGGCGGTGCCTACGTTGATCTTCACGGTCGAGTACCAGACCGACGGGGAGCGAGCGATGACGCGTCCGGTCACGGGCTCGAAGTCGGCCAGCTCGTCCTGCTTGCCCAGGCCGAGGAGGTCACGGAATTGCTCGTTCTCGCCGAGCGCCTGCTCGGCGTCGGCCAGCTGGGCGCGCAGCTCGGCAACCTCGGCGCGCAGATCCTCATTCTCCCCGCGCGCCTCGAAGGTCTCGTCGAACCAGTTGACGAGGTCGCGCGCCGGCTTCAGCGCGCTCGAAGCCACCGACTCGAGCGGCGAGAGCACGGTCGAGACGCCCCGCTGGATGGTGTGCAGCGGCCCCGACTCGGGCTCGGAGAAGTGCAGGGACAGCAGCACGAGCGCGCCCACGATGAGCCCGACGAGAACAGCGCGACGCCTTCTGACCTGCCTGCGGTACACGGCTGCCTATCCGGTTCGCGCGAGACCACGCCGGCCGCGCGCCGCGTTGCGGTTGCTGCGGTGAATCACCTCGAACTCCTCGAGCGAGCGGCCTGAGCCCACGGCCACACACGTCAGCGGCGACTCGGTCACCTGCGCCGGCATCTGACACTCGTCGCGCAGCCGCTGGTCGAGCCCCTGCAGCAGCGCGCCGCCCCCGGCCAGGGTGATGCCGCGGTCCATGATGTCGCCGGCGAGCTCGGGCGGCGTGCGATCGAGGGTGTTCTTGACGGCGCCGATGATCTGGCTCACTGGCTCCTCGAGCGCGGCGCGGACCTCCTCCGAGGTGATCGTGACCGTCTTCGGGAGGCCGCTCACCATGTCGCGCCCGCGGATCTCGGTCGTGAGCTCCTCGCGCAGGGGCACCGCCGAGCCGATCTCGAGCTTGATCTCCTCCGCGGTCGCGGGACCGATCATGAGCTTGTGCTCGTTCTTGATGTGGTTGACGATCGCGTCATCCATCTCATCGCCGCCGACGCGGATCGAGTCGGAGATCACGATGCCGCCGAGGGAGATCACCGCCACCTCGCTGGTGCCTCCCCCGATGTCCAGGATCATGCTGCCCGTGGGGTCGGAGACCGGGAGGCCGGCGCCGATCGCGGCCGCCATCGGCTCCTCGATCAGGTACGCCTGCCGCGCCCCTGCCGAGAGACACGCCTCCTCGACCGCCCGCTTCTCGACACCGGTCACTCCTGAGGGAACACAGACGACGACCCGCGGATGCGCGAAGCGGTTCTGATGGACCCGCTGGATGAAGTGCCGCAGCATCTCCTCCGTGACGTCGAAATCGGCGATCACGCCGTCCTTGAGGGGCCTGATCGCCTGGATCGAGTTGGGCGTGCGGCCCAGCATGCGCTTGGCCTCCACGCCGACGGCCTGAACCTCCCCGGTGGCGGCGTCGATCGCCACGACCGAGGGCTCCGAGAGCACGATGCCGCGGCCGCGGACGTACACGAGGGTGTTGGCGGTCCCGAGGTCGACCGCCATGTCGCGGCCCTTGAAGCTCGTGAGGTTGCTGAAGAATCCCATGTGGTCGTCGAGTGGGCGAGGGGTCGTGGAGTGGGCGAAGCGGGTACGGATGCGCCGACCGAGAGCTTGCCGATCTCCGGCCTGCCGTCACACCCCCTCCTGCCCCTCGGCAATCCGTCTTGCCGAGGGTCCTTCAGGTGCCTCTGGAAGCCGCTCCCGGCGAGCTCGCCGGCGAGGCCAGTCTAGCGGCCGAAACCCAAGCCGCAAGCCAAAGTCGAGGGTCTCCCGAAACCCTAACCCTATTTCTTCGCTTTAGGGTTTCCCCGCAAGTTCAGGAGCCAAGCGGAGAAGCAGCCGGATGGGCAGCCCGACGACGTTCGAGAAGTCTCCGTCGACCCGATCGACGAGCAGCGAGCCCAACCCCTGGATCGCGTAGGCGCCGGCGCGACCCCGCCACTCGCCGGAACGCAGATACAGCTCCAGGAGCTCCGGCCGCAGGTCCGTGAACGTGACGAGCGAGCGCTCCACCCCCGAACGCTCGGCGCCGCCCTCCGGCCCGAGCAGGCAGACGCCGCTCAGCACGGTGTGGGTGCGGCCGGAGAGCGCCTCGAGGCGCGCGCGGGCCTCGGCCTCGTCGGCGGGCTTGCCGAGCGGCTCCGACCCCAGGAAGACGTCGGTATCGACGCCCAGGACCCAAGCGCCGTCCTCGCCCGCGGCCGCTCGCCCGGCGCGCGCCTTGCGCCGGGCGTTCTCGACCACGAGCTCGGCCGGCTCGAGCCCGCCATCGAGCTCCTCGACGTCGGGCTCGGCGACCGTGAACGGCACGCCGAGCCACTCGAGGATCTGACGCCGCCGGGGCGACGCCGAGGCGAGGACGAGGCTCAAGCCGGCGCAGGCGTGGTCGAGCCCGCTAGAGCTCAGGGAACCAGATGCCGATCTCGCGCTCGGCGGACTCGTCGGAGTCCGAGCCGTGGACCATGTTGAAGGTCACCTCGAGCGCGAAGTCGCCGCGGATCGAGCCGGGCGCGGCCTCCACGGGGTTAGTGGCGCCGATGATCTGACGGGCGGCCTGCACGGCCGACGGGCCCTCGAACACCGCGGCGACGAGCGGGCCGCCGGTGATGAACTCGACGAGCTCACCGAAGAACGGCTTCTCGGTGTGCTCGGCGTAGTGCTCGTTCGCGATCTCCTCCGTCGCCTGCATCAGCTTGAGGGCCGCAAGGCGCAGGCCCTTGCGCTCGAACCGGGCGAGCAACTCGCCGGTGAGGTTGCGCCGGAACGCGTCGGGCTTGATCAGGATCAGGGTTCTGGACACGGATAATCCTCGCTTTCGTTGCGCGGGTTGCGCGGGGGTTCTACAAGGTTTGCGATGCGGCCGAGGCCGCCGACCAGGCTACGAGGCCGATGCGGAGCGCGAGTCGTCGCCGCCGGAGCGAGTCGAGCGGCGCGACGGCGACTGCGAGCGAGCCGGCGCGGCCCGCTTGGTGCTGCGCGCGGGCTCGCGCTCGGGACGCGCGGGCTCGCGCTCGGGGCTCGCGGGCGTACCACCGCTCGCCGGCCTGGCCGCGGGCCGCTTGGGGCGCGCCGGGCGCTTCTCGGCGGCCGCGGGGCGGCTCGGGGGAGCGTCCTTGCTGCGCGCGGAAGACCGGCGGCGCGGCGACGCGGCACGGCGCGTGGGCGTCTCGCAGTAGGGGCAGATCGACCAGCGCGGGTCAACGGGCTTGCCGCACGACTCGCAGGGATCCTTGATCCGCGCGCGGCAGCTCGGACAGCGCAGATAGGTGCGCTCGATCGGGAACTCGCAGTTCGGGCACGAGGACTCCTCGAGGTGGCGCAGGCGCAGCTCCGACGCCCTGATCTCCAGCTCGCGCTCGCGGGCATCCTCGAGGAACTCCGGTGGGCGCAGGATCGAGTACACGACCGTGCCCAGGAACGGGAAGATCAGCGAGGCCAGCGTCGCGCACGCGACGAGGAACGAGTCGTCGAGCCGGCGGCGGGCGTCCAGGTACGTGTAGGCGACCAGCGAGAGCCAGACCACCACTACGAAGAGCAGCAGGAGGTTGATGGCCAGGTTGAGGCCGTCGTTGTCGATGCCGAAGATGGCTGGCGGCATGGGGGATCGCGCAGTCTACTTCCTCGTCTGCGCCTCAAACCCTGTCGGGGTCCGCGGGCCGGGATCGGACGCCCAGCGCGCGCGGGGACTCGGCCTCAGAGGAAGAGCCGCCCAAAAAGGTAGCCGAGACCGAAGAAGACGAGGATCACGACCGCGACGACCGCCGCGACCAGACCCATCATCTGCAGAAGCTCGGAGCGTGCTTCGCGGTCCATAACCCGATCCTACGCCGCTTACGCGTCGCCCGCCAGCGCGACGTGCGCGTGGCTCAGCAGGTAGTGCGATCCGCACACGACGGCGACGCCGGCCCGCTCCCCCGCCTCGCGCAAGGTCGCCGCGATCGCGGCCTCCGGATCCGGCTCCGCCCGCGCCGCGACGCCGGCCGCGGCGAAGAGCTCGGCGAGCTCGCCCGCCGGCGTGACCGCCGTGTCGGGCCTGCCCATGCCGGCCAGCTCGCCCGGCGCGAGCTCCGTGCACACGGCGCCGGCAAACACGCCGGCGAGCTCAGCGACGATCCCGCGCGCGTCCTTGTCGGCGAGCACCGCGAGGCAGCCGACCACCTGCCGGCCGCGCGCGACGGCGGCGAGCGCCTCCGCGAGGGCCCGCGCGCCCTGTGGGTTGTGCGCGGCGTCCAGCACGACCGGCGGCTCACCGGCCACCACCTCCACCCTGCCGGGCAGGCTCACGTGGGCGAGCGCGGTCCGTGCCCGCTCGGCGTCGAGGTCGCCCAGGAGCGCCTCGGCGAGCGCCGCGGCCACCGCGACGTTGCGACGCAGATAGGGCGCCGCGAACGCACGGCCCTCCGGGGGGTCGAGCTCACGCGGACGGACGACGTGGACGTCGCGCTCCGCCGCCACCTCGTGAGCCAGGCGCTCCACGTCCGCCGAGACGTCGCCAAGGACGAGCACGGAGCGCGGGCGCAGGACGGCGAGCTTCTCGGTGGCGATCTGGATCTCCGTCTCCCCAAGCCACTGCGTGTGGTCGAGGCCGACGGAGGTCAGCGCGGTCACGCTCGACGCGATCACGTTGGTGGCGTCGAGACGGCCGCCCAGGCCCGCCTCGATCACGCCGTACTCGACGCCCGCGTCAGCCAGCGCTACGAAGGCGGCGGCCGTGGCCGCCTCGAACTGGGTGATGCGCTCGTCGCGCTCGAACTCGCGCTCGACGCCCGGGACCACCGCCGCGACCGCCTCCACCGCCCGCGCGAAGGCGTCCGGATCGATCGACTCCCCGCCGATCAGCACGCGCTCGGCCCAGCGCTCAGCGTGCGGCGAAACGTACGCGCCGGCCCGATGCCCGTGCGCCTCGAGGAGCGCGACCGTCATCGCCGTCACCGACGACTTTCCGTTCGTGCCCACGACGTGAGCCGTCGCGTACCGGTCCTGGGGGCGCCCCAAGGCGGCGGTGAGCGCCTCGATGCGCTCGAGCCCGAACCGCCAGCCGATCGGGTCGAGCGTCGCGAGCCAGCGCTCGGGATCGAACAGGGTTCAGCCCTCGAGAGCGGCGAGCTGCTCGCGGTAGCCGGCGAGCTTCTCGCGCTCGGCCTCCACGACCTCGGCGGGCGCCTTCGCGACGAAGCCCTCGTTCGCGAGCTTGCGCTCGGCGCGCTCGACCTCGGAGCGCAGCTCGGCGATGCGCTTGTCGATGCGCGCCTGCACCTCGGCGGGATCGAGCTCGTCGCTGGCGAGCAGGGCGAGCGGCCCCACCGTGGCGAGCGGGTCGCCCTCGCCCTCCTCGAAGCGCAGGCGCGCGAGCCGCGCGACGAGCTCGTGGGGCGCGCCGTCGGTCGTGACGCGCGCGGGGAGAACCGTTCCCGCGGGCACGCCGACCAGATCGCGCCAGCGGCGCACTTCGCGCGTCAGCTCGATCCACTTCCCCATCTCCTCCTCCGCGGCGGCGTCGACCAGGTGCGGTTCGACCTCGGGGAACGGGTGGACGACGAGCATCTCGGGGCGATCACCCGGCAGCCGCTCCCGCAGGTGGGTGTAGATCGCTTCGGTGACGAACGGGATCATCGGGTGCGCGAGCGCAAGGGTCTGCTCGAGAACCCACAAGAGGGTCGCGGAGACGCCCTCCTCGCGTTCGTACAGGCGCGGCTTGGCGATCTCCAGGTACCAGTCGCAGAGCTCCGACCAGAAGAACCGGTAGAGCTCCAGGGCCGCGTGCGCGAAGTCGTACGAGGCGAGGTTGTCCGAGACCGTCTCGATGGCGCGCTCCAGGCGCGACGCGATCCAGCGGTCCTCGATCGGCGCGTCGGGCCCGGGCGCCGCGGGCGCCACGTCGGCGACGTTCATCAGGATCAGCCGCGACGCGTTCCACATCTTGTTGGCGAGATCGCGGCCCTGCTGGACCTTGGCGTCGGAGTAGCGCACGTCCTGCGTCGACGACATGGCGAGCAGGCCGAAGCGCAGCGCGTCGGCCCCGTGCACCTCGATCTCGTCGAGCGGGTCGATCCCCGTTCCCAGGCTCTTCGACATGCGCCGGCCGTCGCGCGCCTGGATCACCGAGTGGACGTAGACGTCGCGGAACGGGATCTCGCCGGTGAACTCCAGCCCGGCCATGATCATCCGCGCGACCCAGAGGAAGAGGATGTCGCGCGCGGTCGTCAGGAAGTCGGTCGGGTAGAACGCGCGCAGCTCGGGCGTGTCGTCGGGCCACCCAAGCGTCGCGAACGGCCACAGCGCCGAGCTGAACCACGTGTCGAGCACGTCCTCGTCCTGCCGCAGCGAGTCGGGGTCGACCCCCTGCTCGGCGGCCTTCGCGCGGGCGGCCTCCTCGGTCTCCGCGACGAACTCCTCGCCGTCGGGGCCGTACCAAACCGGGATCCGGTGACCCCACCAGAGCTGGCGGGACACGCACCAGGGCCGGATGTTGCGCATCCAGTCGAGGTAGACGCGCTTCCACTGCTCGGGCTGGATGCGCACCTCGTCGCGCTCGACGACCTCGATCGCCGGCGCGGCGAGCTCGTCCATGCGGCAGAACCACTGCAGCGAGATGAGCGGCTCGATGCGCTCGCCCGAGCGGTGGGAGAACGGGACGGAATGCGTGTACTCCTCCTCGCCGCGCAGCGCCCCCTCCTCGCGCAGGGCGGTCACGACCGCGTCCTGCGCCTCCGCGGTCGTCAGCCCCGCGAAGCGCTCGCCCGCGGCGTCGTTCATGCGCCCGTCCTCGCCGATCACGACGATCTCCTCGAGTCCGTGGGCGCGACCGATCTCGAAGTCGTTCGGGTCGTGGCCCGGGGTGATCTTGAGCGCGCCGGTGCCGAACTCGGGGTCGACGTGCTCGTCGGCGATGATCGGCAGGCGCCGGCCCACCAGCGGGAGGACGCACTCGCGGCCGACGAGCTCGGCGTAGCGCTCGTCCTTCGGGTTCACCGCGACGGCGGTGTCGGCGAGCATCGTCTCCGGGCGAACGGTCGCGACGACGAGCTCGCCCTCGCCGTCGGCCAGCGGATAGGCGATCGAGTACAGGCGGTCCGTGACCTCGCGGTTCTCGACCTCCAGATCGGAGATCACAGACTGGGAGCCGACGTCCCAGTTGACCATGTAGTTGTCGCGGTAGATGTAGCCCTTCTCGTAGAGCGAGACGAAGACCCGGTAGACGGCGCGCACGTAGCCCTCGTCGAGCGTGAAGCGCTCGCTCTCGTAGTCCACGGAGGCGCCGAGGCGCTTGAACTGCTCGACGATCTGGGAGCCGTGGCGCTCCTTCCACTCCCACGCCCGCTCGAGGAACCGCTCACGGCCGAGGTCGTGGCGCGAGACGCCCTCCTTGCGCAGCTCGCGCTCAAGGACTGCGTGCACCGCGATGCTCGCGTGGTCGGTGCCGAGGATCCAGAGGGTGTTGCGCCCGCGCATGCGATTCATGCGGGCGAGGACGTCCTGCATGGTCCCGTTGAGCGCGTGGCCCATGTGCAGCGCGCCGGTGACGTTCGGCGGCGGGATCGCGATCGAGAAGTTCTCGGACGCATCGCCGGTGGGCTCGGGGTGGAAGTAGCCACCCTCGAGCCAGCGCTCGAAGATCCGCCCCTCCACCGCACCGGGATCCCAGCGCGTCGTGGCTTCGAGTTTCGCTCGGGCTTCGCTCATCGGATCGCCGATCGTAGTGGCTCGCGCCGGGCGAAAGACCCGTCGGGGCGCGCGGCTAGCCGCGCGCCGGCCCGCGGAGTATTCTGCCCGCGGCCCATTCACCAATTCACGGGAGGGAACGCGTGAAACGCAGCCTCGCGGCCGTCGTCGCGGCCGCCACGTTCGTGGTTCTCACCGGCACCGCCTCAGGCGGAACCTTGCCCGAGAACCAGTACGAGGGACGGATTCAGGCCGATCCCAACACGTACATCGGCTTCGACATCAAGAAGGCCAACGGCGTCCGACGGGTGCGCAAGATCCGCGCGGTCGTCCCGGCGCATTGTCACGCCGGGTTCGGCGGGCACGCCTACACCAAGGTGAGCGGCTCGCTCAAGGTGAAGAAGAACGGGCGCTTCAAGGGCGCGCTCAGCGCCGACTTCGAGGGCTCGCCCTTCCGCTTCAGGATCTCCGGCCGGGTGCGCGGCAAGAACGCGAGCGGCAAGCTCTCGACCCGGGGCGTCTACGAGGAGCCGGCCGCGGCGCGTGGCAGCGAGACAACCATCTGCTACACGGGCGTGCTCCGCTGGCGGGCGCGCCGGGGAGCCGAGGTGAACCTCCCGCTGAAGAGGGGCGTCCGATGAAGGCGCGCAGCAGGATCGCGCTCGGCCTGGTGGCGGCCGCGGCGGTGTGTGCCGGGGCGCCCGCCTCGGCGGGAATCGCCTTCCCGGACGCCCAGTACGAGGGACGGATCGCCGGCGACCCGTACACCTACGTGGGGTTCGACCTCAAACGCTCGAAGGGCAAGCGCGCGGTGAAGGCCATCCGGGCGATGGTCCCGATCGCCTGCCACGCCGGCTACGTCGAGTACCTCCCGATCCGGGTGAAGGGCCGGATCGCCGTGCGCGCGAACGGCAGGTTCGGCGCGACCCGGCGCGCCGTGGGGCTCGGCCTGCCCGACGGCGTGAACCTCCGCGTCAAGCTGCGCGGGCGCCTCGGCAAGGGCGGCAAGGCGAAGGGCACGATCGCCGGGAAGGGCGATGTGAGCGTTTCGATCAGGCGCCGGGGGCCCGCCACCGACAAGTGCTACACCGGCGGGCAGAACTGGAGGGCGCGCCGCGGCGCCGAGGTGGTGCCCATCCCGATCCACGAGTGAGGGCGCGCTGGGCGCGACCGAGCGGCCCGCGGGCGCGCCGGCGGGCCGCTTTGTCTAGCTTGTGAGCGATGGCTGACCTCGGCACGACCGCGCTCGGCACCTGGAGCGGAGGCGCGTTCATGCGCTTCGGCGAGGACATCGGCGGCGAGCGCCTCGAAGCGCTCGTGCGGCCGGGCGCGGGCATCGACACCGTGATCACCGCCGACGTGTACGGCCAGGGCGCCGCCGACGAGCTCCTCGGCCGCGCGCTCCGCGGCCTGCCGCGGGATTCCTTCCGCGTCGTCGGCGCGGTCGGTCACGACTTCTACGAGGGCGAGCGCCAGGGCCCGAAGGGCTTCCCGCGCTTCACCGAGCCCTCGCTGCGTGGAGAGGACGGGTACGCCTCGTATCTGCGCATGGCGACCGAGCGCAGCCTCGCCCGGTGCGGCCTGGAGCGCTTCGACGTTCTGCTCCTGCACAACCCCGATCGCCGCGGCTACGAGAGCGAGGCGGTGTGGCGCGCGATGGCCGGACTGCGCGACGAGGGCCTCGCCGACGCGATCGGCGTCGCCCCCGGCCCCGCGAACGGTTTCACCTTGGACCTGATCCGCTGCTACGAGCGCTACGGCGAGCTGATCGACTGGGCGATGATCATCCTCAACCCGCTCGAGCCGTGGCCGGGCGAGCTCAGCCTGGGCGCCGCCGAGCAAGCCGGCGTGAACGTAATCACCCGCGTGGTCGACTACGGCGGGCTCTTCTGGGGCGATCTCACCGAGGAGACGCCCCTACACGAGCACGACCATCGCCGCTTTCGCCCCGACGGCTGGATCGCGGCGGGCCGGGAGCGCATCGAGCGCATGCGGCCGATCGCGGCCAGCCGCGACCTGACGCCGCTGCAGCTCGCCTGCCAGTGGAACCTCGCTCACCCCGCGGTGCGCTGCGTTGCCCCGACTCTGATCCAGGAGGCCGGCCCCGGGGCGCGCCCGATCGAGGACAAGCGGCGCGAGCTCGCCGGCCTGCCGTCCGACCAGCGCCTGGAGGCGCACCACGTCGAGTCGATCCGCGCGATCGGCGACAACACGGGGTGCATGGCGCTGAAAGGCGCGAACCCGGACCACGACGGCGACGAGGCACCCGACCGCTGGGGCCTCTCCGACGATCTCGTCGAGGCGGGCGAGCGCTACGGCGTGGATCCAGCTCAGCTGCGCAAGGTCGCCTGAGCGGCCCCCCGGTCCGCGAACCCAGTCGCCCGCGCGCGCGACGGCTCAGGCGCTCAGCGTCGCGAGCAGCTCGTCGGTGTTGGGCTCGCCGGAGAGCTTGGGGCGGCTCACGGGAATGCTCTCCGTGCCGAGCTGAAGGGTCCCGCCCTTCGACTTCTCACCCTCGGGCAGGTCACGCAACGAGACCTGTCCGCGCGGCCACTCCCCCGCGATCGGGTCGCGGATCCGCAGCACGTACTGGCGCTGGCCCTGGGTGGTGCCGCCGGTGGCCGCAAACGCGACCACGCGCGACGGGGTCACGGCGAGCACGAAGTGCGCCGGCAGCGACTTGCTGCGCCGCGGCCGCAACACCTCGACGAGCGTGGCGATGACGGAGGTCTTCTCGGCCGCCTTGCCCTGGCGCAGCTGCCCAGCCGCCAGGATCCGCTCGCCGCCGAGCCAGCCGGCGTCGGCGAGGGCGCGCTTGATCGCCCCCGGCCGCTCGCTCTCCACCCGGATCGCAGCCATCGACGCGGTCCAGCGTATAGAGAACGGCCGGGGCCGCGCTTTGGCGGGCTCAGGCGCTCTCTTCGCCGAGCGCGAACTCGTCGTCCCCGCCGTCGGCGACCGCTTCGGTGACGAGGGTGGGCCGGCGCCCCTCCGTGATCGTCTCCTTGGTCACCACGCACTTGCGTACGTCACGGCGCGAGGGCAGCTCGAACTGCACGTCCATCAGCGTCTCCTCGAGGATCGAGCGCAGTCCGCGCGCCCCGGTCTCGCGTTCGAGGGCGCGATCGGCGATCGCGGCGAGCGAGTCCTCAGCGAAGACGAGCTCGATGTCGTCGAACTCGAAGAAGCGCTTGAACTGCTTCGTGAGCGCGTTGCGGGGCTCGGTGAGGATCGTGATCAGGTCGTCGCGCGAGAGCTGGTGGATCGGCGCCATCACGGGCAGGCGGCCGATGAACTCGGGGATCAACCCGTACTCGATCAGGTCCTCCGGCAGCACCTGCTCGAACAGCTCGCCCGTGTCGCGCTGCTCCCGCGAGGCGACGTCCGCGCCGAAGCCCACGCCCTTGCTGCCGATCCGGCGCTCGATCACCTTGTCGAGGTTCGCGAACGAGCCGCCGCAGATGAAGAGGATGTTCGTGGTGTCGATCGTCAGGAACTCCTGGTGGGGGTGCTTGCGCCCGCCCTGTGGGGGCACCGAGGCCTGGGTGCCCTCGAGGATCTTCAGCAGCGCCTGCTGCACGCCCTCGCCGGAGACGTCGCGCGTGATCGACGGGTTCTCGCTCTTGCGGGCGATCTTGTCGACCTCGTCGATGTAGATGATCCCGGTCTCGGCCTTCTTCACGTCGAAGTCGGCGGCCTGGATCAGCTTGAGCAGGATGTTCTCGACGTCCTCCCCGACGTAGCCGGCCTCGGTGAGCGCCGTCGCGTCGGCGATCGCGAACGGCACGTTGAGGATCCGGGCCAGCGTCTGGGCGAGCAGCGTCTTGCCGCAGCCGGTCGGTCCGAGCAGCATGATGTTCGACTTCTGCAGCTCGATGTCGCCGTCGCCGTTCTGCTGGCGGATCTGCACACGCTTGTAGTGGTTGTAGACCGCCACCGAGAGCGCACGCTTCGCGGACTCCTGGCCGACGACGTACTCCTGCAGGACGTCGTAGATCTCGGCGGGCTTGGGAAGGTTCTCGAGCTCGAAGCTCGGCGGCGCGGTGAGTTCCTCGTCGATGATCTCGTTGCAGAGATCGATGCACTCATCGCAGATGTAGACGCCCGGACCAGCGATCAGCTTCTTGACCTGGCGCTGCGACTTCCCGCAGAAGCTGCAGAGGAGCTGTTCGTTGGAGTCGGTCGGGCGTGCCAAGTTGCCTCCTTCGGCGTTGCGTGGTGCCGGACCTACCGCCTCAGATTACGGCAACGGCGGCCCGGCGTTGTTTCGCGTGCTTGTTACTCGCCGCGCCCGGCCGTCCCTTCCGGTGCGCGCCGGGTTGCACGCGGCGGCCCATCCGACTCCGTCCTTTGGATAGCGTGGGGTGCTCGGACGGGGGGGGTAATCAACGAGAAGGAGGCTCAATGAAGAGAACCCTCACCCTCCTGGGCGTAGCCGCGCTGCTCGCGGTGCCCACGGTCGCGGGCGCGGGCGAACTCGCCACGGACGCCGATGCCGTGCAGGCACGCGGCAAGTCCCCGAACCTGAGCGTGCGCTTCATCCTGCGCAGCGTGAACGGCAAGCCCGTCGAGCTGCGGAGGTTCCGCTTCCTGCGCCTCGAGGCAGAGTGCAGGGGCGGCTCGGTGGTCCGGGTCAAGGGCAAGGTGTCCAAGATCAAGCTCAAGAACCACAAGCGGTTCAAGCACGTCATCAAGCGCAAGAAGAAGACCGTGCGCATCCAGGGCCGCGTCCGCGGCGGCGGCGCGCGCGTCACCGGCTTTTTGCGCGCCCAGGGCAAGTTCGGCGGCCAGCGCGGCTGCGACAGCGGCAAGGTCCGCTGGAAGGCCGGTCGCATCTAGCCCACGCAAGCGGCTTATCCGCCCGTCGGCGCCAAGCGGCGCCGGCGGGCAGCGGTCGCTCCCCGCGCGGCGGGCGGGAGGTCCCGAGATCGCTGCGGGAGCGCCGGCCTAGCGGTGCTCGAGCACGCGGTCGACGATGGAGTACTCCTTCGCCTCCTCCGCGCTCATGAAGTAGTCGCGCTCGGTGTCCTGGGTGACCTTCTCGAGCGGCTGACCCGTGTGCTTCGAGATGATCTCGTCGAGACGCTTGCGCACGTCGATGATCTCGCGCGCGTGGATCTCGATGTCGGTCGCCTGACCGGAGAAGCCGGCCGAGACCTGGTGGATCAGGATCTTCGAGTTCGGCAGCGCCATGCGCTTGCCGGCGGTCCCGCCCGCGAGCAGCAGCGCCCCCATGCTCATCGCGACGCCGACGCAGATCGTCTGCACGTCGGGCTTGATGAACTGCATCGTGTCGTAGATCGCGAGGCCCGCGTACACCGACCCGCCCGGCGAGTTGATGTACATGGAGATGTCCTTGTCGGGATCCTCGGACTCGAGGTGGATGAGCTGGGCGACGACGAGGTTCGCGATGTCGTCGTTGATCGGGGTGCCCAGGAAGATGATGCGCTCGTTGAGCAGGCGCGAGTAGATGTCGAACGCGCGCTCGCCGCGCGACGTCTGCTCAACGACCATGGGAACCAGGGGGCTCATCGGCGGCTGAGTGTATAGAAGCGGCGCACGTCCCCGCGGACGCATGACCCGCTGCCTGCACGACCGATTCAAGTGGCGCATGACGAGCGCCGAGTGACTAAACAGAAAGCACCTGTCGTTTCCGCGATCCAAGGAGGGACCTCTTGCGACTCAGACTAGGGCTGATCGCCCTGTGCGTGGCAGCATGCGCCGCGCTCACCCCGGCTGCCGCGCAGGCAGCCACGAAGACCTACGCCCCGCAGCAGAACGCCCAGACGTTCGCCGGCTCGATCGGCGGCTGGACGCACTCGTGGGAGCGCCAAGGCGTCCTCTGCGAACTTCTCTGCCCGACGGCCTCGAACTCGTGGGTGCCCAACGGCGGCGCCGGCGGGGACAACGACGGCTACATCCGCAGCGAGTTCTCCGGGCTGCTGAACGCGCTCGGGGCGACCACGATCACGACGTGGAAGTCGCCGCAGTTCACCTACAACGGCGCGAAGGGCGCCCGGCCCGTGAAGCTCGTCTTCTCGGCCCACCAGCGCTCGGACGTGTCGGAGCTACTCGCCCTGCCCTCCTCTGAGGTCACCTATGAGGTGGCCGTCGTCGAGGCCGGCGAGGGCGGCGAGCGCGTATCCGTCACCACCGGCGATGTGCCGGCCAGCCAGGGCTGGAAGCCAATCGGCGCGGTGGCGCTGCCCGTGAACGCCCTCAAGCTCGGCGGGAAGTACCACATCGAGATCCGCACGCAGGCCACGACCCCGCTCGCGACGGTCATCTTCAGTGGCTACGTCGACTACGACAACGTGCGCCTGCGCGCCAAGGGCGCCGGCAAGCGCGCCCTCAAGCAGGACGTGAAGGCCGGCTTCGGGGACATCGCGGCGACGAACGGCCCCAAGGCCGCGGTCGCCCTGCGCTGCCCGGCCGCGGTCGCGCCCAAGCAGTGCCGCATCAACGTCGCGGTCAAGCTCGGGAAGAAGATCGCCACCAAGCGCAAGGCCGTGAAGCTGCGCGCCGGCAAGGCCAAGGCGGTGACCCTCAAGGTCAAGAAGCGCTTCTGGTCGAAGATCCTGCGGCGCAAGCGCGTCGTGGTGCAGGCCAAGGTCCGTGCGGCGGGCAACCGCTTCACGGTGCGTAAGAAGGTCAAGCTCCGCACGAGCTGACGCTCGCGCGGAGGGGCCGGGTCCGGCTAGCTACCTGGAGTCCAGAGCTTGCCGGGCTCGGCCTCGCCGCCCGAGCCCTCGGCGGGCGCCTCGGCGCCCTCCTCCCCCTGCTCGGGGGTCCACAGCGCTTCGCGCGCCTCTGCCTGAGCCTTGGGGATCGGCTTCGCCTCGCTCGCGACGAGCTCGGCGGCCTTGCGCATCCGCACCTCCTGGCGCAGCAGCGCATCGCGCCCGCTCGCCTTCAGGCGCGCGAGGATCTTCTCGGGCGACTCGTTGCCCTCACCGGGCCCGAGCGCCTCGACCAGCTCCTCGTCGGAGGGCTCGATGCCCTCGGCGTCCGCGATCGCCTCCAGCACAGCCTCCCGGCGCAGCTGGCGGGCGGCGGCGTCCTCGCCCTCGGTGATCAGCTCGTGTCGATCCTTGCCCTGCATGCGCGCGTAGGTCTGCGGATCGATGCCGCGCGCGGCGAGCGTGCGCTCGAGCTGCTCCCACATCTCGTGGGCGCGCGCGTGGACGATGTCGTGCGGGAGCTCGACCTTCGCGTTGTCCACGGCGGCCTCGACGGCGGCGTCGCGGAACTCGGCCTCGGCGCGCTGCTCCAGCACGCTCGCGAGCCGCTCACGGATGTCGGCGCGCAGCTCCTCGAGCGTGTCGAACTCCGACGCCAGCTGCGCGAAGTCGTCGTCGAGCTCGGGCAGCTCCTTCTCGCGGACCTCCTTGACCTTCACGCTGAACTTCGCGTGCTTGCCCGCGAGCTCCTCGGGCTGGTGGTCGTCGGGGAAGGTCACCTCGACCTCGACGTCGTCGCCCGCCTCGCGGCCGGTGATCGCTGCGTCGAACTCCGCCAGCAGGTTCTCGGCGCCGAGCTCGATCGCGAAGTCCTTGCCCTCAGAGCCGTCGAAGGGCTCCCCGTCGATCGTGCCCTCGTAGTCGATGACGACGACGTCACCGGCCTGCGCGGCGCGCTCGACCGGGTTGAGGCTTCCGAAGCCCTCGCGCAGGCGCTCGATCTCGCGGTCGATCGTCTCGTCGTCGACCTCGATCTCCTCGCGGCCGACCTCCAGGCCCTTGTACTCGCCGAGCTCGGCGCTCGGCCGCACTGCGATCTCGAAGCTGAACTCGAGCTCCTCACCCTCGGCAGGGAGCTGCTCGAGGTTGAGCTGCGGGCTCCCCACGGGGTTGATGCCGGCCTCCATGACGGCGCGCTCGTACCACTCGGGGAGCGCGTCCTGGAAGGCCTGCTCGAGCACCGCCTCGCGGCCGAGCCGCTGGATCACGAGCTGCGGCGGGACCTTGCCCTTGCGGAATCCGGGCAGGCGCATATCGCGCGCGAGCGCCTTGGCGGCGCGGTCCATCCGCTGTTTGACGGCTTCGGGTTCAACGCCGACCTCGACGCGAACGCGCGATTCGGGCAGCTCTGTGACTTCAGTGCGCATGACGGCGACTACATTACGAGCTTCGATCGCGGACCGCCTTGGCCGCGGCCCGCCCCAAGGCGGCGGCCAGATCGCCCACGAACGCGGCGACGCGGCCCACCGGCCCGGTCAGAAGCCAAGCGGCGACGCGATCTTTGCGGGCCGGAGCGCTCACTCCTCCTCCGTGGCGTACCCGAGGATGGAGCGGTCGATGAGCCACTCGACGGGCGCCTTGTCGTCCGTGTAGACCTCGTCACCCGGCAGGCGCGGCTCGATCTTGGCGGCCTGCGCGGCCGCGACCGGGCGCAGCTCCTCCGGTAGGTCGGGAAGCACCTCGAGCAGCTTGTCCGCGGAGGCGGACCCCTCCGTGCCGAGCAGCAACGTGTTGGTGTCCTCGATTGGGTCGCGCAGGACCGTCGGGAAGACGCTCGCCATGGTCGAGCCGAGCACCGTCTCCAGATCGTCGTTCCCCTCGGGATGCCCCGCGTTCACGATCACCACGCCGCCGGGGTTGAGCCGGTCACGGGCGAGCTCGAAGAACTCTCTCGTGGCCAGATAGAACGGGATGTACGGCTGCCGGTAGGCGTCCACCATGATCACGTCGTAGCGCTCATCCGTGCGTCGCAGCCAGGGACGCGCGTCCTCGTGGTAGGTCGTGAGGTTGGGGTTGTCGAGCCCGAAATACCGCTCGCCCACCTCGGTGAGCTCGCCGTCGATCTCGACCCCGTCGATGAGGGTGTCGGGGAAGAACTCACCGTAGGCGCGCGCCGTGGTGCCCGCGGCGTTGCCGAGGATCGCGATGCGTCCCGGAGGCTCGTCGAGACCGGCGAACGGCAGGACGAGGTAGCCGTCCCAGACGTTGTCGGTGAGCACCGTGTCGGGCTTGTACCAGGAGTGCACGGCCTGCCCCTCGTTGAGCTCCAGCAGGCGGTCGCCGTTCTCGCGCTCGACGACGCGCACGTACTGGTGCTCGGTCTCCTTCTCGTAGATCACGCGCCCGTTCTCGGTCGCCTTCACCGTGCCCACGGGGATCGCCATCACGCCGGCGAGCGCGATCGGCACGGCCAGGTACCGCCACCCCAGCCCGGAGGCCGCGGCGAGCGCGATCACGCAGGCGAAGGCGATGAAGGTGCGCTGGGTGCCGAGCAACGGGATCAGCAGCAACGCCGAAAGCCAGTTGCCGAGCAGCGAGCCCGCCGTCGAGATCGCGTAGAGCCGGCCCGCGACGCGCCCGGAGTGCTGCACGTCGGGGACCGCGAGGCGGATGGCGTAGGGCGCCACCGCGCCGAGGAGGAGCACCGGCAGGGCGATCAAGAACAGCACGCCGAACAGGGACCCGACGAAGGCGCCGGCCTGGATCTCGTCGAGGGCCTCGACCGAGACGTCGAACAGGGGCCGGGCGACGAACGGGACGATCGCGAGCAGGGTCGCGGCCACCAGCACGACCAGGCACATGCCGCGCACGTGCGGGTAGCGGTCGGCGAGGCGCCCGCCCAGCCAGTACCCGAGCGAGAGCGCGATCAGCACGACCCCGATCGTGTTCGCCCAGACGATCGTCGAGGCCCCGAAGAACGGCGCCATGAGGCGCGTCGCGGCGATCTCGGCGCCGAGCGTCCCGGTGCCGACGACGAAGACGAAGAGGTAGAGGAAGCGGTTGCTGGTCACCAAGCGGCCCCGCAGCCTACTGCGCCGCTTCGCGCTCTCCGGCGAAGGCGGCGAGCTCGGCCTCGAGCTCCGCGACGAGCCCGAACTGCGGCGCGATGCGCCGCGCCATCGCGAGGTCTCCCTCCCAGACTCGCATGCGTACGTCGAGCGGTGCCTTGAACGCCCGTGCCGCCTCCTCGCCGACGCGGGCGTAGAGCGCCCTGACCTCGCGCAGCTTGGCGAGCTTGTCCGCCACGTAGACCGCGACGGCCCGCGGCCCCGCCGCCTCCACCTGGTCGCGGAGCAGCGCCTTGCGGCGCTCGTACGGCTCGACGTCCGCCGGCTCCGTCATCGCCTCGACGAGCCGGCCGACCTCATCGCCGAAGCGCCCGTAGATGTCGTCGAGGCGCACGCCCGAGTCCTCGACCACGTCGTGCAGCAGCGCGGCGGCGACGATGCCGTCATCGTCGAGCCCCTCCCCGCGCAGCAGCGCGGCCACCTCCCCGGGGTGGGCGAGATACGGCCGCCCGTCACTGGCGCGCGTCTGGTCGGCGTGCGCCTCCCTGGCCAGCTCCCAGGCGTCCATGAGCAGCGGCCCGCGCACGTAGGCGGGCGGCTCGGTCGCGGCCGCGTCGCCGTTGTCCCGCGGGACCGTCATCGGGGGCGGATCGTAGGCGAACGACGGGCCGGGAACCGGTCGCACCGCGGTGCCCCCGGGCGCGGGGGCCCGGGGGCTCTGGCCGGCGCGGAGACGCCCGTGCTCAGAACGAGACGCGGGCGGGCTCGCGCTCGGCGGGGTTCTCGATCTCGAAGAACTCGCGCGCGGTGAACCCGCCGGAGTTCGCGACGATCGAGTTCGGGAAGATCTGGATCTTCGTGTTGTAGGCCTGCACGTTCGAGTTGTAGATCCGCCGCGCCGCCTGGATCTCGTCCTCGAGCTCGCTCAGGTTCCGGGAGAGCTGCTGGAAGTTCTCCGTCGCGCGCAGGTCCGGGTACTGCTCGGCGACAGCGCGCAGGTCGGTGAGCGCGGCGTTGAGCAGACCCTCGGCCTGGCTGGCCTGCGCGGGGCCCTGGGCGCGCATCGCCTCGGCGCGGGCGTTGGTGACCTTCTCGAACGTCGCACGCTCGTGCTGCGCATATCCCTTGACCGTCTCGACCAAGTTCGGCACGAGATCGTGGCGACGCTTGAGCTGAACATCGATCCCCGACCACGCCTCGTCGACGCGGTTGCGCGAGCTGATGATCGAGTTGCGGATGAGGATGTAGATCAGCGCGAGCACGACGACCACGCCGACCACGATCAGGACTACCGTCATTCCCTGGACTCCTTAGTTTCGGTCCGTTCGATTATCCACGGATCGGAGCGCTGAACCTAACGGCCCGTGCGGCTGCGATCCAGTACGCCGAGGCGCTCGAGCGCGGACTCCACCATCGCGGTGACCAGCTCCACGGGCTCGGTGGCGTCGAGGCGGCCGAGCTCATAAGCGAGCGCCGCAACGTCCCCGTTCGCGATCGCTTTCTCGATGGCCTTGGCGTACTCCGTCTCCGGGAGCTGTTTGCCGGCTGGGCGGCGCAGGCTCGCGAGGGCGCTCGGCGTCGCGCCCGCACTGGAGGGCCGGCTGCCCGGCAGCGGGCCCGGGCCGAACCCGGGAGCCGGGACCGCGCGACCGAGATCGAGCTGCGGCGCCGGCAGGCTGCGCGGGGGCTGGCCGCTCGGCGTGTAGGTCTCCGGGAGCGCGCCGGCGTTGCGCAAGCGCTCGATGTGCTGGTAGACGGCGTTCCGCGAGACCCCGATGTCCGTCGCGATCTCCTTGACGGACATCCCCTGCTCGAGCCGCTCGAGCACCTCGCGCTGGCGCTTGCTGAGGGTCGGTCCACTCATACTTGGCAGCCTACCTTGGTGTCTAGTTGGCTGTCAAGTTATACGCGGCCGGCGCCCAGCAGCACGCGAGCGCGACATTCAGCCCTGGCCTTCGAAATCCGAACACCACAGCTGAACGTTCCGCGGGCGCGCGAAACGTTCAGCCCTCGTATTCGAAAAACGACGACCAGGGCTGAACGTCGGGCCGCGGGCCACCGGGCGCCCGCCGAGAGACCACGCGCACGCCCGTGCGAGACCACGCGCACGCCGGCGCGGTCTACTCCCGCAGCGCGCCCTCGAGCCGCAGCAGCCAGCGCTTCATCTCCGGGCCGCCGCCGTAGTTGCCGGGGTCGCCGCCGCTGCGCAGGATGCGGTGGCAGGGGACCACGATCGGGATCGGGTTGGAGCCCAGCGCCGTGCCCGCCGCGCGGTGCGCGCGCGGGTTGCCGGCGCGGGCCGCGATCTCGCCGTAGGTGAGCGTCGTGCCGAACGGCAGCCGCGCGGTCTCGCGCAGGACCTTGCGGTAGAAGCCGCCGGGCACGAGCGTCCAGTCGAGCGGCACGTCGAACGAACGGCGGCGCCCCTCGAAGTACTCGTCGAGTTCGCGGCGGATCTCGTCGAGGCGTCCGGGCGCCTCGACGACGCGCGGCGAGATGCCCACGCTGAGCTCCGCCAGGAACTCGTCCAGGCGGCGGTTCGGCAGACCGACCGCGACCAGCCCGCGGCCCGTGGCCGCGACCGTCGCCGCCCCGAGCGGCGTGTCCACCCGCGCGTAGGCCACGTCCGCCGCGCCCTCGGCCGCGGCGCGCTCGGCGAACCGCGTGGCGGCCTCGGCGGCCGCTACGTCGAGGGCGTCGGCGTCAGCCTCCGTGAGTAGGCGGCGCAGGGCGTCGTGCTCGCTCATCGCTCCCCTCCCCCGATCACGCCGCGCAGCTTGCGCAGCCCCTCGTGGACGTTGCGGCGCGCGGCCGCCTCCGTGGAGTCCATGGCCTCAGCGATCTCGCGATAGCGCAGATCGCAGGCGAAGCGCAGCGCGACGGCGGCCCGCTGGCGCTCGGGCAATTCGGCAACGGCTCGCCAGAGCTCATCGTCGCGCTCGGGCGCCGCGGGCGCGGCGACCTCCGGCACCTCCGCGTCCGCCTCGCGCCGGCGGGCGCGCGCACGATGATGGTCGATGGCCTTGCGCCGGGCGATCGTGAGGATCCAGGCGCGCGGGTTGGCGCCATCGAGGCTCTCGTATCTGCGCAGCGCGGCCATGAATGTCTCCTGAAACAGATCGTCGGCGTCATCGCGTCCCACCATCGCCCGCAGGAACCCGAGCACCGCAGCACGGTGCTCGTCCAGGAAGCGCTGGAAAGGGACGGTCGAGGCCATTGGGGGCATCTTCACTGGTGTAACGACCCGCGCGCGGATTTCGTGAGATCGCGTCCGGAAAAGGCCGCGACGTGCGCGGTCGCCCCTCAGGCTGATTTCGCGGCCCGCGCGGACGCCGGGTCGCCCCCGTTGCGCGCGCCCTCGCCCCCGAGAGCCGGGACGTAGCGCTCGCCATCACGGCGCCAGACCCCCTCGCCCGACGGCACGCCGCGCTCGCGCAGCGGCGCCGTGTTCGGGCGGTACCAAGTGGTGACGGGGATCTCGGGGACGACGTGCACGATGTCCGGGCGCTCGTCCGCGGGCAGCTGGCCGAGCGCATCGGCGAGCTCAGCGGGATCCAGCTCGTGCCCCTCGCGCAGCGCCACCGCGGCGACGGCCAACTGCTCGCCCTCCCCGTCGGCGGGCACTCCGTAGACGACGGCCAAATCGATCGCGTCGAGGTCGCCGAGCGCGTCCTCGATGGGGAACGACGCGACGAACCCGTGCGCCGTGCGGATCAACGCCGGCACGTGGTCGACGAGCCAGAAGTCCCCGTCCTCGTCGACCCGGAAGAGATCACCGGTCGCAAGCCAGGCGTCATCGGGCTCGAACAGCCCGCGCAGCGGGCTCTCGCTCGTCGCGACGACCCCGCGCAAGCGGGTGAGCAGCATGCCGACCTCGCCGCGCTCGCACTCGACCGCGAAGCCGTCCTCGCGCTCGCGCAAGCGGCCGGCGGCGACGTCGTAGGCGGCGAGGCGCACCTCGGCGCTACCGGGGAGCGGCTTGCCCTTCGCGCCGGGCTTCTCACCGCTGAGGTTCACGAGGATCGCCTCGCCCTCCGTCGAGGCGTAGAACTCGAGCACGCGCGCGGGCGCGAAGCGCTTGGTGACGCGCCGCCAGAGCCCGCGCGGCATCCCGGCGCCGATGAAGAGCCGGACGGGATGGTGACGCTCGCCCGGGTCGGGCGGGGCGTCGGCGATCTCGCGCAGCATGGTCCATGTGTAGGAAGCGACGGTGACGCCGTAGCGGCGCACCTCCTCCCAGAAGGTCGCCGGGTCGAAGCTGCGCGCCAGCGCGAGTCGCGAGCCGCCCGCGATCGTGCCGCCGACGGACATCAGCAGGCCCGAGGGGTGGTAGATCGGCGTCACCGCGTAGACGGTGTCGGCGCTCGAGAGCGCGGCGGCCGAAGCCGTGCCGAACGCCGAGAGCGCCCACCGCCCGTTCGTGATCCGGTTCGCCCGCGTGCGCTCGCCCTCCCCCGTGAACAGGATGAACGCGAGGTCACTGGCGCGCCCGGGGTTCGGCGTGTACCAAGCGGGCACCTCGACCTCCTCGGGATCGATGCGCTCCATATCGGTCACCCCCGGGCCCAAGTCGCGCTCGCCGCCGCCTCCGCCGAGCACGTACACCTCGGACACGCCCGCCTCGCGCGCCCGGTCGGCGAGTTCCGGATCGGCCACGATCCGCGTCACCTGACCCAGCTCGGCCTCGCGCCGGACAGGGCCGTCCGGCCGCATGAGCACGGCGACGGCGCCGAGCCGGTTGAGGGCGGAGACGACCGACAGCCCGCTGGGCCGGGTGCCCATGAGCACCCCGACGTGCTCACCCTGGCGCACGCCGAGCGAGAGCAGCCCGCGCACGACGTTGTCGATGCGCCGGTTGACCGCGGCTTTCGTGTGGGCCCGGTCCTCGAAGAGCAGGGCCACGTCGTCGGGGCCGGCAGCGACCTGCTCTTCGATCAGCAGGCCCATGGATACCCGCGTCTCGGGCTGCAGCCGGCCCAGCCGCGCCAGGCGGGGCAGCTGCCCGCCGACCTCCTCGACCAAGACACGCGCGGTCTCCACTCCGCCGCGCGCCGCCCGGGCCAGCGAGCGGCCCAGCCCGGCGCCGACGCCCGCGGCGAGGCTCGCGCCGACGCCCAGGCGGGAGCGCAGCCCGTCGCGGCGCTCCGGGAGCGCGGCGGCCTCCTCGGCGGGCACCACCTCCGGCATCGGGCCGTCACCCTCTCGCCAGTGGATCCATTGCGCCACCGTCGGCCAGGTGGTGGCGGTCGCGTTCGAGCCGACGACCAGCCCGAAGTGCCCGGCGGTCAGGCTGAGCTCGAAGACGTCGGCGCGCGGCGCCGCGCGGCTGACCGCGCGCACGGCGGGCGGCGGCGCGATCTCGTCGACCGTGCCGACGGCGATCAACACCGGGCACTCGATGTCGGCGAGCGTGACCAGCCGGTCGTCGATCACGAAGCCGCCCTGGAGCATCCGGTTGTGGGCGATGAACTGGCGCATGAAGTCGGCGAGCGCCGGCCCCGGCCACGCCACCCACCCCTCGCCCATGATGAAACGGCGCTGGCGCTCACGGGGCAGCAGCGCCTCACGGTCGTGGAGCTGGCGCAAGAAGTCGAGCTGCTGGCGCACCGACTTCATGGGATCGAGCAGGCGGAAGCCGAAACGGCTCAGCCACGGCGGCACCGCGGTGCGCCCCAGCAGGAACGTGACCGCCTCCGCCCCCACCCCCGCGAGCTCTTCGGGGATCCCGAGGGGGAGCGCGCCCTGGGTGTCGACCGGGCTGCCGAAGGTGATCAGGCTGGCGATCCCGGCGCTGCGCCGGTAGGCGGCCGCCTGGTAACAGAACATCCCGCCCTGCGAGTACCCGGCCAGGTGCACGTCGCGTCCGGTCGCCTCGCGCACGCGCTCGATCGCGTCGTCGACGGCGATCACGTGGTCGGTGAGGTCGCGCTCGAGGCCGCCCTCCTCCCGTTCGGGCGCGCCGAAGTCCACGACCCAGGGATCCACCCCGTGCTCGCGCAGGGCGGCGACCGCGCTCGAGCTCGGCGAGACGTCGTAGACCTCCGTCGCCAGCATCATCGGCGGCACGAGGAGGATCGGTGGGCCGGGCTCGGACCCCGAGCCGCCGGCGAAGTAGCGGCGCAGGCGGTAGACGGGATGCTCGGCGACGATCTCGTAGGGCGAGGACTCCTCGTCCGTCTCGAGCCCGCCGAAGCGCGCGACCTCGAAAGCGTTCTGGGCCGCGACGCCCAACCGCGCCGCGGACCTGCCGATCTGCTCAGGAATCAACCCCACGGCGCCACCGTACCGTCATCGCCGGGGCGTGCAAGCCGCTCGGCACGAGGCGAAAAGCTGCCGGCGGGGCAAGCCGATCCGGCCGCTCGGCGCTGAAGGGTGGACGAGGGGACTCGAACCCCCGACCGCCTGGACCACAACCAGGAGCTCTACCAACTGAGCTACGTCCACCGCGGGATGCTGAATGTAGCGCCGTCGCGCGCGGATTGGCACCCGCCGGCAGCCCTATCCTGCCCCCACGGGCCCCCGTAGCTCAGCTGGATAGAGCGGCTGCCTTCTAAGCAGCGGGTCGCAGGTTCGAGTCCTGCCGGGGGCGCTGGGGCCCCCGGCGTTCCGGAAGGTCTGATTACGGCGCCTCGGGACGCGTCCCGGGCTCGCGCTTCTCGGGCTCCTCCGCGACTGGCTTGGCGCTCGGCTCGGCGGGCGTCTCGCCGCTTGGGGTGCCCCCACCGGTCGTGGCCGCCGGCGTCTCGCCGCCGGGCGCCGATGTATCGCCCTCGCCCTCGCGCTCGTGGGCGGGCCGCTTGAGGCGGTCCATGGCGGTCTTCGCCTTGTCGCCCACCGAGCCCTTGCTCTTGGCGATGTCCATGAGCTCGCTCGCGTCCTTCTTGAGGCCCTCTGTGCCGCCGCGCTTGTCGACCAGATCCTTGGCCCGGTCCGTCAGCTTCTTGAAATCGACCATCTGCGCTCCTCGCGATTGCCTGCGGGCTCCCTTCTACCCCCGTAGACTCGCCACATTCGGGGCGTGGCGCAGCCTGGTAGCGCGCCGCCTTTGGGTGGCGGAGGTCCCCGGTTCAAATCCGGGCGCCCCGATTGAGCACCAGCTGCAGCCGGTAGCCGGTTGCCGGCAGCCAGCCGCTAGGCTCCCGCGCCGATGGCGGACGTCCGGCCCCTCAAGGCGGTGCACTACAACCTGGAAGCGGTTCCCTCGCTGGGAGACGTCGTCGCCCCGCCGTACGACGTGATCGACGCCGAGGGCCGGCAGGCGCTGATCGGGCGCTCGCCCTTCAACGTCGTGGAGCTCGACCTGCCCGAGGCGCCCGGCGGCGGCGATCCCTATGAACACGCCGCCCAGACCCTCGAGGAGTGGACCCTGCAGGGCATCCTCACCGCCGACCGCGAGGACACGCTGTGGGCGCTCGAGCAGGAGTACACCGGGCCCGATGGGGCCCGCCACACCCGCCGCGGCTTTCTGGCGCGCGTGCGGGTGACCGGCTACGGCCCCGGCCTCGTGCGCCCGCACGAGCGCACCCAGCCCGGCCCCAAGGAAGACCGCCTGAAGCTGACCCGGGCAACGCGCCACAACCTCTCCCCCATCTTCTCGCTGCACACCGGCCAGGCCTGGCGCCTGCTCGCGCCGGGAATCGCGGGCGAGCCCTGGGGCGAGGTGACCGACGACGACGGCACCGTCCACCGCGTATGGCGCATCGAGGACGCCGACGTCCATCGCGCCGTCGCGGCCGAGCTCGCCGACGCCGAGCTGCTGATCGCCGACGGCCATCACCGCTACGAGACCGCGCGCACCTACGCCGACGAGGTGGGCGGCGAGGGCGGTCACCGCTACACGCTGATGGCGCTCGTCTCGCTCGAGGACCCCGGCCTGACCGTCTTCGGCTACCACCGCATGCTCACCGACCTCGGCGACCCGGCCAAGCAGGAGGCGCTCGCCGCGGCGCTGCGCGAGCACTTCGAGCTCGAGGAGGTTCCGCTCGAGGCGCTGGATCCCAACGGCGAGGAGGGCGTCGGCGTCTTCGGCTACGCGGACGCGCACTTCCGCAAGGGCTACCGACTGCGCCTCAAGGACACGGCCGCGGTCGACGCCGCGCTGCCCGATCGCTCCGAGCCGTACCGCCGCCTCGACGCCGCGATCCTCGAGACCCTGGTCCTGCGTGGCGCGCTCGGCATGAGCGAGGCGGACGTGGAGGCCAAGCGCGGAATCGCGTACACGGCGTCCGCCGAGGAGGCGATCGGCGCCCTCGGCGAGCGCGCCGACGCGGTCTTCCTGATGCGCCCGACCCCTGTCGAGCAGGTGCGCGCCGTGGCCGAGGCGGGCGAGACGATGCCGCCGAAGAGCACCTACTTCTTCCCGAAGCTGCTCACCGGCCTCGTCTTCAACCCGCTGAGCTGAGCGGGCGCGGCCGCGGGCTCCCCGCACGCCGAGATCCCAGACGCCCGAGCCCGCGTCCATCGCGGAGAGACACCCACCCCACGGGGCGCCGCAACCGCGCCCGGGGTTCCACCTCCCGAGCGACCTGAAAGGAGCGGCATGCCCGAGCAGTTCAAGCGCGGCGATCGCGTGGAGTGGAACTTCCGCGGCCGCACCGTCGTCGGCACCGTGCGACGGCGCCTCACCAAGCGCACCGAGATCGGCGGCCGCGTGGTCGCGGCGAGCAAGGACGACCCGCGCTACGTCGTACGCAGCGAGCGGAGCGGCAAGGAAACGACGCGCCGACCGGGCGCCCTGCGTCGCGCGAGGTGACCCCGCGCGGCAACCGCGGGCGCGGCCCGCTAGCTTCCGGTCCGTGGTCAGGATCTACACGGGCAAGGGCGACGACGGCAGCACCTCGCTTTGGTACGGCGGCCGCGTCCCCAAGTCCGACCCGCGCACCGAGGCCTACGGCTCGCTGGACGAGGCGAACTCCGCGCTCGGCGTAGCCCGCTCCCTCTGCGGCCCCGATGAGGCTGAGCTCGCCGCCGACATCCTGCGCGTGCAGCGCGAGCTGTTCGTCGCCGGCGCCGAGCTCGCCACCGCGCCGGAGGCATCCGGCCGGCTCGAGGACGGGGTGAGCCGCATCACCGCGGAGATGGCGGCCGCGCTCGAGCCCCTCATCGACAAGTACATGGGCCGCGTGGAGCTGCCGCCGAAGTTCGTGCTGCCCGGCGGCACGACGCTCTCGGCCCAGCTCGACGTGGCCCGGGCCGCGATCCGCCGCGCCGAGCGGCGGACGGTCGAGCTGGGGCAGGCCGGAGGGCTCGCCTCGGACGCGATCCTCGTGTATCTGAACCGCGCGTCGGATCTGGCGTTCGCGATGGCGCGCTACGCCGACGCCGACGATCCCGAGTTGTTCGAGGGCCGAGGAGGCTGACGAGTTCCAATGGCGGTCATCGCGAAGAGGCGCAACGGCTACACGCACGACGTCGATATCGACGGACGCCACGCCCTGGTGGCTGACGAGCCACCCGAGAAGGGCGGCAACGACGAGGGGCCTTCGCCCACCCGGATTCTCGCCGCCGCGCTGGCGAGCTGCACGGCGATCACGGCTGAGATGTACGCGGACCGCAAGGGCTGGGACGTAGGGCAACTGCGCGTGGAGGTCGAGACGACCTTCGACGGGCCGGTGCCGGTGCACTTTGAGGTCACCCTGCACTGCGAGGGCGCCGAGCTCGACGACGAGCAGCGCGAGCGCCTGCGCGTAATCGCGGGCAAGTGCCCGGTCCACAAGGCCCTCGCCTCGGAGACCGCGGTCACGATCGTCGACTCCGTCGCCGCCGGCTGACGTGGACCTGGGCCTGAGCGGCAAGCGTTGCCTGGTCACCGGCGCGGGGCGCGGGATCGGCCGCGCCGTCGCGACGCGGCTGGCCGCCGCGGGGGCGCAGGTGCTGCTCACCGCCCGCTCCGCCGACGAGCTGCACTCGGCGCGCGCCGAGTGCGAGGCGGCCGGCGGGCGCGCCGCAACGCTCGCGATGGATGTCACGGACCCTCAAGCGCCCGCGAAGCTCGTCGCTGCGGCGCGCGCGGAGCTGGGCGGCGAGCTCGACGTGCTCGTCAACAACGCGGGCAGCGCCCGCTGGCGGCCGCTCGAGGAGGTGCCCGAGGCGGACTGGTACGCGGCGTGGGAGCTCAACGTGATGGCCCCCATGAGGCTGATGCGCGCCGTCATCCCGGGCATGCGCGAGCGCGGCTGGGGCCGCGTCGTCAACGTCTCCTCCACGGCGGGCAAGCGGCCCTCGGCGAACATGCCCGAATACTCGGTCGCGAAGGCCGCCGAGCTCTCGCTCTCGCGGCTCTTCGCCGACCGCTACGCGGCCGACGGCGTGCTGGTCAACGCCGTCTGCCCCGGCCCGACCACCTCGCCCATGTGGGTCGCCGAGGGCGGCCTGGCCGACCAGTCGGGGGCGCTCGCCGGGCTGTCCTCGCGAGAGGAAGCCCTGGCCGCGGCCGGCGCCAAGCGCCCGCTCGGCCGCCTCGCTGAGCCGGGCGAGATCGCCGACGTGATCGTCTTTTTGTGCTCGGAACGCGCCTCGTACGTCGCCGGCGCCGCCTGGGGCGTCGATGGCGGCACGGTGCCGGTGATCATCTGAGGAGCTTCGCCAGTGCCGGATCGTGAGCTAGAGCGCCTGGGCGGGGTGCTCCTCGATCCCGACGAAGCGTTCTCGATGGACGCTCCGGGCGGACGCGTGGACGCCGCCGTGCTCGTGCCGATCTACGACTGGGGCAACGACCCCGGCCTCGTCTTCACCGAGCGCAGGCACGATCTGCGCCGCCACGCCGGCGAGGTCTCGTTCCCAGGCGGACGGCGCGACCCGGGCGAGACGTACATCGAGACCGCGCTGCGCGAGGCGGAGGAGGAGATCGGCCTGAGCCCCGCCGAAGTCCATGTCGTCGGGGCGCTGCCGCCGATCGGCACGTTCGTGACGAACTTCAAGGTGCACCCCGTCGTCGCGCTGATCGGCGGAGATCTGCGCTTCGAGCCCAACCCCACGGAGGTGGCGACCGTCCTCGCGTTCCAGATCGAGGCGCTGCGCGCGGGGTTCGGCATGCGGCGGCTGGTGCGCCGCGGCGTCCCGATCAAGACGCCGACCTACAAGGTCAGCGAGCACCTGATCTGGGGCGCGACCGCCCGCATCCTCGCCGAGCTGCTCGAGCGCCTGGACGCGCTCGGCCCGGCCGACCCCGGCGACTGATGCCGGGGGCGAACCGGGCCGTTCGCGATAGTGAGGGGACCTAGTCCCGCTTAAGCGGTCTTCTCGATCGGCACGTCGACGAGGTTGCCCCACTCCGTCCACGAGCCGTCGTAGTTCTTGGTGTCCTCGTGCCCGAGGAGCTCGTGCAGGACGAACCAGGTGTGCGCCGAGCGCTCGCCGATGCGGCAGTAGGCGATCACCGGGCTGTCCCCGTTCAGGACGCCCTTCTCCGTGTAGAGCTGGCGCAGCTCCTCAGCGGACTTGAAGGTGCCGTCCTCGTTGACGGCCTGCGCCCACGGCACGGAGGCGGCGCCGGGAATGTGGCCGCCGCGCTGGGCGCCCTCCTGCTCGTAGCCGGCCATGGCGATCAGCTCGCCCGAGTACTCCTGCGGGCTGCGGACATCGACGAGGCGCGTGTTGTCGCTCTCGAGCGCGGCGAGGACCTCGTCGCGGCGCGCGCGGATGGCGGGATCGCCCTCCTTGGCCACGAACGTCGCCTCCGGGTACGAAGGCGCGTCGGTCTCGGTCGGGCGGCCCTCGGCGATCCACTTGTCGCGCGGGCCGTTGATCAGCTTGACCTTGTCATGGCCGTAGTAGCGGAAGTACCAGTAGGTGTAGGCCGCGAACCAGTTGTTGCGGTCGCCGTACAGCACCACGGTGTGGTCGTTGGAGATCCCACGGCTGCCCATCAGCTTCCCGAAATCTTCAGGCGAGAGGAAGTCGCGCTTGACCTGATCCTGCAGGTCAGCCTTCCAGTCGAAGCCGATCGCGCCGGGGATGTGACCCTCGGCATAGAGGGCCGGGTTCTCGTCCACCTCGACGATCCGGATCGAGTCGTCGTTCAGGTGCTCGGCGACCCAGTCGGTCGAAACGAGAACGTCGTTTGCGTAGTCGGACATTGCGGGTGGTTCCCTCCTATTACCTAATTACCGATCGGATTTTAACTGTTTCGTTTTGAAAACGCGAATCCGCTCAGCCGGCGGCCTCTCGGCAGGTGGCGCAGCCCCCGCCCGGCGGCGTTAGGGTTGCGACGAGGGTTATGGCGGAGGAGCGCAAGAGCTCGACCTCGCGGTCCGCAGGCGACGTCGAGCGCAAGCCTGCCGAGACCGATGCCCTGGGGCAGGACAAGCGCCGGCCCGTGGTCGGCCGAAGCTACGGCCCCAGCGTCGCCAAGCAAATCACGCTCTACGGGATCTTCCTCGCGGTGCTCGCAGCCCTGGTGATCGGCGGCAAGCTGCTCGCCGACGAGCTCGACGCCCCGCCCAAGGAGTACGCCGATCGCGCCGTCTGGCAAGGCAACTCCGTCGAGCCGCCGCCGCTCGACTTCCCGCGCAACGGCTCCCGGTAGGGATCAGCGCGAGATCGCGGCCAGCACGGCGTCGCGCGCCGCACGCGTCCAGGCCTGGGGGTCCGCCGGGTCCGCCTCGATGAACGCGAACGGGATCCGCCACGTCGCCCGCGCCCTCTCCACCAGGGCGCGCCCCGCCGCGATGTGCTCGGCGGCTACCGTGCCGGCGGCCTCGTAGACGAAGCCCCGCACGGGCGTGTCGATCAGCTTCTCCAGCAGCCGTTCGAGACGCGGGCCGTGCAGGGCGGCCACGGCGTCCTCGTCGCCGCGCGCGGACGCGAGCAGCCACGCGACCACGCTCACGTCGTCGAGCTGTTCGAACACGGTCCCCACGCGATCGGGGTCAGCGAGCACCGCTTCGATCCCGCTCGCCTCGATCGCCTCGAGCGAGCTCGCATCGCGCGTGGTGCCGCGCACCTGCCAGCCCTCGGCGAGCAGCCGCTCGCCCAGCGCCCTGCCCCGGCAGCCGCAGCCCACGATCAACGCGCGCGCCATCTCAGCCCCTCAGCTCGCCGGCCCTGCATCGGGTCGCTTACGCGGCCGGCGCGCACGTTCGCGCACCTCCTCGTCCTCGCGCGCCATGCGCTCCGCGTCCTCGCTCGTGAGCGCCTGCGCCCCGCGGCGCCGCCTGTACTCGTTCTGCGCGTCGAGCATCTGCTGCACATCCTGAAGCTCGAGCTCGGCCTCGGTCTCATAAGAGCGCGTCGGCCGCCAGTCGACGAGGTCTGCGCCGCTGCCGGGATAGGCGCGCCCGACGAGCACGAGCGCGACCACGAGCAGCGCAACCGCGCCGAAGGAGATGAGGATGAACTCCATGCGCTGGCGCGTACGTTACGCGCACCGGCGAGCGCCGCGTCGACCGCAGGGGCCTACGGCTCGATCTCGAGCGTGCTGAGGACGGTCTGCGCCTCGAGGAGGGCGATCCCCGGGTCGCTTGCCCGGGAGAACACCTCGACGAGGTAGGCGCGCTTCTTGCCGCGCGCCACGGCAACGAGAACGCCCATCCTGCCGCCGTCGTCGGGCCGCGCCACCGCGAGCGCGGTCGTGCGCGCCTGGCGCCCGCCGAGGCGCCCGGTCGACTCGTCGAGCACCTTGGCCTTGCGGTACTGAGCGCGCACAGCATCGACCGCCTGCTCGTAGATCTCCCCGGCGCTCTTCGCCGGCCCGGGGGCCGAGATCACGACCGCGGCGTCGCGGCGCTTGCTCCGCAGCGTGAGCACGCCGTCGCGGCGCTTGCTGCGCCAGCCGCGCGGCAGCTGCATCGCCACGTCGAGCTCGCGGTCGACCTTGCGCGGGACGGGCGGAGTCGTCTGCGCGGCGCGCTCCACCCTCTCGGGCGAGCCGCCGTCGTCCTCCCCGCCGCGGATCAGCAACGTGGCCGGGATCGCGACGACGAGCGCCACGACCGCCATGAGCAGGACGCGGCGCTTCCAGATCGTTGCGGGATCGGGGCGCATCGCCTTGATCTTGCCGACAGCAAGCGGGGCGGGCGCCGGTGCCCGGCGCCCGCCCCGTGCTTTCGAGCGATCTTGGTCTTAGCTGCTGCGCGCCGTGCGGCGGCGGCGATCGGAGATCGCCATCAGGCCGAGGCCGGCGACGATCACGCCGAACCCGATCAGGCCCATGGTCGCCATGTCGGCACCGGTGAACGGCAGCTCGCCGTCACCGTCGTCAGCCGACGGACCGCCGCCGAGGGGGCAGCCGTCGTTGGAGGCCGGACCCGGGACATCCGGGCAGGCATCCTGGCTGTCCGGGACGCCGTCGCCGTCGCGATCACCGTCGCCGGGACCGCCGTCGCCGTTATCGCCGTCGTCGCCGTCGCCGTTCCCGTTGTCGCCGTCGTCGCCGCCATCGTCGCCGTCGTCATCGTCGTCGGGCGGCTGGGGGCCCTGACGCTCGGGCGCGACCGCGAGCGACTCGGCCGAGGTGCCCTCGACGCTGCCGAGCGGCGTGCCGAGGATGCTCGAGAGCAGCGGCAGGATGTCGAGCTGCAGCGCCTTGCGGACGTTGTACGGCGCGTCCGCCTGGGCGCCGTTCGTGTCGTCGCCGTTGCAGACGCCGCCGACGAGATCGAGCACGCTGAACTCGTCATCGATCGCCGTACCGTCGCAGCCGATGAGCTGGAGGACGTCGATGCCGCTGAGGTTCACGACCTCCGAGCTCGCGTCGGCCTGAGGCGCCTCGCCGCGGCACGCGGTCGAGGTCGACGTGGCGCCGAGCGCGTCCACGGTCAGCAGGCCGAGCGCGCCCAGACCGGCGACCGAAGAGCTACCGGTAGCCGTCTGGCAGCGGTTGGTCTGGCTGATCGTCCCTTCCGAGGTGACCAGGTCCGCGCCCACGAGCCCGTTGCCGATGCTCAGGTTGGCGGCTGAGAAGGTGTTCGTCGAGCCGCGGTCGGTCGTCGTCGACTCGAACTGCAGGGCGTTCAGGCAGACGTTGTTGCCCGTCGCCGCGCAGACCTCATCGAGCAGGTCGTTGATCGGCTGCAGCGGGCTCGACTGCGTCTCGCCCTCGTCGGTCTCGACCTGGATCAGATCGAGCCCGAGCGCTGAGACGATCGTGACCTGGCCGTGGTAGTTGCCGGCCTCGTCCTGGCTGCCGGTCGCCTGGCCGACGATCACGTCGTCGGGGCCCGGCGTCAGCGGCAGCTCGAGGTCCACGCCGAGCGCCTCGCCCTGCGCGTGCGGATCGGTCGTCTCGAGCGCCGGCTCGGTGCTCGCCACGCTCGGCGTCGGCGTCGCCGCCGTCGGCGCGGGCGCCGGCGCGGGGTCGACCTGCGGCGTTGGCGCGGGCGTCGCGCTACCGCCGCCGGAGTTGCCCCCGAGCAGCCCTTGGACCGTTTGGTTGACCGTGTTGGTCAGCTGGTTGAGCAGATTGCTCACCGGGTTCGCGTTCGCCGCCGACGGGGCGACGAGCAACGCCGTCACGCACGCGAGCAGGGCCGCGGCGCTCAGCGTTCGAAGTCTTCCGGACACTTCTGTTCCTCCATGTCAGATCGCTCGATTTGCATGGCTGCGAGCGTCCATCCATGGACCCCATAACCGTCCCAGGCCCGGCGACCGATCCCAGTGCCCCGTCTGGTGACCGCCGGTATGGCTCTTGCCTGGCAGGGAGAGTAACCGCAACGGCCGCTGTTATGTGCGGAACCGCTACTGTCGCGACCATGCGTGCAACGCCGCTGGCGAGCATCGACGGCCGCATCACGCCCACTGCGGAGGCGACGATCCCCCTCGCCGACGACGGCCTCTACCGCGGCGACGGGGCCTTCGAGGTGATCCGGCTGTATGACGGCAAGCCGTTCGCCCTGGCCGAGCATCTGCAGCGTCTCGCGCGCTCGGCGGCGTCGATCGAGCTCACCTTCGACGCGGACGCGCTGCGCGCCGAGATCGACGCGCTGCTTGCCAGGCACGGCGACGAGGACGCCCAGCTGCGCCTGTTGGTCACGCGGGGCGGGCGCCGGATCGCGGTCACCGAACCGCTCGCGAGCTACGGGGAGTCCACGACCGTGGCGACCGTGCCCTACGGGCCGACCGTGATCCTGGACGGGGTCAAGTCGCTCTCGTACGCGGCGAACATGCACGCGACCCGCATCGCGCGCTCCCGGGGCGCGGACGAGGCGGTCTTCGTGACGGCCGAGGGAACCGTGCTCGAGCCGCCCACCTCCTCGATCTTCTGGGCCACCCCCGAGGGCGTGCTGCGCACGCCTTCGCTCGACAACCCGATCCTCGACTCGATCACGCGGCGCCACATCGTCCGCATCGTCGAGGTCGAGGAGGGCTCGTTCCACGTCGACGACCTGCACGCGGCGAGCGAGGCGTTCCTCGCCTCGACCACGCGCGAGGTCCAGCCGGTGGCGGCCGTCGACGGCCGGCCCCTCGAGTGGCCCGGCCCGCGCACCGCCGAGGCGCACGCGGCCCTCAAGCGCGCGATCGAAGCGGATATCTCCGCAGGGAGCACTTGACCCGGCGGCGGCCGGGCGATTTCCGATGACCGAGCCCACCCCCGGCACCCCCGTGACGACCGAGCGCCGCGACGCCGTCGAGCTCATACGCCTCAGCCGCCCGGAGGCGCGCAACGCGCTCTCACCGGAGGTGATGGCCGCGCTCGCGGACGCGCTCGAGCGCGCCGACGCCGACGAGGGCGTGCGCTGCATCGTGATCGCGGGCGCCGACGACGTGTTCGCCGCCGGGGCCGACATCCGCAGCCTGCGCGAGCGCGAGTTCGCCGAGGCCCTCTTTCACCGCAGCGCGGAATTCTGGAAGCGCGTCGCCGCGTGCCGGACCCCCGTGATCGCGGCCGTCTCGGGCTTCGCGCTCGGGGGCGGATTCGAGCTCGCGCTCGCCTGCGACATGATCGTCGCGTCCGAGTCGGCCCAGTTCGGCCAGCCCGAGATCACCCTCGGGATCATCCCGGGCGGGGGCGCGACGCAGCGCCTCACCCGGGCGCTGGGCAAGCAGCGCGCGCTCGAGCTCGTCCTCACCGGCAGGCGGATCGACGCGAAGACCGCCGAGCGCTGGGGGCTGGTCAACCGCGTCGCCAAGCGCCGCGCCTGGCTCGACGAGGCGCTCGAGCTCGCGCGCGTGGTCGCCGCCGGGCCGCCGCTGGCCGTCAAGCTCGCCAAGCAGGCGGTGCTCGCGGCCGAGGAGACCGCGCTGAGCGCCGGCATCGAGCACGAGCGGCGCCTGTATGAGCTCGCGATGGCGAGCGAGGATCGCGTCGAGGGCATGAGCGCCTTCCTCGAGAAGCGCCCGCCGCAGTTCCGCGGCCGCTGAGCGTGGCCGCCCGGGGGCCGGTCGGGGTGCTCGGCGCCGGCACGATGGGCGCCGGGATCGCTCAGCTCGCCGCGCTGGCGGGCCGCGTGACGCTCATGCACGACCCGGTCGCGGAGGCGCTCGCGCGCGGGCGGGAGCGCGTCCGCGAGGATCTGGGCCGCGGCGTCCGGCGCGGCCTTTGGAGCGCCGCGCGAGCCGCCGCGGCAAGTGAGCGGCTGCGCCCGGCCGAGGCGCTCGCGGAGCTCGCGGAGTGCGCCGTCGTGATCGAGGCCGCGCCGGAGGATCTCGCGCTCAAGCGCGACCTGTTCGCCCAACTGGAGACGGTCTGCGCTCCGGACGCCGTGCTCGCCAGCAACACCTCGTCGATCTCGATCGGCGCGATCGCCGCCGGGCTGCGCGCGCCGGAGCGCGTCTGCGGCATGCACTTCTTCAACCCTCCGCCACGCATGAAGCTCGTCGAGATCGTCGCCGGCCCGCAGACCGGCAACGCGGCGCTCGCCACCGCCACCGAGCTCGCCCGCGCCATGGAGCGCGAACCCGTGCGCGCCGCCGACGCGCCCGGATTCATCGTGAACCGCTGCAACCGCCCCTACTCGCTGGAGGCGCTGCGGATGCTCGGGGAGGGCGTCGCGACCCACGCGCAGATCGATGCCGCGCTGCGCGAGCGCGGCGGTTTTCGGATGGGCCCCTTCGAGCTCCTCGACCTCGTCGGCGTGGACGTGAACCTCGCCGTCGCCCGCTCGTTCTACGAGCAACGGCCGGTCGCGCGCTGGGAGCCGCATCCGCTCCAAGCCGAGATGGTCGCCGCGGGCAAGCTCGGGCGGAAGGCCGGCCGCGGGTTCTACGAGTACGAGGACGGCGCGCGCGTGGACCCACCCACTCCCCCGCTCGAGCCCGAGGCCGCCGATGAGATCCGCGACCGGATCCTGGCCTGCCTCGTCAACGAAGCCACACTCGCCGTCGAGGAGCGCGTGGCGAGCCCCGACGACATCGACCGCGCGATGCGGCTCGGGCTCAACCACCCGCGCGGCCCGTTCGAGTGGCGGGAGCGCTTGGGCGCACGGAAGGTGGTGGAGATCCTCGACGCGCTCGCCGAGGAACTCGCGCAACCCGAGCGCTACGGAGTGGCCGATTCGCTGCGCGGGCTCACCGGCTGAACCGGCAGGTCCGTCTCGCTGATCGGCGCCTCGGCGGCCCGGGGCGAGTCGTCCGAACCGGAGCCGCGGCCGGGCAGCTTGCCCTCGGCCGCAAGGTAGGAGCCGCCGACGATGAGGACCAGGCCGGCGATCGTGAACGCCGTGAGCCCCTCGTCGAGCAGGGCGACGCCGTAGACCACCGCGAAGGCCGGCGCCAGGTAGGTGACGATGAAGGTCCGCGCCGGCCCGACCGTGGTCATCAGCTCGTAGAAGATCGCGAAGGCGATGCCGGTGCCGACGATGCCGAGCGCCGCCACGGCCGCCACGGGACCGACGCCGGGCGCCTCTGCGGGCGCCCCGATGATCGCGATCGGCAGCAGCGCAGCCGAGCTCGTCGCCATCACCCACGCCGCCACGCCGGTCGGCGCCATCGCGGCGGCGCGGTGCTTGACGATGAACCCGCCGATCGCGTATCCCAGGCTGGCGAGCACGATCATCGCGCCGCCCAGAAGCTCCGCGCCGCTACCGCCCAGATCGAGCCCGAGCAGCACGGCGACCCCGACCAGGCCGAGCAGCACGCCGACGAGGCGCAGCCCCTCGGAGCGCTCCTCGTGATCGATGCGGATCGCGAGCAGCGCCGTGAACAGCGGCGTCGAGGCGACCAGGATGCCCGCGAGCGAGGAGGAGATCTCCTCTTCCCCGGCCGCGATCAGCACGAACGGCCCGCCCGCCTGCACGAGGCCGAGCACCGTGAGCAGCCAGATGCTCGTGCCGTTCAGGGCGAGCTGGCCGCGCGCGGCCGCGACGGGAACGAGCACGAGCGCCGCCAGGAAGATCCGCGCCCACGCCACCACCGCCGGCGAGAGGTCCCGCACGCCGATCTTGATGAACATGTAGCTCGCCCCCCAGATCGCGGCCAGTGCCAGCAACAGGATCCAGTGGCGGCGAGACATCGACATTCGAAGTTAACGCCCCCTGTTGGAAACGCGGTCCCACATGTACACTGGCCGCCGCATGGAGGCCGGCCGCATCAGCCGACTCGGAATGGCGGCGCTGGTTGCCGTCGCTTGTGCGGCCGCAATGGGGGTGCTGGCGATCACGAGCACCGACGCCGAGTCCGGCGAGCCGACGAAGCTGCTTCCGGACCTGATCGCCGAGAAACCGGGCAGCCTCTATCTGCAGAAGCGCGCGAAGGCGACGCGCCTGCGGCTCTCGAACACGGTCTCGAACGTGGGCACCGGGCCCCTCGAGCTCTACTCGGACGGCAAGAACGACGCGCCGTGCCACATCCCCGGCAAGCCGAAGGGGCGCAAGGTCTATCAACGGGTCTTCCACGACTCCGAGGAGGGCAAGTTCGCGAACGGCTACTTCGACCGCGACCACGAGTCGACGTTCGGCGAGTCGATCGACGCGGGCTGCATGCGGTTCCACCCGCGGCACGACCACTGGCACTTCGACGGCTTCGCCTCCTACCGGCTCTACAAGGAGCGCAACGGCAAGCCCGCCGGCCGCGGTCGCAAGGTGAGCTTCTGCGTGATCGACACGGAGCGGCTCTACCGGAATCTCCCCGGCTCACCGGCGCGCGGCTTCTACACCCCCGGCCCGTTCAGCAGTGGCTTCGGGAGCGGGGGCGACGGATACGGCGAGTGCACCGCCGACAGCACCGACGGCCTCTCGATCGGCTGGGCCGACACCTACGACGCGGGCCTGCCCGGCCAGACGATCGACATCACGGGCCAGCGCAGCGGCATCTACTGCCTCGTGCTCACCACCGATCCCGACGACCGGATCGACGAGCTCGACGAGTCGAACAACATGATCGTCTCGCGCGTGCGCATCCGCCTGGCCAAGAACAAGGTCAAGCGCCTGAAGGGCGCCTGCCAGGCCCCCGGCCTGCAGAAGCGCCTGGCGAGCCTCTAGCCCGCTGGATCCGTAGCTCTCGACCGGCCCCGCCCGGGCGCGAGCCGCGTCAGCCCGCCGCGGCCTGCTCGGCGGCAGCCTCGACCGCGTCGCCCGAGCGGCCAGCCCAGTGCGCCTCGGGCGAGGGCGGCGTGTCGCGCAGGTACCACTCGGCGTCGAGGGCGCCCATGCAGCCGGTGCCGGCGGCGGTGATCGCCTGCCGGTAGGTGTGGTCGACGAGGTCGCCGACGGCGAAGACGCCCGCGAGGTTCGTGCGCGTCGACTTGCCCTCGGTGACCACGTAGCCCTCCGCGTCGGTCTCGACCTGGTCGCGGACGAGCTCGGAGCGCGGGATGTGGCCGATCGCGACGAAGGCGCCGCCAACCGCGAGCTCCTCCGTCTCGCCGGTCTCGGCGTGGCGCAGGCGCACGGCGCTCAGCTTGCCGCCCTCGCCGCCGCCCACGAACTCCTCGACGACGTACGGCGTCTTGAACTCGATGTTGGGCACGGCGCGAGCGCGCTCGAGCATGATCTGCGACGCGCGAAACTCGTCGCGGCGATGCACGATCGTGAGCTTGGAGGCGTACTTCGCGACGAACATCGCGTCCTCCATGGCGGAGTCGCCGCCGCCGATCACGACGACCTCCTCGCCGCCGAAGAAGGCACCGTCGCAGACGCCGCAGGTGGAGACGCCGCGGCCGGCGAGCTCGCGCTCGCCCGGGACGCCCAGGCGCCGCGGCTCAGCGCCCATCGCGAGGATCACGGCCTTGGCGACGTACTCGTCGTCGCCGACGAAGACGTGGTGCAGGCCGCCGTCGGAGAGCTCGAGGCGGGTCGCGTCGTCGGTGATGAAGCGGGTGCCGAAGCGCTCGGCCTGGGCGCGGAAGTCGTTCATCATCGCGGGGCCCATGACGCCCTCGGGGTAGCCCGGGTAGTTCTCGACGTCGGTCGTGTTCTGCAGCTGGCCGCCCCACTGAAAGCCCTCGATGACGAGCGGCTCGAGGTTGGCGCGGGCGCTGTAGAGCGCGGCCGTGTAGCCGGCGGGTCCGCCGCCGACGATGATCAGGTTTTCGATGCGCTTGTCGTTCACTGAGTGGCCCCTCTCAAATCCTTCTGCTCGGGCGCTCGCACCCGCAAACAATCATACTTTACTTTCTGAAGTAATGGCGTGGAATCCCGTGCCGGGCAGGGACTCCGCTGCGTCCGTGCCCACCGGGGCGTGGCGGCGTTCCTCCTCCCAGCGCTGCACGGTGCGGCGGAGCTGGAAGAAAGCCACGATCCCGGGCGGGATCGGCAGCCAGAACGCGATCAGCCGGTAGCAGAGCACCGCGGCGATCACCGCCGAGCTCGGCAAGCCGAACAGGACGAAGGTACCGATCATCCCGGCGTCCACGGGACCAACCCCGCTCGGCGACGGGATCAGGTTCGCGAACATCCCGACGAAGAAGCCCTGCACGACGACCGCGCCGGACACCTCGACGTCGAACGCCTTGAACGACGCCCAGAGGATCGCGATGTTGGCCGCCCAGAACCCGATGGCGCCGGCCACGGCCAGCCCCCCACGCGAGGGCGAGCGCACGAACTCGATCGCCAGCCGCGTGCCGGTCGCGGCCGTCGCGGGCACCGTGGCCAGGCGCACGGCGATGCGGCCCCAGCGCGTGTCCGGCGAGGAGCGCGCGAGCCGGCGCTCGACGTCCTCGGGGATGAGCGCGAGCAGCAGGAAGAGGACGACGACCCCGCCCGCGATCGCCGCGGGGACGATCGTGAGGCCCACGGGCGCGTTCCCGGCGAGCACGCCGGTGCGCAGCAGGACGCCGTCGATGATCAGCGTGAACATGTAGACGGCGTAGAGCAGGACGAGGAACGCCACCATGCGCGCCGCCGATTGCCGGCGCGGCATCCCCGCCTTGCGCAGCGCCCAGTAGGTCAGGACCAGACCCCCCGCCCCACCGGCCGAGAACAGGCGCGTCGCCGCGAGGCCGGCCATCGTGATCTGGTAGCTCTCGCTCCAGCGCAGCTGCAACGTCCGCTCGCCGACCACGCCCCGGAAGAGCGCGACGTAGGAGAAGAACATGAGCACGCTGCACGCAAGCGCGACCGCGATCCAGGTCTCGTCGCCGCGACCCATCCGCTTGAGGCCGTCCTCGACGCCCACGAGCTGCGGCAGCAGCACGTAGATCGCCAGGACGAGCAGGAGAACGGCGATCGCGCTCTGGGTCAGGCGCCTTCGATCGGCGAAGAAGGAAGGCTCGGAATCCTCGGAGTCGACGTCGTTGTCGTCCGCTTGATCGAGCGCGTCTCGGTCAGGCTTCGACATCCGCGCGAATACTCGCAGGCGCGTCAGCCGTTCGCGATGCGCTCGAGCCGCTGGAGGACCCGGTTGATTGCCAGGACCGCGGGCTCCCCCAAACGCTCGCCGCGCCGCACGGCACCGACCAGCGCCGCGCCGGCGGCGAGATCGGTCACGTAGTGCTCGCCGAGGTAGACGAGCGCGAAGCCGAGCGTGAACGTGTAGATGAACCCCGCCACCCCCGCGGCGGTGTCCGTCTCCGCCAGCAGCAACGCAGCCATCAGCGAGCTGCCGAAGTGCAAGGAAGGCATCGCCGCCCACGGGTTCCCGCCGAAGGAGTCATAGAGGTAGGGCCACGCCGGGCCCCACACGTCCTCGCCCACATCCACCATGAGCCGGCGCACCTCCTCCTCTGCGAAGCCGTGCTCGGACGCCCACCAGGGCGGCGCGGTGGGCACCGCGAAGTACAGGGCGCAACCGACGTCGTAGGTGGCCGCCATCTGCCGGGCGGCGCGCGGGAAGCGGGCCTCGTCCCGCCAGAGGATGTAGAGGAGGCTGAGGTGCGGGACCAAGAACCACGCCCAGTGCACGACCGAGAGCGCGCGGTCCAGGAGGGTCGGGTTCTCCGGGTGCGCGAGCGCCCGCTGCAGGCGTGCGTTGGGCAGCACGCCGCCCCCGATGCGCCGGTCGATCTTGATCGGGTAGTCGATGCGCAGCCGGCGGCGCAGGGCATCGGGATCGTCGTAGGGGATCTCGTGGGCGGCGGTAAAGCCCCACATCTGCAGGGCGTAGAGCGCCACGTCGCGCTTGCGCGTGCGCGGGCGCAGCACGGCGAGGGCTGGTGGCCCCGCGACCGCTGCGGCGACGCTCACCGCCGGCTTCGCCTTGAGGCGCCGGCGAAAAGCCGGGACGATGATGGACGCGGCGACGGCGGCGCCGGCGCCGATCCTGACCGCAGTGCGCAGGGCCGGACTCGGCCGCTTCGTTGGTCGGATGAGCCGGCGCAATGCGCGGCGAGTATAGGAAGCGCCGGCCTCGCTCAGCGGACCCGGAAGCGCTTGGCGGCACGCGCCGTGTTGCCCGCCCCGTCGGTCGCGCGCACGACGACCCGGTGGCGGCCGGGCTTCAGGTTGCGCAGCAGGTTCACCCGTTTCGCCGGCCGCCAGCGCCGCCCCAGCCGGTATTCGACGCGGGCGATCCCGCTCGCGTCGCGGGCGCGCACCCGCAGCCGGGCCTTGCGGCCGGCGCGACGGAGCTTGACGGTGAGCTTGGGCGCGACCCGGTCCTGGGCGATCGGCTCGGGCTCCTCAACAGGCGGCTGCGGGTCGGGCTGCGGATCCGGCTCGGGCTCGGGTTCCGGGTCCGGCGTGGGTTCGGGCTCCGGTTCGGGATCGGGCTCGGGCTGGGGGTGCGGCTGCGGCTCAGGGGTCGGCTCGGGCTCCGGATCCGCTCCCGGTCCAGGTGAGCCCACAGGCGGTGGCTCCGCAGCGGGATCCTCGTCCGGCGTTGCCCCGCAGACGGGCAGGGGATCCTCGGGAGCCGCCTCGGCGCCCCGGCCGGTGAACGTCGCGGCCGTCTGCGCGAACGCGGCACCCGCCGGGTAGAGCTCGCGGCTCACGGGGTCGGCGATGCCGAAGTGCTCCCAGGGATTGTCGGGATCGGCCTCGCCGGTGGTCCAGGCGTGCGCGAAGACGCCCGCGACGCCGCAGTCGCTGCGCGCGGCGCGGGCAGCGAAGCCCGCGTAGAGCTCGGCGCGCTCCTGCGGCGAGAGCGCGCCCTCCCCAGCGCGCGGCGCGCCGTAGCCCAGATACAGACGGGCGCCTGGCGCGAGCACGTCCAGGGTGGCGCGCAGGTCGGCGAGGAGCCCATCGAGTTCCTCGGCCGATCGCGAGCGCTCCGCCATCACGTACACGGCGTCGATGTTGTTCTGCAGCTCGGGCCGGGCGATCACCATCCCGAACAAGAACTGCGCGGCGGAGCCGAGTTCGCCCTCCTCGGCGAGGCTGATGACCGCCTCGGCGTCCGGGTCGACGCCCCGCAGCGCCGCGCGTGCGGCCAGGTACGCGTCGGCGTAGTCGCCCGGCGACACCGCGCCACCCGGGGCGAGGTGCGGGGAGTTGGCGTGGTGCCAGATCTCGTACGAGCGCACCGCGTGGCGCGCGTCGACGTGGCCGTTCTCGCGCCACAGCTTGCCGCCGACGCCGTAGCGCTCGGCGAAGCGGCGCATGAAGTCCGCGTACGCGCCGGCGAAGCCCGCGCCGGAGGGCGACCACGCAGGCTCCGCGCCGAAGGAGGGCCGCAGCCCGATGCCGTGCTCCGCCATGTTCAGCGCGATCCGATCGAGCCAGCGCCAGCGGGCGGCCTCCGCGTAGCCCGGGTCGCTGGGCGAGAGCGGCTCGAGGTGCGCCCATTCCAGCCGCTGGCGCAGCGTGCCGATCTGCGCGGCGGCGACCGCGCTGAACTCACCGTCGAGCCGCGTGAAGTCCGCGGGCAGCTGCACGATGTTCGCCCCGAAGAACTCGTCGGGAACGACGGCCGCGTGCGGGCGCTCGGGCTCCGGCTCGGGCTCCGGCTGCGTGCCATCCCCGCCGCGCTCGGGGTCGAACGGGTAGTCGTCGAGCTCGTCGGGCACCCCGTCACGGTCGCGATCGGCGACGCGGTCCGCGCCACACGCCGCCACGGTGGCGCGCGGCGGCGCCTGCTCCAGACGGCCCTCGAACAGCGCAACCTGCTCGACGTACGCGCGGCCGGACGGCAGCAACCGCCCCGTGATCGGGTCCGTGATGCCCCACCAGTGCTCAGGATTGAGCGGATCGATCCCGGGCGTCTGCCAGGTGTGCGCGGCGATCGCGTCGATGTCGCAGTTCGTGCGCGCGAGCTGGTTCGTCATCGTCGTGTAGTTGCTCTTGCGCAGCAGCTCGTCGAGCGCGCCCTGCAGGATCCCCGTGCGCCAGCCGAACTCGGTCAGCGTGATCGATGCGTCGCCAAGGCCGGCCTCGTCCATGCGATGCCGCAGGGAGCTGATCATCGAGAGGTTGATCGTGGGATCGACGTCGTATGGGTGGAACGCGACCGCGCCGAGCTCGGTGCGCAGCTCCGGCCGCGCCTCGACCGCCTGGCGCAGGAAGGTCTCCGCCGGGATCCCGCGCAAGGTGTCCTCGTAGTAGGTGAGGTCCTGGAGCGCCGCGAGCCCGCCGAAGATCACGTGGGCGCGCGGGTCGGCCGCGTGGATGGCGCCGGCGGCCTCCGCGACCATGTCGGCGAAGAGCTCGGGGTTGGGCTCCGGGCACCAGAAGCCGTTCCAGTTGGGCTCGTTCCAGATCTCGACCCGGGTGATCGGCACCGCCGGGAGATCGGGACGCTCCGCCCAGAACGAGCCGCCGCGGCCGTAGCGCTCGATGACCGCGCGCACGAAGCCCGCGTAGTCATCGATGCGGTCCTGCGCGAGTTCGGCGACGCGCCCGCAGCCGCGCTCGGCCGCCCCGGGCGACGCGGCCCAGCCCGGCGTCGCCATGGGGACGGCCATCAGCTCCATGCCGCGCTGCGCCATCGCCGCGACGAGCTCGTCGGCCTCGCCCCAGCGGTAGGTGTGGGTCCCGCCGCGCGGCGCCTGCGGCTCGATCTCCGGCCAGCCGAGCTCGATGCGCGCCCAGTCGAGCCCGGCGTCGCGCATGCCGTCCAGCTGCACGTTGCGCTGCGCGTCGCGGTTCTGGACGCTCAGCGACCAGAGGCCCGTCGCGCTCACGCCAAAGAAGGTCTCCGGGACGCGCGGCTCGTGAGCCTGCGCGGGCGCCGCGGCTGGACGGGCGAGCGCTCCGGCTGCGAAAGCCAGGACGAGCGCAAGAAAAACTGGCAGGCGGACGCCGAGCACCCCTTCACCTCTGCGAGTTGGTTGGCGGATTGACCGCGGACGTGCCCCACGCGCCCGCACTCATGACATCGGCACAACTCGACGTACCCGCACTGGGGGTCGGGACGCTCGGATAGACGTCCAGAGGAGCTCTGCGGCGAGCAGCGGCGCCTGCTGCGATTAGAATGGCGCCCGCCTTGAGGCCCTCGAAGATTTTCACCCACGTCGTGCGCCGCGCCCTACCTGTCGCGGCCGTTGTCATTGGAGTCTTCGCCGCGCCCGCCGCGGCCAATCCACTGGCTCCCGACCCGGCGGCCTCGCCGAACGCCGAGGACATCCGCGTCGCCTACTGGGTGACGCTCATCGTCGCAACGATCCTCGCCGTGGCGGTGCTGGGCGCCCTCGCGATGGCGATCCGCCGCTTCCGCGAGCGCCGCGGCGCCGCGCCGCGCCGCGTGACCGCCGGCCGCGGCGTCACCTTCCGCGTCGCCGGCGCGCTCACCGCCGTCGCGGTCGTCCTCTTCGTGGTCGGCGTCCTCGTCACCGAGTCGGCCCGCGAGATCGAGCCGACCGGCCCGGCCGGCCTCAGCGCCGAGGCCACGCGCCACGCGCAGGTCGGCGTCACCGGCGTCCCCGAGCCGGCGCCCGGATCCGACGAGCCCGTCGCCGGCGCGCCGCTCGAGATCAACGCGATCGGCCAGCAGTGGATGTGGCGCTTCGAGTACCCGGGCGAGCGCGAGGACATCGCCGAGGTCTTCTCCTACAACGAGCTCGTCGTCCCGGTGGACACCGCGGTGCTCCTCAACATCAGCACCGTCGACGTCATGCACCGCTGGTTCGTCCCGGCCCTCGGCGGCCAGGTGGACGCGGTGCCCGGGAAGACCACCCAGACTTGGTTCAAGGCCGACCAGCTCGGCCGTTTCCCCGGTCGCTCGACCATGTACTCGGGCACCGGGTTCCCCGCGATGCGCATCTGGGTGCGGGTCGTGACGGCGGAGGAGTACGAGCAGTACATCGAGCAGCGCGCCGAGGAGCTCACGGAGGCGCAGAACGCCGTCGATGAGGCAAACCGCGAGGCCGCCGGAGGAGTGAGCGAGTGACCACCCAGACCAGCACTGAGCCGCGTCCCGAGCTCGTCACCCGCGAGGTCCCGGGCCCGCGCTATCCCTGGCTCGACGCCGCTTCGAGCAGCGACCACAAGGCCGTCGCGAAGCTCTATCTCGGCACGGCGCTTACCTTCCTCGCCGTCGCCGGCCTGCTCTTCGCGCTCACGCGCCTGCAGCTCATCGTGCCCGACAACACGATGATCCAGCCGGAGATCTTCTACCGCCTGCTCTCCGCGCTGCAGGTGAGCGCGGTCGTGCTCTTCGCGGTGCCGCTCTTCCTCGGGCTGATCGGCTACATCGTCCCGCTGCAGATCGGGGCCCGCGGCGTCGCGCTCCCGCGCCTGAACCAGCTCTCCTACTGGCTGTATGCGGTGGGCGCGCTCACGATCTTCGCGAGCTTTCTGTACGCGGTGCCGGAGAACCCCCTCGCCCCCTTCGCGCCGCTCTCCTACCAGGAGTACTCGCCTACCAACGGCGTCGACGCGTGGATCGCCGGCGTCGGGCTCGTCGTGCTGGGCTTCGTGTGCTGGGCGATCAACATGATCGTCACGCTGCACACCATGCGGGCGCCGGGGATGGCCTGGCGGCGCGCCCCGATCTTCAGCTGGGCGGCTGCGGCGATCAGCTACCTGCTGGTCGTGATCGGCCCGGTGATGCTCGCGGCGCTCACCATGCTGATGGTCGACCGCCGCTTCGACGGCCACTTCTTCAACGCGCTGGAGGGCGGCTCACCGCTGCTCTTCGCGCACCTGACCTGGATCTTCTTCACCGGCGTCCACGCCATCATCGTGATCGGCGCGGCCGGCGCGATCTCCGAGATCATCCCGACCTTCGCGCGCAAGCCGCTGTTCAGCCGCCGCGCCGTGGCGGGCTCGCTCGTCGCGATCGCGGTGCTCAGCCTCTTCGCCTACGCGCAGAACCTCTACACGGCGCCGCTTTCGCTCGGCGTGCACTACGCGACGATGGTCGCCGCGCTGGCGCTGCTGGTCCCGGTCGGGCTGATCCTCTTCAACTGGGTCGCGACCCTCTGGGACGGCTCGATCGCCATCCGCGCGCCGCTCGCGCTGGCGGCGGGGGCGATCGTCCTCCTCGTGATCGGCCTGGCCGGTGAGCTCATGACCGCTGTCATGCCGGTCGGCTGGCAGCTCGAGAACACGACCGCCGCGCAGGCCGACACGATCATGGTCCTGCTGGGCGGCACGGTGCTCGGCGGGTTCGCCGCTCTGCACTACTGGCTGCCGAAGATCACCGGCCGCGCCGTGGGCGAGGGCCTCGCCAAGGCGGCCGCGAGCCTGATCGTCGCCGGCGCCCTCGTGTTCTGGCTCTGCATGGCGCTCGCCGGGCTGGAGGGCCAGTCGGTCGACCTCTACCGGTTCTTCGAGGGCCAGGGCCTGAACGCGTACAATCTCTTCGGCTCGCTCGGCGCCTTCCTGCTCGCGCTCGGCGTCATGCTCGAGCTCGGCAACCTCGCCTACTCGTACAACAACGGGCGCCGCGTCGGCCACGACCCGTGGGGCGGCAGCACGCTCGAGTGGTTCGCGCTCTCGCCCCCGCCGCCGCACAACTTCGACGCGGTTCCCGACGTCCGCAGCGCCGAGCCGCTGCGCGACATCCGCGAGGCCGTGCGCGCCCGCGAGCAGGCGTACGTCCCGCCGCGGCCGCTGCCCCGTTCCGAGGCTCCGGCCGCCGCCAGCGGGGCCGCATCGGCAGACGACGGGCCCTCAGTAGCCTGATCGCCATGAACGTCGCCTCTCGTGGCGGGACCGACGAGCTGCGCGGTTTCCGCCGACTCATCAATGCCACGATCCTGGCCACCTTCGTCCTGATCCTGATCGGCGGGATCGTGCGGGTCAGCGATTCGGGCCTCGGCTGTGGGCCCGCCGGCAGCGGCACCCACGGGTGGCCGCTCTGCGAGGGCGGCCTCCTGCCCGCCGCGTCGGCCGAGTCGGTGATCGAGTACACGCACCGCATCGTCGCGGCCCTCGTCGGCCTGATGATCGTCGCGGTCGCCTGGCTCGCCTGGCGCTACCACCGCGACCGGCCGTGGATCGTCCGGGGCGCGATCGCCGCGGGCGTCCTGGTCCTCGCCCAGGCGATCCTGGGCGGCGCGACCGTCGAGGAGGGCCTGCACGAGGGCCTCGTCGCCGCGCACCTGGGCCTCGCGATGCTGCTGCTGGGCCTCCTGCTCCTGCTGCGCCGCTGGGCCTCCGACCCCCAGCCCGTCGAGGCCGAGGGCACGCGCGGCCTACGCGCGCTCGCGATCCTCGCGGCGGGGCTCATCCTGGCGACGATCGTGGCCGGCGGCTACGTCGCCGGCACGGAGGGCGAGGGCACGCCCAACGAGCCCGTTCTCGGGGCGCACATGGCCTGCGGACAGCAATTCCCCACTTGCGTCGACCGGTTCATGCCGTTCGGCGAGGACCGGCTGATCGACATCCAGCTGACCCACCGGGCGTTCATGTACCTGACGGTGATCGCCGTGATCGCGCTGCTCATCGCCGCCTTCCGGCAGAACGTGCGCCGGCGTGAGTTCGCCTGGCTCGGTGCGCTGGTGCTCGCGCAGGTGCTCCTGGGCGCCTCCAACGTCTGGTTCGGCAAGCACGCCGGCCTGATCATCGGCCACCTCGCGCTCGGCACGATCATCTGGGCGTGGGCGGTCTACGTCTCCACCCAGATCATGGCCGTGTCCGCGCCCACCGAGCCGGCACGCGACGAACGGAGCGCACCGGGGGCGCTGCCCGCCTAGGCTTACCCAATGGAAAGCGCGACCACCAAGGCGCGGAACCTTCGCCACGTGGGCACGGTCGCCCCGGGCACCGCGGCCGCCAACGAGCGGTCCGCGGACGCCGACGCGCGCGCCCAGCGCTCGGCGCTCGCCACGGTCCGCGACTACGTCGCGCTCACCAAGCCGCGGATCATCTCGCTGCTGCTGCTGACGACGGTCGCGACGATGGTCGTCGCGGCGCCCGACGACCTCTCGCTCGCCACCGTGCTGTGGACGATGCTCGGCGGCTACCTCGCCGCCGGCGGCGCGGGCGCGATCAACCACTACATCGACCGCGAGCGCGACGCCCGCATGGCGCGCACGCGCGGCCGGCCGCTGGTGGCGGGCCGCATCGAGCCCGTGCGCGGCCTGGTCTTCGGGATCGTGCTCGGCGTGCTGGCCGCGGCGCAGCTCGCGCTCACCGTGAACGTGCTCGCCGCGGCGCTCTCGATGGCCGGGCTTTTGGGTTACGTCTTCGTCTACACGGTCTGGCTGAAGCCGCTCACGCCGCAGAACATCGTGATCGGCGGCGCCGCGGGCGCCGTCCCGCCGCTCGTCGGCTGGGCGGCCGCGACCGGCGGTCTCGCCTGGGACGCCCTCTACCCCTTCGCGATCGTGTTCCTGTGGACGCCGCCGCACTTCTGGGCGCTCTCGCTGCTCATCAAGGACGACTACGCGCGCACGGGCGTGCCGATGATGCCGGTTGTCCGCGGCGAGGCCTCAACGCGGCGCCAGATCGTCGCCTACGCGGTGATCCTCGCGCTGTTCACGCTGCTGCCGGTCGCCACGGGCCTCTTCGGGACGCTCTACCTCGTCTCGGCGATCGCACTCGGCGCCGGCTTCGTGTGGCTTTCGGTCGAACTGGTGCGCGGCCCATCGCGCCCCCGGGCGTTGCGGCTCTACCTCTCGTCGCTCGCCTACCTGGCCCTGCTGTTCACCGCGATGGCCCTCGATCGCGCCCTGTAGGGGCTGCGGTCTGATAGAAAAGCGGCCGATCATGGATCGACGTCTCGCCGAAAGATCAGTTCGCCTCGGGGTCCTGCTTGGGCTCTGGGTCGTCGTCCTGTTCACGCTGGTCTTCGGCATCGCCTGGATCGCGACCGGCTGATGAGCGAGAACGGCACACCCGAGGCCACCGAGCTCGTCTACGTGCCGGGCCACACGCTCGCACCCGCCGCTCTCGCGGCTGGCCTCGGCGGGGTGCTCGCGGGCATCACCGTCTGGTTCCCGTACGGGATCGTCGGCGGCATCGTCGCGATCGTCGCGCTGGTCATCATGCTGCGCAGCGCCGCCGCGGAGACCGACCGGCTGCCCCGGCGGCAGGAGCTCACTACGGCCGTTCTGCCGCCCGCCCCGCCCCATTCCCCTCGGGACTGACTCTTCGCCCCTCTAGCGCGCTCTGAGCGCCTCTGGCGGCCATCCGCACGCCGCCTCGACGCTTGTCCCGGCAGCGGCTCGCGCAGGGCTTCGGGCCGGCGTCGCCGGACACTTGCGGGGGGTCCGCGCGTCTACGCCGCGGCGGACTCAGCCTCGGGCGAGGTCATGCCCGAGGTCGCGCCGTCGCGGGTCCAGCAGCGCATGATGTCGCGCATCGACAAGACGCCGACGAGCTCACCGGCATCGACCACGACGAGGTGGCGCACGTGCCGCCGCGACATCTCGAGAGCCGCTCGCTCGAGGCTCCAGTCCGGCGACGCCGCGATCACCGACTGGGTGAGATGGTCGGCGACGCGCTCCGTGTCGGGGTCCTCGCCCCGGCCGACGGAGTTCAGGATGTCGCGCTCGGAGAGGATCGCGGGCGTCGGCATGTCCTCGTCGACCACGACCGCAGCTCCCACCGAGCGCTCCGTCATCAACCGCGCCGCCTCGCGCAGCGTGTGGCCCGGACCGACGGTCAGGACCACCTCCGACATCCCATCGCGTACCTGCATGCTTGTTTCGACCTCTCCCCGCGGGCGTCGCACGTCGGAGGGACGCGCCCTCTCTTGTGCCCGCCAGCGACTGCTTCAGCTGTTAGTGCGGATTGATGCGAACCCTATACCCAGTCGAGGACGGCTCGCAACCGGGTGCGAGTAATTTCGCGGCGCGGATAGATAGGATGCCGCTCGTGATTCGCAGCGTGAGCAAGGTGATTCGCAACAAGGCGGCCGTCTTCGCGGCGGCCGCGGGGGCGTTGGTGTTCGCCGCGGGCTGTGGCTCGGGCGGGGAACCCGACCTCGAGCGCGGCCGCGCCCTCTTCATCGAGAAGTGCGGCACCTGCCACGCGCTGGCCGAGGCGGCCACGACCGCCAACATCGGCCCGGACCTCGACGCCGCGTTCTACGCGTCGCGCGAGGCCGGCATGGACAGCGACACCGTCAAGGGCGTGACGCTCGACCAGATCCGCGCTCCGCGCGTCGTCCGCGAGAACGAGCCGAACTTCCAGCAGCAGTACATGCCGGCGAACATCGTCACGGGCCAGGACGCCCAGGACGTCGCCGCTTACGTCGCCAGCGTCGCCGGTGTCCCGGGGATCGAGCCGCCCGTCGCCGAGGGCGGTCCGGGCGCCCAGGTCTTCGCCGAGAACGGCTGCGCCGCGTGCCACACGCTCGAGGCCGCCGGCGCGACCGGCACCGTCGGCCCGAACCTCGACGAGACGCTGCCCGGCCAGAACAAGAAGCAGGTCCACGAGTCGCTCGTCGATCCCAACGCCGTGGTCGTCGCCGGTTTCCCGGCGAACACGATGCCGTCGTACGCGGACCTCGACGAGCAGGCGCTTCAGGACCTGATCGACTTCCTGCTCGAGTCCGCCGGCAACGGCGGCAGCTAGCTGAGCCGCCAGTCCGCGCGCGCTCCGCGGGCCCCTTCTCAGAGCTGCATCGCCTGCTCGGTGGACTCGGCCTCGAGATCCACGACGACGTGCGTGACCGGCAGCGGCAGCTCGCGACGGGCCTTCTCCACCACCCCGCGCTCGAGCCAGCGCGAGCGCTCCGGCGGGTGCGTGGAGATGATCACCTCGTCCGCGGCGAAGCGCTGCAGCGCGTCCTCGATCGCCGCGTTCGTGTCGTGGTGATCGCCGACGTCTCCGCTCGCCTGCAGGCCGGCAGCCTCCATCGCCCCCAGTGACGCCCTCAGGCGCTGTCGCGCGTCCGCGATAGCGCCGTCCACGTCGGAGGCGAGGTGCGAGGCACGGCTCGACGCGAGCGGCGGCGTCATCACGAAGATCTCGCTGCGCTCATGGGCTGCGCAGCGGTCCCTGATCTCCTTGAGCAGCGCGCGCCCCCCAACGGTCTCGTTCGCGACGACAAGGAGCCGGAAGACCCCGTCGTTCGCGCGCGTGACCTCGGCGGTCCGCGGCTCGCTGCCGCGAGCGCTCTGCCACAACAGGCCGATGCCAACGCCCAACTCGAGCCCGAGGATGATGAGCGCTGCCAGCGGGCCGATCAAAAGCCCGGCGATGATCACGGGCGCGGCTGCGGCTCCAACGAGGACAACGACGCGGAACATGTCCGCCTCAGACCGAAGCGGGTTGTGCATTGATCCTCCTTCGCAGGCTTCTTGACGCACCGTAGCGCGCCGGGACGACGAGGGCTACTCCTCCGCGCTTACCCGGGCGCGTCATCGTCACCCTCCCGCCGGCAGGCGCGGCGCGCCCCTTCTCCCCATCCGCCCGCTCGGGCTCCGCCTGGCGCTCGCGCTCCCGCCGGACACGCTGGCGCTGCAGCAGCGCGAAAATCGTGTGGTGCGGATCCAGCCGCTCGCCGCCGAAGCCCCGTCGCGGGCCCGCAGGACGATCGGTGCGTCCTAGCGACTCTGCCCGCCTACAGGATGTAGATCGTCACGTAGACGATGATCCACATCACGTCGACGAAGTGCCAGTAGATGCTGGGCACCTCGACGCCGAGATGGTCCTCGGGCTTCGGCCCGAAGTGGCCGCGCCACGCGCGGATGTTCGCGAACGTGAGCAGCAAGAGGCCCACGAACACGTGCGCGCCGTGCAGGCCGGTGAGGCCGTAGAAGATCGAGCCGAAGGCGCCGTCACGGGCGCTGAAGCCGATGTGGACGTACTCGTTCATCTGGATGAACAGGAACGTCGCGCCCAGCAGCCATGTGATCCCCAGGCCGAGCTTCAGGCCGAGGCGGTGGCCGCGGCGGATCGACTCGAGGGCCCAGTGGATCGTGAAGCTCGAAGCGACGAGGATCGCCGTGTTGACGCCGGCGACGGCGACCGGCAGCTCGTACGGCTCCGGAGGCCAGGTCCCCTCGTTGGCGACGACGCGGATGAAGAAGTAGGCGGCGAAGAACGCGCCGAAGAGCATCGCCTCGGAGACGATGAACAGCAGAATGCCGAGCGTCGTGCGGTCGATGCGCGAGCTCTGATTCGCCTCCGGCGGGCCGTGGTGCTCGTGCGCCGGCGCGTGTCCGGCGGCGATCGAAGCGCTCTCCATCAGTGAGCCTCCCCTGCGCTGTCCTGGACGACCGTCCCGCCCTCGGTCTCGGCGCCCACGGCAACCGGCGCGGGCTCGGCGGCGTCGGGGCCGCCGACGGACACGTCGTCGCCCGCCTCGACGTGCTCGACGGGCTTGTCGGTGATCTCCTTGACTCGGTCGAGCAAGCCACCCTCGAGCCACTGCGAACGCTGACCCTCGAGGGTCGAGATGAGGATGTCGTCCACGCGGTAGTGCTCGATGGCGTTGCGGACCGCAGCGAACGGCTCGGGGCTCATGGGCTGTCCCGTCGCGTCGACGTCGTTGCGATACATGTCGCTGAGGGTCCGCGCGAGGCGCTTGCAGACTTCCTCGCGGCTGATGTCGCCCGAGCGCGGGCAGATCAGCGTGAAGCGATGCGGCTTTTCCGCCGCGCGGGCGCGCAGGCGGTCGAGCAGGCCGGCGCTCGCGACCGTGCGGGTCGCGACGACCAGCGTGTGATTGACGTCCCAGCGCACGGCGTCGTCCTCGATCCGCACCGGGATGTGCGTGACCGGGATCTCGAAGTGACCCTGGGCCCAGGTCACCAGGTCGCGGCGCATCAGCCCGTAGCGTGACTCGCTCAGGCAGGAGAGCAGGACCTCCGCCGGGCGGTAGGCGCGCACCGCGTCGTCGAGCGCGAGCAGCGGGTCCTCGTCGAACACCGCGCCCTCGGACTCGATGCCGAACTCGGCGAGGATCGCCTGCGTCACCTCGAGGCGGCTGCGCGCGGCGTCCACGATCTCATCGCGATCCACGATCTGGCCGGCCATCGGCTGGTTCTGAGGGGCCGCGACCGCTACCCGGGCCGCGCCCGCGTCGATGCGGTCACGGACGGTCTCCAGCAGCTTCCGCCCGCCGGCGACCTCGTTCATGAAGGCGAGGATCGTGCCGCCCTCGATGGACGGCGTCCCGCCGTTCGTCCCGGCGCTCACGGACTGCTCCCTCCACCGCCGGCCGCGCCGGCAACCGCGGGCTCCGCGGGCTTGACCTCGGCGCCGTCGCCGGAGTGCATGATCGCGTGGCGCGCGCCAGGGACGCCGAACTCGTACGGGCCACCGACGACGCGCGGGATCTCATCGAAGTTGAAGGTCGGGGGCGGCGAGGACACCAGCCACTCGATCGTCCGCGCGCGCCAGGGGTTCGGCCCGGCGGCGGGACCCCACTTCCAGCTCACCACGGCGTTGTAGATGAAGATCAGCTGCGCCGCGCCGAGGATGAACGAGAAGATCGAGATCACCAGGTTCCAGTCGCCCCAGACGGCGGCGTAGTCCGCCACGCGGCGCGGCATGCCCTCCAGCCCGACCCAGTGCATCGGGATGAACGTGCCGAGCATGCCGACGAGCGTGCCCCAGAAGTGGATCCGGCCGAGCCGCTCGTCGTACATCTTGCCCGTGATCTTCGGGAACCAGTGATAGAGGCCGGCGAAGATCGTGAACACCGAGCCGCCGAAGAGCACGAAGTGGATGTGCGCGACGACGAAGTAGGTGTCGGACACGTGGATGTCGATCGGCACCATGCCGAGCATCACGCCGGAGATGCCGCCGATCAAGAAGGTCACGATGAACCCGAGTGAGAACAGCATCGCTGTCGATTTCAGGTGCAACACCGAATCGAACAACGTGCCCAGCCAGTTGAAGATCTTGATTCCGGTCGGCACCGCGATGAGCACCGTCGTGATCATCATCGGCACGCGCAGCCAGCTGAACATGCCGGAGACGAACATGTGGTGCGCCCACACCGTGTACGAGAGCACCACGATGCCGATCAGGGCGAGCGCCATCAGCCGGTAGCCGAAGATCGGCTTGCGGGCGTGGGTCGAGATGACCTCGGAGATGATCCCGAAGCCGGGCAGGATCATGATGTAGACGGCCGGGTGGGAGTAGAACCAGAAGATGTGCTGGTAGGCCAGCACGTCGCCGCCGAAGGTCGCCTCGAAGAAGTTGGTGTGCAGGATGCGGTCGAAGAAGACCATGAACTGCGCGCCGGCGATGAACGGCGTCGCGGCGACGATCAGCAGCGACGTCGAGAAGTTCGCCCACACGAACAGCGGCATGCGCCAGAAGGTCATGCCGGGAGCGCGCATCGTGATGATCGTGACCAGGAAGTTCAGCGCGGCCGCGATCGACGACGCGCCGGCGAACTGCACGCCGACGTTGAAGAACGACTGGCCGAGCGGCGCCCCCGTGGACAGCGGCGCGTAGCCGGTCCAGCCCGCGTCGAACGCGCCACCGGGGGCGAAGTAGGAGGCGATGAAGAGCAGTCCCGCCATGGGCAGCATCCAGAACGACAGGGCGTTCAGGCGCGGGAACGCCATGTCGGGCGCGCCCAGCATGAGCGGGATCACGTAGTTACCGATCCCGGCGAAGATCGGGATGATGAAGAGGAAGATCATGAACGCCGCGTGCGTCGAGAACAGCCCGTTGAAGAACTGCGGGTCGACGATCTGCGTGCCCGGCTGAGCGAGCTCCGCGCGGACGCCCATCGCGGCGAGGCCACCGACGATGAAGAAGAAGAAGGTGGTGACGATGTACTGGATGCCGATCACCTTGTGATCGGTGTTGAACTTGAAGTAGTCCTTCCAGGTCTTCGCCCCGTGGTCCGAGTGGTCCTCGGGCTCGGTGGGCTTGCCCATCGCCCACTTGAACCAGTACGTGAAGCCGCCGATGCCGACGAGGAAGCCGAGCGGCGCGGTGATCGAGGGCACGACGATGTGCGGGTAGCCGTTCGGCTCCGTCTGGAAGATCTCGAGACCGGAGATCGCGCGAAGCGCGACGACGAGGCCGAAGCCGATCCCGCCGCCGATCAGAAAGCCGAGAAGGCCCCTGGCCATACCCGGTGTTTTCAGTGCTGCCACCAAGTCACCACCTCCGGTCCATCGAAGCCTAGCTACGCCCCTGCGCCTTCA
>CBFGWL010000007.1:0-58334 GCA_965652565.1 uncultured bacterium
TCGCCGAGCGACAGCCGCTGGTGGCTGGAAGACGGTTGCTCGCAGCTCGGGCGCTACGCGCCCGCGATATCCGCGAGCGCCCCGCCGGCGGCCAGCGCGGCGGCGAAGAACAGCGGGTCTTCCGAGATCGTGCGGCCCATCGTGCGGGTGGGCAGGCCGCTCTCCGCGTACCCGTCGAGGTCGATCGTCCGCACGAGCAGGTCGTGGCGGCCCTTCGTCGCGGCGATCAGCGCGCCGAGCGCCTCGCGCTGCGAGCCCCCCTCGGGCGCCTCGGCCTCGAGCAGCGGCCAGCCCTCGGTCTCGATCTCGGGCACCGGCACCCGCACCGGCGCGAGCAGCATCTCCAGCACCACGCGCGTGTGATGGCTGAGACCTCGGTGCCGCGGACGCGGGTCGGCGCTCGAGAGCCGCGGCGCGAGCAGCGTCGGGAGGCCTAGGGAGAGCGCCGCGTGCGCCGTATCCAGCGCCGCCATGCCGCCGTGGCCCAGCCGGCTGGCGGAGCCGAGGATCCCGGGACCCGGGCCGGCGACGATCGCGTCGCACCCCAGCGTGCGCGCCGCCCCGTCGATCCCCCCGGCGACGCTGATGGCCTCGTGCTCGCCGCCGTAACAGGGGCCCGCGGTCACGTGCGCCGCGAGCCAGCCCCGCTCGCGAAAGCCGGCGACGTCCCGTGAGAACGCCCCGGGCAAGGCGCCGCCCGGCGTCTGCACGTAGGCGATGCGCAGGTCGGCGTTCGCCTGCCGTGCCGCCCACAGCGCGGGCGCGAGCTGCCCGTGCAGCTGGATGACCAGCACGGGCACGGCCCGGGTCGTGGTTGGACCGGCGCGCGTCCCACTCGGCAGATCGCTCTGCTCCTCGGCGGCACCCCCCTCCCCCTCCAGCGGGCGAACCGGGTGCTGCAGCGAGGTGTAGTTGAGCTTCATCACGTGGTCGCGCTCCGCGCCGGGCGCCGCCAGCCCCCGCGTGAGGTTCACGTGCACCACGTCGAACCCGCCCGAGCCGAGGCCGAGATCGAGGGCCTCCGTGTTCACCACGACCTCGTCGCCGACGAGCACCTCGCCCACCAGCGCGGGGTCGGCCCAGGCACGCCGCCGCTCCCCTTCCACCTCGACCGTCAGGGGATCGGCCTCGACGACGGTGCCCCGGCGCAGCTTCAGCACTGCCGGCCTCCCCGCATCGGCGTCACTCCACGGTGGCGGTCTCGCGCACGATCGCCTCGCACACCGCGAGCATCTTCGTGAGCGCCTCCGCGGACACCGACTCCTGCGGCGTGTGGTTGTCGGTGGTGCCGTTGGCGAGCAGGACGCATTCGAAACCCTGCGCGATCAGCGCGTTCGCGTCGCTCCCGCCGCCCGTGGCTACCTCGCGGGGCTCGATCCCCACGCTCTCGAGCGCCCGGCGGGCGACGCGCAGGCCCGGCGCGTTGCCGGGGATCCGGTACCCGCGGAACATCTCGATGACCTCGACGTCCACGTCGCAGCCGCCCTCGCTCGCGGCCCAGGTGCAGGCGTCGACCATCGCGGCGGTCACCTCGCCGGCCTTGGCCTCATCCACGCTGCGCGCCTCGCCGTCTATCCGGCAGTGGCCGGGGACGATGTTCGTCGCCGTACCACCGGTGATCACGCCGACGTTGGCCGTCGTCTCCTCGTCGATGCGGCCCAGGCGCATCGCGCCGATCGCGGCCGCAGCGGCGGCGATCGCGCTGTGGCCGTCCTCCGGGCGGATCCCCGAATGTGCCTCGACGCCCTCGAAGTCGGCGATGATCCGGTTGTAGGTCGGGGCCCTCGTGATCACCTCGCCGATCGGCGTCGCGTGATCGAGCGCGTAGCCGAACTCCGAGCGCAGGCTGGAGACGTCGAGCTCCTTGGCGCCGCGCAGCCCGTCCTCCTCGGCGACCGTGAAGACGAGCTCCAGGCCCACGGCCGGAGCTCCGGCGGCCAGCGCGCGAAGTCCGAGCTCGACGAGCACGGTCACCGCCGCCTTGTTGTCGGCGCCGAGGATCGTCTCACCGCGGCTGCGGAAGACCCCGTCGGCGAACTCGACCTCGATCGGCCCCTCGTGCGGCACGGTGTCGAGGTGCGCGAAGAACGACACCCAGCGCTCCGAGGCGCCGGGGATCCGCGCGATCAGGTTCCCGGAGCCCGCGCGTGCCGGTCCGGCGGCATCGTCCTCGACGACCTCGATCCCGGCGTCGCGCAGCTCGGCGGCGACCGCGTCCGCCACGGCGCGCTCAGCGCCCGTCGGGCTCGGGATCTCGCAGAGCCGGGTGAAGCGCTGCAGGATGCGCTCGTCGGCACTCATCGCGCGGAAGGCTATGCGCTCGCGGGGCGCCTGCGCGGCGCGAGGCGGAGCTAGGCGGCGGTGACGACGTGCGCGAGGGCCGGCACGCCCCCGTTGCGCTCGAGCAACGAGCCGATCCGCTCGCCCACGGCCGCGCGAATCTCCTCGCGCTCTGGGTCCGGAAGCTCGCCCAGCGCATCCGCGAGGGGCCCGGCGAGACGCATGGTCAGCTCCCAGTGCTCGTCGGGATCCGAGTACCGCCAGGTGAACCCAACCTGCTCGACCGAATGGTCCGCGAAGCCCGCCGCGCTCAACAGGCCGGAGATCCGTGCAGGATCGGCCATCGCGAAGATCCCGGGGTCGCCGGGCTGGGGAGGATCGACGTGACCACGCTCCACCAGCGCCCGGCCCGGCACCGAAGCCCACTCGTTCTCCTCAGGCGCTGCCCAGACCGCGAACGCGAGGCGGCCGCCGTCGCGCAGCACGCGGCGCGTCTCGCGCAGCGCCTGTTCGGGATCGGCCATCAGCATGTAACCCCAGCGGCACACGACGCGGTCGACCGCATCGTCCGGCAGGTCCATCGCCTCGGCGTTGAGCACTCGGAACTCCGCGTTGTCGATGTTCTGAGACCGTCCGTTCTCCTCCGCGCGGCTCAGCATCTCCGCCGAGAAGTCGGTCGAGATCAACCTCCCGCCCGGCTCGATCGCCCGGGCGGCGAGGAACCCGGTGTCGCCCGTGCCGCAAGCGACGTCCAGGACCGTGTCGCCGGGCCGCGGCTCAAGCCGCTCGATCAGCCGCCGGCTGACGTGCTCGGTGTTGGCCCATAGGAATTCGCGCTCCCGCGCCCAGTTACCCGCGATCCTCTGCCAGGTGGCGAGCGAACGCTCGCGGTATTGGTCGAGGTCGGCCACGTGCGGACCGTAGCGCGTAGCTCGTGACGCGCTGGTGAGATTCCTGGTCAGCGCCGCCGGCCGCGGCGCTCGGCCTACGCCTCGTGGCGCACGCGGATCTCGGAGCCCTCGACGTCGCCCTCGCTCGCATCGGCCCCGGCGTCTCCGCGCGCGCTCGCGTGCTTGGCCGCGGCGCCCACGAACTCGCGGAAGAGCGGCTCGGGATTCGTCGGGCGGGAGTTGAACTCCGGGTGGAACTGCGAGGCCACGAAGAACGGGTGGTCGGGTAGCTCGATCATCTCGACCAGCCGCTCGTCGGGCGATGTGCCCCCGGCCACCAGACCCTCGTCCTCGAGGCGGCGACGCAGCATGTTGTTGACCTCGTAGCGGTGGCGGTGGCGCTTGTAGATCACGCCCTCCCCGCCGAAGATCTCCCGCGCCTTGGTGCCTTCGTGCAACTTCACCGGATCGGCGCCGAGCCGCATGGTGCCGCCCATGTCGGAGACCTCCTTCTGCTCCGGAAGCAGGTCGACGACCGGGTAGGGCGTCTCCGGATCGAACTCGGTCGAGTTCGCGCCCTCCATGCCGGCCACGTGGCGGGCGAATTCCGCGACGGCGATCTGCATCCCGAGACAGATCCCCAGATACGGGATCTCCCGCTCGCGGGCGGTCTGCGCGGCGGTGATCTTGCCCTCGATCCCGCGCTCGCCGAACCCGCCGGGGATCAAGATCCCGTCGGCCCACTGCGCGACCTCGTCGGGCTCGAACTCCTCGGAGTCGATCAGCTCGACCTCGACGTTCACGCCGTGGTGGTAGCCGCCGTGGTGCAGGGCCTCGATCACCGACTTGTAGGCGTCCTCGAGCTGCACGTACTTACCGACGAGCGCGATCCGCACGCGCCCCTCGCAGGCGTCCGCGCGGCGCACGAGCTCCTCCCACTCGGTCAGATCGGGCGGCGGCGCCTCGATGCCGAAGTGGTCGAGCACCAGATCGTCGGCGCCCTCTGCCCTCATGACGAGCGGGATCTTGTAGATGTTGTCCACGTCGCGCGCGGAGAGCACGGCGTCCTCATGGACCGAAGCGAACAGCGCGATCTTGCGGCGGATATCGCGGTCGAGCCCCTTCTCCGAGCGGCAGACGAGCGCGTCGGGCTGGATACCGATGCGGCGCAGCTCGTTCACCGAGTGCTGGGTGGGCTTCGTCTTGAGCTCGCCGGCGTGCGCGATGTACGGCACGAGCGTGAGGTGCACGAACATGCAGCGCTTCGGCCCGAGCTCCGAGTAGAGCTGGCGGATCGCCTCGAGGAACGGCAGCGACTCGATGTCGCCGACCGTGCCGCCGATCTCGGTGATCACGAAGTCGACGGCCTGCGACTCGGCGACGATCAGGATGCGCTGCTTGATCTCGTCGGTGACGTGCGGGATCACCTGCACGGTCGCGCCGAGGTAGTCGCCGCGCCGTTCACGCCGGATCACGGAGTTGTAGACCGCACCGGCGGTGACGTTCGACGCCCGCGAGGTGTTCTCGTCCGTGAAGCGCTCGTAGTGGCCCAGGTCCAGGTCGGTCTCGGCCCCGTCCTCGGTGACGAATACCTCGCCGTGCTGGAACGGGCTCATCGTCCCCGGGTCGACGTTGATGTACGGGTCGAACTTCTGGAGCTGGACCCGGAAGCCGCGGCTGACCAGGAGGCGGCCGATGGAGGCCGCGGCGATGCCCTTGCCGAGGGACGAGACGACGCCGCCGGTGACGAAGATGAAGCGCGTCTCGCCCGGCTTCATCGGGTGGGGCGCCCCCGGTGGCTGAGGTTGGTGTGGAGGCGGGCGGGGACCTTCATCGTCTGCCGAGCGAGTCTAGAGCGCGCAGTGGCGGAACCGACTCGATCGTTTTCGAAATCGACCGAAACTCCCCATAAATCGTGAGCGCGAGGACGATCCCGAGCGCTATCAACCTGGCCGTGTCGCCCAGGACGAGCAGGAGCGCGACGCCCGCGAGCGCGCCGACGAGGTTGGAGCCCGTGTCGCCCAGCATGACTCGCTCGCGCAGCGTGAGCGGCGCCATCACGAGCACCGGCCCGATGAAGATCCCGAGGACCGTGAGGGGCGCGTCGGTCCAGCCGATCAAGCACAGGCCCGCGAGCAGCGCGACGAAGACCTTCTCGACCCGTCCCGGGCGCAGGTCGAGCAGGTTGAAGAGGTTGGTGGCGAGCAGAAGCAGCGCGAGATCCGCGACGTAGTCCAGCCCCTCGCGGCCGCGCCCCGACACCGCGTAGGCCGCGAGCGCGAGGGCGCCTACGGCCTTGATCGCGCCGGTGGAGAAGCCCCCGCCCAGCACCGAGCGGGCGTGCCCCCGCCAGCCCCGCGGGGTGTCGGCCGCGTGGCCGCGGCCCAGCGCGTCGTCGAGCAGGCCGAGCAGCGCAATTCCGATGACGTACGTGGCCCAGCGGCGCAGCTCAGGATCGAGGAGATCGAGGTCGGCGCGGTCGTCCAGGACCGCGAGCGGCGCGAGCGCGAGCAGCGAGCAGGCAATCAGCACCGCGCCGCCGGGGAAGGCGACGTTCGCGCCCCGGTAGTTCGTGCGCACGAGCCCACTGCGCGCCATGTCCCGCACCCAGGCTGAGCTGACCAGCGCCGCGATCGCGGCGGAAAGCAGAAGGCCCGACAGCATCACTCCGGCGGCTCGTCCGGCTCCACGGGTGAGATCAACTCGGGCAACAGACCGTCGGCGGTGTCCTTGACCCCGTAGCTGCCGTCCGTGCCCTCGAGCAACAGGACGAGCGCGAACTTGCCGGCGAGCTGATCGACGTTGTCCACGGTGGAGAGCTCGTGTTCCTCGAAGAACTCGATCTGCGACGGGTCGTCGTCGCTGCGCTCCGCGCCCACGACCTCCATCCCCTCATCGGCCAGGCCGTCCAGGACGCCGCGCTCGACCGCTTCGGTCTCGGCGCGCTGGCGCCCTTCGAGCCCGTCGGGCTGATCGCGCACGATCACCACCGCGTCCAGGCGCTCCTCGGTGCCGGAGAAGCGTGAGAGCAGCGCGTCGCGGGCGGCCTCGAAACGCGACCCCCGCCCGGCGAGCGCCGAGCTCGCCCGCGAAGCAGCCAGCTCGATCGCCCGCGGCCGCGGCAGGACCTGGCGCCCCGAGCCGAGCATCGCGTCGATGAGCGGGCCCGGATCGACGGGCTCGCCGATGACGGCGATCTGCGCGAGCTTGCCGCCGCTCGGCTCGATCGCCGCGCGCACGGACGAGATCAGGCCCTCCTGTACGTTGCCGAGCGCAAACAGGCCCACGTTCTGCCCTTCCAGGCGCCTGCCCACGAGCACCGGGAAGAGCTGCTCGCCCAGCTCGCGCTCGGCGGTGAGCGCCTCTTGCAACTCCGCGTTCTCGGATCGCAGCTGATCGAGGTCCTCCCCCAGGTCGGCCTCGAGGTTCTCGGCCGTGCCCGTGACGACGTCGCTGCCCAGCGCCGCGCCGATCACGATCCCTACGGCCAGGGCGACGAAGACCGCGACCAGCGAGGCTGCGTGATAGCGCGATGAGTAGCCCATGCCTACGCGCGCCTCACAGTCCGAACAGGACCTCGATCTTCAGCCAGATCAGGTCGGCCAGCTCACGCAGCGGCGAGGAGATCAGCACGATCACCGTGATCAGCAGCACCGCGGCGGCGACGAGGAGCAGCATGAGCCGCCCCGAGACGCCCGGGTTGTAGAGCGTGCTCACGCCCTTGGCGTCGATCAGCTTCTCGCCGATGCGAAGCCGAGTGAGGAAGGTGGATGACATGCCGGCGCGATTCTTGTCGAGGAACTCGATGAGGTTGAAGTGCGCGCCCACCGAGACGATCAGATCGGCACCGTGCTCGTGGGCGAGCAACATGGCGACGTCCTGGCTCGTTCCGATCGCGGGCACGACCGCGTACTCGACACCGAGGCCGTCCAGCCGTTCCGCGCCGGGAGCGCGCCCGTCACGGTAACCGTGAACGACGATCTCCGCGCCCGAGCGCAGCGCATCGTCGCTCACGGAGTCCATGTCTCCCAGGATCATGTCGGGCTTGAGGCCCTCCTCGATCATCGCGTCGGCGCCGCCGTCGACGCCGATGAGCACGGGCCGCACGTCGTCGATGTAGGCGCGCAGCGCCCGCAGGTCCTTGCGGTAGGTCGTGCCCCGCACGACGATCAGGACGTGGCGGTCGCGGAAATCCGTGCGCGGCCGCGGCAGCTGCAGGTCGCCGAGCAGCAGCTCGCCCTCCTCACGCACGTGCTCGATCGTGTTGGCGGCGAAGGCGCGCAGCGCCTCGTCGATGCGTGCCCGTTGCGCCTCCAGCCGCTCCTCGAGCAACTCGACGCCGAGCAGCTCGCCGCGCGCGAGCACCTCCTCGCCGCGCCGCACCTCCTCGCCGAAGATCGTCACCTCCTCCCCCTCGTCGAGCTCGTCGAACAGCGGTGCGCCCGGCACGTCGAGCAGCCGCACGCCGGCGCGGGCGATGATCAGCGGCCCGGAGTTCGGATAGCGCCCGGTGTTGGACGGCGAGACGTTCACGACCGCGGCGACGCCCGTCCGCACGAGGTCCTCGGCGGCGATCCGGTCGATATCGGCGTGGTCGATGACGGCGATCTCGCCGGGCCGTAGGCGCTTGACGAGGTGCTTGGTCTTGCGGCCGAGCCGCGCACGGGCGACCAGCGGCACCGAAGGTGGCGTGGGTGCGCCGCTCTCCCGGCGTCCGAGGAGGGCGCGAGCCCGGGCTCTGAGGGGCTGCCTGGACATCCCTGCCCGCCGATTATCCACCGGCGGCGCGCCCGAAGCGCCTTCGGTCCATCAGCGGGCCGCCCGGCGCGCTCGCCGGCGGCCGGACGCGCTCACGCCGCGAGCAGCTCGCGGGCGTGGCGGCTCGCGGCCTCGTCGCCGCGCTCCGCCCCGAGCATGCGCACGATCTCCGCGACGAGCTCCTCGCCGTCGACGCGCTCCACGGCTGCCACGGTCGCACCGTCCTCAACGTGCTTGGTGATGCGGAAGTGCGTCTGCGCCATCGAGGCGACCTGCGGGAGGTGGGTGATGCAGATGACCTGGCCTGCCTCCCCGAGCTCGCGCAGGCGCTCGCCGACCGCCCGGCCGGTGGTGCCGCCCACGCCGGCGTCGATCTCGTCGAAGACGCGCACCGGCGCGCGCCCATGCCGGGCGACGCCCGAGAGGGCGAGCATGATGCGCGAGAGCTCGCCGCCCGACGCGGCGTCGCGCAGCGGCGAGACGGGCATGCCCGGGTTGGTCGCGACGAGCAGCTCCACGGTCTCGGCGCCGTGGGGGCCGAAGCCGGGCTCGCCGTCCTCGCCGACCGGATCGAGCCTGACCTCGAGACGCGCGCCCTCCATCGCCAGCCCCTCCAGCGCTTCCGCGACGGCGGCCTCCAGACGGGGCGCCGCCTCGCGACGGCCCTCGCTGAGCTGCGCGGCAAGCCGAGCGCGCTCGGCGGCCTGCTCGTCGAGCTGCGCGCGCAGCTCGTCGGCGAGCGTCTCGGCGTTCTCGAGACGCTCGATCTCCGCGCGGCACCGCTCGGCGTGCTCGAGCACGGCCTCGATCGTGCCTCCGTGCTTGCGCTGCAGGCGGTCGATCGCCGCGAGTCGCTCCTCCACCACCTCGAGCCGGCCCGGCTCCGCGTCGATGCCCTCCGCGTAGGCGCGCAGCTCGCTGGCCAGGTCGCTGAGCTCCACGGCTGCCGCGGCGACCCGGTCGCCGAGCGCATCGAGCTCGGCATCGACGCCGCGCGCGTCGCCCAGGGAGCCCTCGGCGGCTGCGAGCAGGCTGGCGGCTCCGCCGCCGTCCTCGTCGGCGCCCGCCACTGCGGCGAGCGCGCCGAGCGCCGCCGTGCGCAAACCCTCCGCGTGGCGCAGGCGGCCGCGCTCGGCCTCGAGCTCGGCGAGCTCGTCGGGATCAGGCGCGGCGGCCTCGATCTCCTCGAGCTCGAACCGCATGAGGTCGAGGTCGCGCTCGCGCGCGCCCTCCTTGGCGAGGAGCTCCTCCAGGTCGCGGCGCGTGGCGAGGACTTGCGCGTGGGCCGCGCGATAGCGCTCGCGCAGCTCGAGGTGCTCCGCGCCGGCGAAGCTGTCGAGGATCTCGAGCTGAGCCGAGGCGAGGGTGAGGCGGCGGTGCTCGTGTTGGCCGTAGAAGGCGAGCAGCCGCGAACCGAGGGCGCGCAGGTCGGCGACCGTCGCGGAGCGCCCCTGCACGTACGCGCTCGTCCGCCCCGAGCCGAACACGCGGCGCGCGAGCACGAGCTCGGCCTCGCCCTCGGGAAGCCGCTCGGCGAGCTCAGCCAGCTCGGGGTCGTCGAGCAACCCGTCCGGCAGCTCGAAGACGCCCTCGACGTATGCCTCCTCGGCGCCCGGGCGCACGATCTGCGGACGCGCCCGGCCGCCCATGAGCAAGTCGAGCGAGTGGGCCAGCACGGTCTTGCCCGCGCCGGTCTCCCCCGTGATCGCGTTGAGGCCGGGGCCGAAGCGCAGCTCGGCGCGCTCGATCAAAAGCAGGTTCTCGATCCGAAGCTCGAGCAGCATCGATCGCATTGGATAGCGCGCGGGGCCGACGGATTCTCCCCGCGACGCCCGCGCCGGGGAGGGTTGCCCTCCCAGCCGCGCGGGTACGCGGTCAGCCAATGTTGGCCTTGCCCGGATCGCCCACCTCGCTTTGGCTCGCGGAGATCAAGCGGACGCCGCTGCCGCCGCTCGAGGAGAACGTAGAGACCGACGTCGCGGTGATCGGGGGCGGCATCGTGGGCGTGGTCACCGCGCTCCTGCTCGCCGAGCGTGGAGTGGCGGTCACGCTGGTCGAGGCGCGCTCGCTCGCCGACGGCGTCACCGGCCACTCGACCGCGAAGGCGAGCGCCCTGCACGAGACCTCGTACTCGCAGATCGCGAGCCAGGTCGGCCGCGAGGCGGCGCGCAGCTACGCCGAGCTCAACGCGGACGGAGTGGGCATGATCGCGGAGCTGGCCGAGCGCTACCGCATCGAGTGCTCGCTGGAGCGCGCCGACAACTACCTCTACACGGAGAGCGCCGACGCGGCGGACACCGTCGAGGCCGAGGCGCGCGCGGCGCGCGACGCGGGCCTCCCCGTCGAGCTGGCTCGGAAGACCGACCTGCCCTTCCCGGTGGAAACGGCGGCCCGCCTGCCGGACCAGATCGCCTTCGACTCGGCCGCGTTCACCGTGGGCGCCGCGAGCGCGGCGGAACGCGCGGGTGCCGCGCTGCACGAGTCGAGCCGCGTGGTCGGCGTGCGTCACGGCCGCCCATGCGAGGTCCAGCTCGAGAACGGGCGCACGATCCGCGCACGCGACGTCGTCCTCGCCACGCACATGCCGCTGCTCGACCGCGGCCTCTTCTTCGCGCGCCTGCGCCCCCAGGCCTCCTACGCCGTCGCGGCGCCAGCCGACGATGCCCCGCTCGGCATGTACCTGGGGATCGGCGGCGCGACCCGCTCGATCCGCTCCGCGCCGCGGCCCGACGGCGGGCGCGCCGTGATCGTCGGCGGCGAGGGCCACAAGGTCGGCCAGGGCGACGGCGCGGGCGCGTACGAGCGACTCGCGGACTGGACGAACCGGCGCTTCGACGCGGGACCCATCGAGTGGCGCTGGTCCGCGCACGATCTGATGAGCCCCGACGAGCTGCCGATGATCGGCGAGCTGGCCCCGTTCGCCCCGCGCATCCTCGTCGCGACCGGCTTCTCGAAGTGGGGCCTGGCGGCCGGGGTCGCGGCCGCCCGGATCATGACGCGCCACCTCACGGGCGAGCCGGATCACCACGCCGAGGTGTTCACGCCCCAGCGCCTCAACCTGCGCTCCTCGATCGTGGAGATGGTCCGCGAGAACGCCGACGTCGCCCTGCGCTTCGCCGCGGGCCGCCTGCGGCGCGCGGGCAACGGCGAGCTTCAGCCGGGCGAGGGCCGCGTGGTCGGCGAAGGGCTGCGCCAGATCGCCGAGGCGCGCGACCGCGAGGGCAAGCTGCACCAGGTCTCGGCGCGCTGCACGCACCTGGGCTGCATCGTGCGCTGGAACGCGGGCGACGCCACCTGGGACTGCCCCTGCCACGGCTCGCGCTTCGAGCCCGACGGCACGGTGCGCAACGGTCCGGCGGCCGCCCCGCTGCCGCCGGCGGACGCGGACTGAGCCCGGCGCGCCCCCGCCGCGCCACTTCACGATTTCGTGGGATCAACCAACGACATCGCGAACTCGCGAACCTGCGCGCCGCGACTTCGCGATTCTGTGGCATTACTCGTCAGGATCGCGATCTCGCGCAGCCCGCGCCGGGCCGCTCCGCTAGCGCGCCAGGTGCCCGAACTTCTCGTAGATGCGCTGGTAGAAGTTCGTGCCCGGCAGCTGGGCGAGGCGCGCCATGTCGTCGCGGAAGCGCACCTCGGTCTCGGCGCCGCTGGCGAGCTCGGCGATGTGCTCGCCGTCGACGACGACGTCGACCGACTCCCGGCCCGCCGCGTTGCGGATCAACAACACGTCGTCGGGCGCGACCACCAGCGGGCGCGCCGTGAGCGTGTGCGGGGCGATGAAGCTCACCACGTAGCCCTCCACGCCCCAGGCCAGGATCGGGCCCTGGTTGGCGAGGTTGTAGCCGGTGCTGCCCGCGGGCGTGGCGGCGACGAGCCCGTCGCAGCGCACGTGACCGACCTCCTGCCCGCCGACCGTGAACGCGAGCTCGGCCACGCGCCCGTGGGGGCGGCGGATGAAGGAGACGTCGTTCAGCGCAACCGCCGACCCGTTCACGTCGATCGTGAGGGCGGGCAGCGTGACGATCTCGAAGCCCCCGCTGAAAGCCCGCTCGAGAGCGGTGTCGCGCTCGTCGGGATCGACGGCGGCCAGGAAGCCGATCGTCCCGTAGTTGATCCCGAAGACCGGGACCGCGGTCCCCGCGTAGCGGCTGAGGGCCTTGAGGATCGTACCGTCGCCGCCGAGCACGACGCACAGATCGGGTTCACCCTCGAGCGAGTCGAGCGGTTCGAGCCCCGCCGCCGCGTCACCGTGCTTGCGCCGTTCCGCGTCGTCGGCCACCAAGCGGCAGCCCGCGCTCTGGGCGGCCGCGACCGCCGCGCGCACGGCCTCGTGCGTCTGCTCGGGCTGCGTGTGCGTGAGCAGCACCGCCGTGCGGATCTCCGCCGGCGCGGCGTAGCGACGGCTCATGCGTCCACCTCCGCGACGGCGGCCTCCAGGTCAGCGATGCCCTCGCCCGAGCGAGCGCACCACACGAAGGTCTCGCGGTTCCCCTTGGGCCCAGGGAGGCCGGACGGCGCGAACCCCCGCACCGCGAGCCCGAGCTCAGCGGCAGCGCGCGCCACCTCGAGCACGGCCTCGCGGCGATCCTCGGGGTCGCGCACCACCCCGCCCCGGCCAACCCGCTCGCGGCCCAGCTCGAACTGGGGCTTCACCATCGCGAGGATGTCTGCGTCCTCCGCGAGCGCCCCCACCACCGCGGGCAACACCTTGCGCAGCGAGATGAAGGACACGTCGATCGTCGCCAGGTCGGGGACGTAAGGCAAATCGCCCGGCGTGAGCTCGCGCGCGTTGAAGCGCTCGATCACGTGCACCCGCTCGTCGTTGCGCAGGCCCCAGTCGAGCTGGCCGCGCGCGACGTCGAGGGCGATCACCCGCGTCGCGCCGCGCTGCAACAGGCAGTCCGTGAAGCCGCCGGTGGAAGCGCCCACATCCAGGCAATCGCGGCCGCCGACGTCGAGCCCCAGCGCGTCGAGGGCGTTGGCGAGCTTCTCGCCGCCGCGGGAGACGAACCGCCGCCCCTCGGCCACGGTGAGCTCGGCCTCCGGGTCGATCAGCTCGCTCGGCTTCGCGATCGTGCGCCCGTGCTCGCCCAGGCGCACGCGTCCGGCACGGATCGCCTCGGCCGCGCTCGCGCGCGAGCGAACGAGGCCGCGCTCGGCCAGGACGGTATCCGCGCGGCGGGCTCCCATGGCGCCAGAAGGTACCGGGGACCCGGCGGACTTGTTCGAGGGCCGTGTGATCGGGGTCACACACAAAGCGCACGTACGTTCGTAGTCTGCGCCGTGATGGTTACCCGAGCGATCCCACTGTCGGTCCACGCGGGACTGGAGACCCTCGCGGCCCCGGCCGTGATGGCGGCCCCGTTCGTGCTCGGCTTCGGCGCCGCGGCCACGGTCGCTTGCATCGCGATCGGCGCGGTGCTCCTGGGTCTCGCGCTCCAGGTGCCGGGACCGCAGCGCGTCGTTCCCCTCGCCGCCCACGCGAGCTTCGACTACGCGCTCGCCGCCTTCGCCGCGATCGCGGGCGTGATGCTCGGCCTCGCGACGGGATCGTGGGTAGCAACAGTCTTTCTGGTCGGTATGGGCGCCGCACATGTGCTCCTGACCGCTTCAACGCGGTTCAGTGCACCCCGCGGCTCCTATTGACACCGGCCTCCCTCAAAAACACACACATACTCTCCTCCCTGTACCCCGAGACGCCCCGCCGCAAGGTGGGGCGTTTCGCTTGATGAGGGGCCGCGATCGCGGCCGCCACCGTGCTCAGGCCTAGCCGAAGCGCAGCCGCGCGACCAGATCGTCGAAGCTCGCCGCGTCTGCGTTGCCGCTGCAGCGCAAGAGCACGCCGTCGCCCTCGTCCTCCACGCGCATCCCACTCCACGCGCGCCACGCCTCGACGACCGGGGCCTTGCCGCGCTCGTCGCGCCAGACGTTCCAGACGTGCAGACGGGTCGGGGCACGCGTGACGTGCTCGATCCTCGCGGAGCGCTGCTCATCCGCCCAAATGCGCATCTCCCGCGCCCGCGTCTCGCCCTCGTGCCAGCGCAGAAGCCCCTCGTCCACGCGCAGCTCGAGGCCCTGCGCGGGCTCCGGGCGCGCACGCTCGAACTCGACCGCGATCAGCGTGCCCGGCTCGAGCTCGCGGCGGTAGATCGCGTGCACAAGCGACCCGTCGAACTCGATGGGCTTGCCCACCGAGTCCAGGAAGCGCCGCTCGAAGGTCTCGCTCTCCTCCGCAGCCGCCACGCCCGCGCGCGCCGGCTCAGGAGGCCTGTGCGCCCACGCCCAGCGCCGCGAGCACGCGCTCGGCGACGGCCGAACCGGTCAGGCCGACCTCCTCGTGAAGGAGCGCCGGCTTGCCATGGGTGACGAAGCGGTCGGGAAGGCCGACGCGGATCACACGCGCGCGCTCGCCCGGCCCCTGCGTCTCCTCCAGGTGCTCGAGCACGCCCGTGCCGAAGCCGCCGGCGATCACGTTGTCCTCGACCGTCACGAGCAGCTCGTGGTCGGCCGCAAGCCGGTTGACCAGCTCGGTGTCGAGCGGCTTGGCAAAGCGCGCGTCGGCCACCGTGGCGCTCACGCCCCGCTCGGCCAGCTCGTTCGCCGCGTCGAGCGCCACCTTGACGCCGAATCCGTATCCGAGCAAGGCGACGCGCTCGCCCGGGCGCAGCGTCTCCCCCGTGCCGATCGGAATCAGCTCGGGCGCGTCGGGCAGCGGCGCGCCGATCGCGGATCCGCGCGGGTAGCGCAGCGCGATCGGGCCGTGGTGCTCGACCGCGGTGTGGACCATGTGTACGAGCTGCGCCTCGTCGCGCGGCGCCATCAGCACCAGATTCGGCAGGCAGCGCATATACGAGATGTCGAAGGCGCCGTGATGCGTCGGGCCGTCGTCGCCCACGAGCCCGGCGCGGTCCATCGCGAACGTCACGTCCAGGTTCTGCAGGCAGGCGTCGTGGACGATCTGGTCGTAGGCGCGCTGCAGGAAGGTCGAGTAGATCGCGCAGACGGGCTTTGCGCCCTGCAGCGCTAGCCCGCAGGCGAGCAGGACCGCGTCCTGCTCGGCGATGCCCACGTCGTAGTACTGGTCGGGAAGCTCCTCGAGCAGCTTCTGCAGGCCGGTGCCCCCCGCCATCGCCGCCGTGATCCCGATCACGCGGTTGTCGCGCTTGGCCTCGGCCACCAGGGCGTCGGCGAAGACGCTCGTGTAGGCGGGCGGGGCCGGAGCGGGCTTCGGCTCGGGCTGCGCGCCGTCGCCGGCCTCCCCGGCACGCTTGCCCTCGCTCATCTCGCCGCGTACGAGCGGCGTGCGCGCCGCCGGCTTCTTCGGCGCCGGCTTACCGTCGACGATCGAGCCCGGCTTGGCGGCGTGCCACTTCTCCATCCCGGCGAGCCCGCCTTCCTCGGCGGGCGCGAAGCCCTTGCCCTTCACCGTGTGGATGTGCACCACGACGGGCCGGTCGGCGGCGAGCGCGTCGGAGAGCGCACGGCGCAGCGCGGTGACGTCGTGGCCGTCGATGACGCCGACGTACGCGAGGTCGAGCTCCTCGAAGATCAGCCCCGGCGCCCAGTAGGCCTTGATCGCCGCCTTGATCTCCGGCCCAAGGCGCTCGATGCGCCGCCCCAGGCCCCACGGGAGCTTCGTGAGCCGCGTCTCGACGTCCTCGCGGGCGTGGTAGAGGCGCCGGTTGAGGCGCACCGCGTTGAAGTAGCGCGAGAGCGCGCCGACGTTCGGCGAGATCGACATGCCGTTGTCGTTCAGCACGATCACGATCGGCGTCTGCAGCCCGCCCGCGTTGTGCAGCGCCTCGAAGGCCACGCCGCCGGTGAGCGCGCCGTCGCCGATCACAGCGACCACCTTGCCGTCCTCACCGATGCCCTTGCGCATCGCCTCCTTGAGCCCGACGGCGTAACCGATCGACGTCGACGCGTGGCCCGCGCCCATGATGTCGTGCTCGGACTCGGCGATCGAGCAGAACGGGGCGAGCCCGCCGTACTGGCGGATCGTGTGCAGCCGGTCGCGCCGGCCGGTGAGGATCTTGTGCGGGTAGGCCTGGTGGCCGACGTCCCACAGGACCTTGTCGCGCGGCGAGTCGAGCAGCGCATGCAGGACGGTGGCGAGCTCGCAGGTGCCGAGGTTGGCGCCGAAGTGCCCGCCGATCTCGCCGATCGTGTCGATGATCAGCTCACGGACCTCCTGCGCGACCTGCGCAAGCTGGTCGTCGTCGAGGTCGCTGAGATCGGCCGGTCCGTCGATGCGGTCGAGAAGCCGCTCGTCCGTGGGACGTGTGGTTTCGTCGCTCATCGGTTGACGTCCCATTGTCGCAGCCTTGCACGGAGACATCCCCGCGGGTCGGCACCCCGCGCCGAACTAGGCCTGGCGGGTGTGGATGAAGTCCGTGATCCGCTCGAGGTCGCGGGTGTCCCCCTCGATGCCGGCGAGCGCCGCGCGGGCGTTGGCGTGCGACTCGGCGGCCAGCTCGCGGGCGCGCTCGAGCCCGAAGACGGACACGTAGGTGAGCTTGCCGTGGCGGGCGTCGGAGCGCGATTTGCCGAGCTCCGCGTCGCTTCCGGTCACGTCGAGGATGTCGTCCACGATCTGAAAGAGCACGCCGAGCTCGTCGGCGAAGCCCCGGTAGCGCTCACGCTCCTCCTGTGGGATTCCGGTGATCAGCAGCGGGACGAGCACGCTCGCCGCGATCAGCCGTCCCGTCTTGAGCGCGTGCAGCTGGCGCAGCCCATCGGCGTCCTCGGCGAACTTGCCCGTGACGTCGATGTACTGGCCGCCCACCATGCCCTCGACACCGGTGGCGGCGGCGAGCTCGCGCAGCGCGGCGACGACGTTCTCGGGGCGGCCCGCCTGCTCGCGGCAGAACAGGTTGATCGCCTCCGCGAAGAGGCCGTCGCCGGCGAGGATCGCCACGTCCTCCCCGTAGGCGACGTGCAGCGTCGGCCGGCCGCGGCGCAAATCGTCGTCGTCCATCGCCGGCAGGTCGTCGTGGATCAGCGAGTAGGTGTGGATGAGCTCGATCGCAGCCGCCGCGGGCAGCAGCTCGCGCGGGTCCGCAGCGATCGCGCGCGCCGTCGCCAGGCAGAGCACGGGCCGCACCCGCTTGCCGCCGGCAAGCAGCGAGTAGCGCATCGCCTCGTTGAGGCCGTCGGTCGCCGCCGCGCCCGAGAAGCGCAGGCCCCGCAGGTACTCGTCGACGAGCTCGCGCAGCTCGTCGGGGTACGACCCCATCCGGCTCAGCCCTCGCCGGAGCCGCTCTCGCGCAAGGCCCGCTCGATCTCGTTCCCCGCCTGCCCGACGAGGTCGGCCGCCTCGCGCGCCAGCGCCTCGGCGCGCTCGTCGCTCAGATCCTCCGCGCGCAGCTCCGCCGCGAGCTCGCGCAGCCGGGCGGCCAGGGCCTCGATGTCGGCACCGGGCGTGCTCATCGCCGCGCAGCCTCCATGTCGCGCGCCGCGGCGCCGAGGATCCCGTTCACGAAGTCGGGAGCGTCCGCGCCGCAGAACTCCTGGGCGAGGTTGACCGCCTCATCGATCGCGACCTCGACCGGCACGTCCTCGCGGTGGCGCATCTCGTGCAGCGCGACACGCATGATCGAGAGCTCCAGGGGCGCGATCCGCTCGAGCTTCCAGCCGCGCGCCCGCTGCTCGATCTCGGCGTCGAGCTCCTCTGCGTGCTCGAGCACGCCCTCGGCCAGTTCGCGCGTGAACGGCTTCGCCCCGGCGAGCAGCTCGGCGAGCGGGCGATCGGTCACCCGCTGTTGATAGAGGGCGAAAACGGCGTCGCGGCGTTGGTCGGAGCGTCGCATCTATGGGGAGCCTACGCGCTCGCCTGGCGGTCGAACGCGACGCCTCCCTCAGGCGCGCGAGACGTACTCGCCGGTGCGCGTGTCGACGCGCACGGTCTCGCCCTCGTCGATGAAGAGCGGCACCTGGATCTCGACGCCCGTCTCCAGCGTGGCCGGCTTCGTGCCGCCGCCCGAGGCGGTGTCGCCCTTGAGCCCGGGCTCGGTCTTCGCGACCTTCAGGTCGACAGCGCTCGGCACCTGGACGCCGGTGGGGCGATCGTCCACGTAGAGGATGTCGACGGTGTCGTTCGGCAGCACCCACTTCATATCCTCGCCCGCCGTCTCGCGCGGGATCTCGAACTGCTCGTAGGTGTCGACGTCCATGAAAACCGCCGCGTCGCCCGAGTCGTAGAGGTACTGCATGCGCCGCGTCTCGGTGCGCACGGGCCTGAACTTCTCGCCCGCGCGGAAGGTCTTGTCCTGGATCGAGCCGTCGTCGACCTTGCGCAGCTTGGTGCGCACGAAGGCGCCGCCCTTGCCGGGCTTCACATGCTGGAACTCGACGATCCGGTAGATCGCCCCGTCCACCTCGATGTGAGTGCCGTTCTTGAACTGGTTCGTCGAAATCAAGGCGCCGAAAAGTTAGCGACCTTCACACCCTTGTCCTTCCCCGCAACGGCGCGCGTACGCGCGAAGGACTCGCGCAGCGCGTCCGCGAAGCGCTCGTCGGCCCTGGGCGTGGCGGGTAGGACCACGTAATCGCCCGGCCGGACCCACACGGGGACGTACTCGACGCGGGTCACCCGCACCTTCTCGCCGCGCGCCTTGAAGCGCAACAGCGCGATCAGCCCGTCCTGGGTATGCGCCGGCAGCCCCGCGGCCGCGGACTGGTTCGACACGAGGTTGCCCTCGCTGAAGACAACGAACTTCCCGTTGATGCGCTCGATCGGCTGCACCACGTGCGGCCCCTGCCCCACCACGGCGTCGATCAGCGGCGAGCCGGTCAGGCGCTGGGCCAGCTCACGCTGGAACCGGCTGGGCTCCAGCGCGTACTCGGACCCCCAATGCACGTTCACGACGACCGCGTCCGCGCCCGCGTCACGCGCCCGCTGCGCGTCGGCGAGGATGGCCTTGGCGCCCGCCGCCGGATTCTCGGTCGGGTAGGTGTTGAGGGCCCAGCCCGTCGGCGGGGGGATCCCGTTCGTGGCGTCGGTGTACGCGATGAGCGCGACGCGCACCCCGTCCACCTCCATGATCAGCGGCTTGCGGCTCGCCCGCTTCGAGGCGAACGAGCCCGTGTGAGCGACCTTGCGGTCGTCCAGCGCCGCGACGGTGCCCTCGATGCCCGCCATCCCCTGGTCGAGCGAGTGGTTGGAGGCGGTGGTGCACGCGTCCCAACCGGACTTGCGGATCGAGCGCGCGAGGTCCGCGGGCGTGTTGAAGATGGGATACGTCGAGGGCTCGCCCGGGCCCATGGGCGTTTCGAGGTGGCATACCGCGCGCGCCGGGCGGCGCACCCACGGCGCGATGGCCCTGAAGAACGGCGTGAAGTCGTAGCGCTCACCCCCGCCGTTCTCAAGCGCACGGCTGAGCAGCGGCTGGTGCATGAGCAGATCGCCGCTGAAGGAGATCTCGAAGCGCTTGATGGGTGGAGGCCCCTCGCCCCCTTGGCCCGTCGAGGCCCCCGAGCGCCCGTCGGTACCGAAGCCCAGGTCGCAACCGCCCAGCAGCACGCTGAGGCAAAGGAGGGCCAGGACCCAAAGCGCGACCCGGGAGGCGGACGCCCGAATCCTGCGCTGGCACTTGCGGGACGGCGCCGGCGCCATCGCGCGGAGCATATGCCGCCGCGCGGCGTGCCGTTAAATTCTCTGGTGCTTGAGCGAGGCGATCACGAGACGCAAGATCCGGGCGGAGCGCTTCCCCGATCCGGAGGACGAACAGCTCTTCCCGCGCCTGCCTGACGCGAAGATCGAGCGCCTCGCGGAGCGCGGCCGGCGCCGGTCCTTCGCGCCCGGCGAGACGCTCTTCGAGCAGGGCGCGCGCGACATCCCCTTCTTCGTCGTCGTCGAGGGACGCGTGGAGTTCATCGACCACACGCCGAAGGCCGACATCGTCTTCGCGGAGCTCGGCAGCAAGCGCTTCGTCGGCGACATCGCCGTGTTCACCGGCGAGCCGTCGATCGCGGAGTGCGTTGCGGTCGAGCCCACCGAGGTGATCGCTTTCACCCGCGGGGAGCTGCGCTCCATGCTCGCGGACTGGCCCGAGTTCGCCGAGACGGTGCTGCGCACGCTGAGCCTGCGCCGCGCCTGGCTCGAGGGCGAGGGGCGCGGCGTGCTGCGGCTGATCGCCTCGAGCGACTCGCGGCGGGCGTTCGAGGTTCGTGACCTGCTCGAGCGCAACCTGCTGCCGGTGCGCTGGTACGACGTGGACTCCGACGAGGAGAGCGCCGCGCTGCTCGACGGGCTCTGCATCCCCCGCGAGGAGACGCCGATCCTCGTGCGCAGCGACCGCGTCCTGCGCAACCCGTCGGTCCGCCAGGTGGCCCGCGAGCTCGGCCTGCGCGCGGAGGTTGACGGCGAGCGCTTCGACCTCGTCACCGTCGGCGGCGGGCCCGCCGGCCTCGCGGCCGCGGTCTACGGCGCCTCGGAGGGGCTGCGGACGTTCGTCGCGGAGTCCTGGGCGCCGGGCGGTCAGGCCGGCACGAGCACGCGCATCGAGAACTACCTGGGCTTCCCCACCGGGATCTCCGGCACAGAGCTCACGCGCAAGGCCACCTTGCAGGCGCGCCGCTTCGACGCGGTGCTCTCGAGCTTCCACCCGGTGGTGGAACTCACGGACGGCCCCGAGGGCCTCGTCCGCATCGACCTCGAGGACGGCCAGCACGTGCTGGCCCGCACGGTCGTGGTCGCCTCCGGCGCGCGCTGGCGCACGCTCGACGTGGACGGCATCGACCGGCTCACCGGCGCTGGCGTCTACCACGCGGCGATGCCGAGCGACGCTCGGCGCCTGCGCGGCCAGGACGTGATCGTCGTCGGCGGCGGCAACTCCGCGGGCCAGGCGATCCTGAAGCTGGCGTCGACGGCGCGCAGCGTGCGGGTCGTCGTGCGCGGCTCGGGCCTCTCGCGGACGATGTCGCGCTACCTGATCAACCGGGTCGAGGCCGCCCGCAACGTCGAGATCCAGACGCAGACCGAGGTCGTCGGGGTGCACGGCGCCACGCGGCTCGAGTCGGTGGACCTGCGCGACGGCGACGGGAACGTCGAGAACGTCCCGACGGCCGCGCTCTTCGTGATGATCGGCGCCGATCCGTGCACCGAGTCGGTAAACGGGGTCCTCGCTCTCGACGAGGCGGGCTACGTGAAGTGCGGCAAGTGGGCGGCCAAGCACGACGGCCACGACTGCTGGCCCCTCGACGATCGCTTGCCGCACATGCTGGAGACGGTGCGCCCCGGCGTGTTCGCCGCGGGCGACGTGCGCTCGGGCGCGACCAACCGCGTCGCGGGCGCCGTGGGCGATGGGGCGATGGCGGTGCGCTTCGCGCACCAGGTGCTCGACGGCTAGGTCGCGTCGAGGGTCGGCGCCTCGCCGACCGGCTGGACGTCGCCGCGCCCGGTGATCAGGACCTCGTCGACATAGCAGTAGCGCCACGCTTCGTCGGGCTCGAGCGTGGCGATCGCGGGGTGACCCGTCGACTCGTGGTGCTTGGTGGCGTGCTTGTTCTTCGAGTCGTCGCAGCAGCCCACGTAGCCGCACTGCAGGCACACCCGCAGCTCCACCCAGTCGTCGCCGAGCTGCCGACAGTCGTCGCAGCCGTCCGACCACGGCGTCGCCGGGACGACTTCAACGTGCGGGCAGCCGTCGACGATGGTCTCCTGCCCGACGTACCGATAGCCGCCGCCGAGCAGCCAGCTCGGCAGCGCTCCCGAGACCACGCGCGAGCGCGCCGCCAGGATCGGGCCGATGAGCGCGAGGACGAGCACATACAGCGCCACGAACGGCGCGATGCGCCCGTCGAGCCCCGCGCTCACCGCCAGCGTCGCCAGGATCAGCGAGAACTCGCCTCGGCCCAGCAGGACGAGCGCAGCGTTCGCGGCGGACATCTGGTTCAGGTTGTTGAACCGCGCGACGATGACGCCGCCGAGTGTGCACATGACAACGGAGACAGCGACGGCCGCCGCCACGGGCAGCACCACCGAGTCGAGCGCCCCGAGCTCGATGCTCGCACCAAAGACGACGAAGAAGATCGCGGCGAACGCGTCGCGGACGGGGGTGATCACCTGCTCGACGCGCTCGCGCAGGACCGTGCGCGAGATGACCAGCCCGATCATCAGCGCGCCGATCGCATCGGAGACGCCGAGGTCCTCGGCGACACCCGCCATCAGGACGGCGAGCCCGACCGACAACACCGCGGTGAGCTCCTCGTCGTCGGTGTCGAGCAACCTGCCGATCACCGAGCCGCCGTAGGTGGCGATCAGCAGCAGCCCGCCGATGAAGCCGAAGCTGATCGCGAAATCGCCTAGGACCTCGCCGACGCCCGAGCTGTCGCCGAGCAACGGCGAGAGCACCGCCAGGTAGAAGGCGAGGAAGATGTCCTCGACCACGATGATGCCGAGGATCACCGGGGTCTCCGCGTTCGTGAGGCGGTTGAGCTCGACCAGGAGCTTGGTCACGATCGCCGTGCTCGAGATGCCGACGGCGCCCGCGATCACCAGCGCCTCGGTGGTGCCCCACCCGAGCACGAAGCCCAGGACGAGGCCGGCGCTCACGTTGAGGCCGATGTAGACGATCGCGCCCTGCAGGACGCTGCGCCCCACACGCAGCACTTGCTCGACGGGGAACTCCACGCCGAGGTGGAAGAGCAGGACGATCAGCCCGACGTCCGCGATCAGATCCAGCGCGTGCGGATCGCTCAGCAGATCGACGGCCGAGGGTCCCAGGATGATCCCGGCCGCCATGAAGGCGGGGATCGTGGGCAGGGCGACCAAGCGGCCGGCCCGCGCCAGCATCGCCGCGGTGACGCCTGCCGCCCCGAGGGCTACGAGCTCATCCACGCTCCGCCCTCGGGCCGCGCATCAATCGCCGTAGTACGTCCCTGTCAGGACGGCGCCGACGCGACGCGCCTCGTCTTCATCCAGCCGAATCACGACCTTCGGCTGATCCTCGTCGCTCTTCGAGAACGCGTAGATCTCGCGGGTGCCGTCCTTGCGGACGATGACGGCGAGCTTCTGGTGCGTGGTCGAGCTGATCACGTACTTCGTGCCGATCCCGAAGAGCTCGGTGACCTCAACGCCGTGGCCCATTCGTCAAGGATTCCACACCCGGCGGGCGACCACCGTGTCGGTTCCCGGTTGCGCGCCGCGAGGACCGCGCGGTACGGTCCCGCCCGGGACAGGAGCCGTGCGCTTCCTCGGGGTTACAACTGGTGTTCGCGGGTCGCGCCTGCGCGCGACGATCGTCGCCGTGCTCGCGGCGGCGCTCGCAGGCGGCGCCGCGCTTGCCGCGGCCGGCGAGGCGGACGCGGCCAAGCGCAAGCCCCCTACCCGCAACGTCCTGTTCGTCGGCAACAACTGGGACGGCACCGCGGACGTGATCGCGCTCGGCGGCAAGTACCGCCGGCTCGCGCGGCTCAACATCGTCCCCGACCGCCAACAGCGCCTCAACGAGATCCTGCTCGACCCTGTGCGGCTCGTCTTCTACCTCGCGATCCGCACGCTGATCGGCGAGGGCCACGACCAGTACGTGGATGACATGTACTCGACCCCCGACGGGCGCCTGCTGGTCGTCTCGCGGCCCAGCTTCGGCGACGTCGTGGGCATCCGGATCGCGACCGGCGAGATCGTCTGGCGGTTCCGGGTCGACGGCGTGCGCTCCGATCACATGGCCGTCTCGCCGAACGGCAAGCACGTTGCGGTCTCGGCCTCCACGGGCAACGTGGTCCACGTCCTGAACATGCGCACCGGCAAGGAGGTATTCCGGTTCCCGTCGGGCGACTCCCCGCACGAGAACATCTACTCGAAGGACGGCAAGCTCATCTACCACGCGAGCATCGGGCTCGTGTACACGCCGCTCGACGGTCCGCTCTTCGACACCGCGAAGGGCCAGCGCTACTTCCAGGTCGTCGATGCCAAGACCGGCGAGGTCCTCAAGCAGATCGACATGGGCGTGAAGCTCGAGGAGGCCGGATACCCCGACATGAGCTCAGCGGTGCGGCCGATGACGTTCTCGCCCAACGAGCGGTTCCTCTACTTCCAGGTCTCCTTCTTCCATGGGTTCGTCGAGTACGACCTCAAGACCGACCGGGTCCGCCGTGTCGCCAACCTCCCGCTCGCGCCGCACGTGCGCACCATGCCGCGCGAGAACTACCTGCTCGACTCGGCCCACCACGGGATCGCGATGAACCGCAAGGGCACGCGACTCTGCGTCGCCGGGACGATGTCCGACTACGCGGCGATCGTCTCGCGCAAGACCTTCCGCTACAAGCTGATCAAGCGCGGCCTCAAGCCCTACTGGGTCACGAACAACCTGAACGGCAACCGCTGCTTCGTCTCGTGGAGCGGCAGCGACGCGGTCTCGGTGATCTCCTACAAGACCAAGCGCGAGGTCGCGCGCTTCAAGGTCGGATACCACCCGCAGCGCATGCGCCTCGGCAAGGTGCGCCGCAGCTGGCTCAAGTCGCTGCGCTAGCCATCCGGGGCGGCTAGCCCTTCTCCTCGTCCGCGGGACCGGGCTCGTCCTCGTCGCCCTGCGCGCGCTCGTGATCGGCCTCGCCGTACTCGGTCTGGGCGCGCTGGTCCTCCGGCTCGCCCGCGAGCTCGCTCGGGTCGGGCGCGACCGCCTCGTGGGTGGCGTTCTCGACGAGCTCGTGCTCAGCCTCCTCGAAGCCCTCGGACACCCCGCCGCCGCCCTCGGCGACCGCGCGCTCGGACTCCTCCACCCCGTACTCCTCGCCGGGGTCGCCTCCGATCGCCCCCGCCTCCTCGGCGGCGGCGCGTGACTCGCGCTCGACGGCCTCGTCCGAGTGCGCGCCCGAAGCTCGGTCGCCACCGGTGTCCACGACGTCGTGCTCCTCGATCGGTTCCTGGGTCTCCTCGTCGCGAGCGTCCAAGACGGGCTCCTTTCAGCGGGATCGGCGTGGCGTGCGCTTTACCACGCCGGCCTGGGACAAACGCGCGGGCGCCGTTCGCGACTTCACGATCTCGTTGGTTGATCCCACACAATCGTGCACTCGCGGCGGGGCCGTTCGCGACTTCGCGATCTTGTTGGTTGATCCCACGAAATGTTGAAGTCGCGCGGGGGGTCTGCTGACGTCGCGCGGGGCGGCCGCGCGCCCCCGCGGCGCCTCGCGAAACCGGGGTCGCGATACTTGCGCGCATGGCTGAGACTCCCGAACTCCTCGATTCGCTGCTCCGTGTCCCCGCGCCCTCCGGCTACGAGGCGCCCGCCGCCCAGGTTTGGCGGGACGCCGCTTCGTTCGCCGAGCTGCGCACCGACGGCCTGGGCTCCTCGATGGCCCTCGTCGGCTCAGAGGACGCGAGGCCCGTGCTCGCGATCGCCGGGCATATCGACGAGATCGGGCTGGTCGTCACGCACATCGACGACCAGGGCTTCATCTGGTTCGCGCCGATCGGGGGCTGGGACCCGCAGATCCTCGTCGGCCAGCGCGTGGAGATCGTGACCAAGGACGGCCCCGTCCTGGGCGTAGCCGGGCGCAAGCCGATCCACCTGCTCGAGGCCGAGCAGCGCAAGAAGGTCGTCGAGCTCAAGAAGCTGCACATCGACATCGGCGCCGCCGACGGCGACGAAGCGCGCGAGCTGGTGCGCATCGGCGACCCGGTCGTGATCGCGGGCGAGCCCATGCGCGTGCAAGGCGAGCGCCTCGTCTCGCGCTCCATGGACAACCGGCTCGGTTCCTACGTCGCGCTCGAGGTCGCCCGGCGCGCGCACGAGCGCGGCAAGCTCACCGGGCGCGTCGCCGCGGTCGCCAACGCCCAGGAGGAGATCGGCCTGAACGGCGCCCGCACCTCCTCGTTCGCGCTGCGACCCGACCTGGCGGTCGCCGTCGACGTCACGCACGCAACCGACGCGCCGGGCATCGAGAAGAACCAGGAGGGCGACCACGGGCTCGGCTCGGGCGCCGTGATCGGGCGCGGCTCGACGCTCTCCCCCAAGGTCTTCGAGCTGCTCGTCGAGACCGCCGAGCGCGAAGACATCCCCTACACGATCGAGGCCTCGGGCAACCGCACGGGCACCGACGCCGACGCGACGCAGATTTCGCGCACGGGGATCCCCACCGGGCTGATCTCGATCCCGCTGCGTTACATGCACTCGCCGGTCGAGATGGTCGACCTGCGCGACGTCGAGGCCGCCGTGTCGCTGCTCGTGGCCTTCGCCGAATCGCTCGAGCCGGACGTCGACCTGTCGCGCTAACCGCGCGGGTCGCCCGCCGGATCCATCCAGATCGGCGTGGTGACGGCCTCGAGCGATACGCCGGCGCCGACGCGCAGCACCCACAGCGAGTAGCGCCCCGGCGCGAACGCCGGGAAGCTCGCCTGGAAACGGTCGCCGGCCAGCATCGGGTAGGCCAGGTGCGGCACCCCGTTGCGCGCGACGATGAGCGCGTAGATGCCACCGCGCGCGGTGCGCGCCCGGTTCAGGCCGCTCACGCGCGCGGTGAGCGTCGCCGTGCGCGCGGGGATCGTGTCGCCCATGATCGCCGGCTCGCGCATGCCCGCCGCCATGCCCTCCAGGCGCAGGTCGGGACCGTCGCCGCCCCAGGTCTTGACGTAGGTGTGCCCGCGCTCGATCCCCTCGCGGATGCCGTCCTCGGAGAGCTCCTCCGCGTAGACCACGGTCCGCGCAGTGCCGATCGGCGCCTGCGTGATCGGGTCGTTCGTGCGCCCGGCGTTGTGGCTGTCGGAGGAGCCGACCGCGGCGATCCGGTTGCGGTTGGCGCCGTTCGCGTCGAGCGCCCGCTCGTAGAAGAGCAGCGCCAGCGGGCCGAACGGGTTCGGACCGGGGTCGAGCGCGCCGATGTCGAGCCCCGCCGGTCCCGTAGCGATCTCGATAGCGTCGACCTCGCGGAAATCGGTCTCGGTCGGCGAGTACTCCCACGAGCAGCCGCGGCAGAGGTTGCCGAAGGTCGGGACCTCCGCCGGGAAGGTCTCTACGTGATTGAGCTGCGTCCACCCTCCGCCGGCGTGGATGTCGCGCAGCACCTCCGCGGCGGGGCGCGGCGGGCGCACCATGCGCAAACCGGCCAAACGGCGCTCGACCCCGGCCCCCTCGAGCGTCGCCTCGATCACCGCGCCGGTGCGGTAGTCCACGAACTCGCCGCCGCCGTGGTTGTTGATGTGGCCGCGGTAGGTGATCACCTCGCTCGAGCGGATGATCAGCTTGCCGGGGTAGTCGGCCTGGAAGGCGCCGATCTCGCCCCAGGAGCGGTCGTTCACGTAGTCGGAGAGCGTGATGAAGTCGAGGTCCGCCCCCTGCCCGGGCGGGCCGAACGCGTAGTCGAACGTCTCGCGCATCGTCGCGTCGCCCGGCGCCGAGTTGCGCGCGTGGACGTGGAAGTCGCCCTCGTACCAGCCCGGATTCGGGTTCGCCGGGCGCTCGTCGTAGGGCACGGGCTCGTAGGGCTCGTCGGCGAAGCTCGGGTCGTCGATCAGGTCGATCTCCACGCGCCAGCCCACGCGATCGTCCTCGAGCGCCGGCAGCTCGGCGCCGATCGCGGCGACCCCCAGCTCCACGGCCCAGCGGCCAGGCTCGATCGGCCCGGGCCGATAGCCGACGGTGGTCTCCTCGGAGGCGACGGGCGCCGGGTCCGGATCGATCGAGCCCTCTGGCGAGATCGTCACGTCCTTGCGGCTGGAGCCGCCCCAGCCGCGGATCTCGTCCGCGTCCCAGAGCTCATCGCCTTCCTCGCGCGGGCCGTAGACGCCCATGTCGAGCGTGTGCTTGTTGAGCGAGTCGACGCCGGGGAAGTTCGCGAGCAGGGGCTGGTCGTGGCAGTACTTGACGCGGATCGCGGTCGTCCCCTCGGGCACGCGAAACGGCAGCAGCACGTAGTCGCCCTCGATCTGGCGGCCGAACGAGCCGGTGATCACCCGATCGGGCTCGGGCATGGGCGCACCGCCGCAGGGCGCGGTCACCGCCGCGCGCGCGACCTCAAAGCCGAACGCGCCGCGCAGGGGCCCGGAGTCGGCGGCGGGCGCCAGCGCCACGGCGCACGCGAAAAGAGCAAGGCCCGCGCCGAGCGTCAGCCCGCGCCCAGTCTTCGGGAATCCCCGCAACCCCGTGGCCGTCCCTCGCGCCACGCGGCGAGTCTAGGCAGCGCGCGGCGGCGAAGCGCCGCTTAGGCGGGGATGAGCTCCACCGGCACCCCGTTGAGCGCGGCGTTGCCGCTCGGAGCGTCGACGCGGCGCCCGTCGGCGAGCAGGTTCACGTTGGCCCCCGGATGCTCGGCGGCCACGCTCAGCCGCGCACCATCCGCGTCGTGGCCCCAGCCGTGCGGGACGCTCACCACCCCAGGCATGACCGCGTCGCTGAGCTCGGCCGGCAGCTCGATCTGCCCCGCTTCCGTGCGGAGCCGCACGGGCGCGCCGTCCGCGAGCCCCAGCCGCTCGGCGTCCGCGGGATTGACGAGCGCGGTGCAGCGGTCCTTCCCCTTCACGAGCGCGTGGACGTTGTGCATCCAGGAATTGTTCGAGCGCAGGTGCCGGCGGCCGATCAGCACCAGCCCGGCCCCGTTGCCGTTGGGGCCGGCGCCCGCCCCGGCGGCGAGGTGCTCGCGCAGGCGCGGCACGTCCGCCGTAATCGCCTCCGGCGCCAGCTCGAGCATGCCGCTCGGCGTGCGCAGGGCGTCCGGCAGCCGGCCCTCCTCGAGCGGCCCGAGGTCGACGCCGTGCGGGTTCTCCTCGAGCCGCGCGAGCGTGAGCCCGTCGGGCCGCGCGCCGAAGCCGTCGCCGTGGGCGCCCACGCGCAGCAGGAAGTCGAGGACGCGCTCGGGACCGCGCCGCGGCGCCAGCGCGGCCATCATCTCCCCAGCGTCGCGACCCTCGATAGGCGAGCCGGGCAGCGTGGTCTCGCGCCCGACCAGCGTCGCGATCACCATGTCGTCAAGCGCCTCGATGTCGATGTCCGCGCCTTGCCCGGCGACGATGCCGACGAGCCTCAGGAGCACCTCCGACTCGTCGAGCAGGCCCTCCTCGCGCGGCAGCGGCGCCGGCGAGTAGTTCGCCACGTTGCGCGCCGCGAACTGGTAGAGCGCGATGTCGTAGTGCGAGCGCGCGAGCGGATCGGGCGCGGGCAGGATCACGTCGGCATGGCGCGTCGTCTCGTTCACATAGATGTCGACGCTCACCATGAACTCGAGCTCGCTCACCGCGCGCTCGAGCCGCGCGGCATCGGGCAGCGAGACCAGCGGGTTGCCGGCGATCGTGATCAGGGCGCGGATCTGCCCCTCGCCGGGCGTCTCGATCTCCTCGGCCAGGCAGGAGACGGGGAGCTCGCCCATGACCTCGGGGAGCCCGCGCACGCGACTGTGCCAGCGACCCGTGCGCACGCCGCGCCCGCGGCCGGGCTTGCCGACGGAGTTGCGCTGGCCGGCGGCCGCCGTGGTGAGCAGCGCGCCGCCCGCCCGGTCGAGGTTGCCCGTGAGCGCGTTGAGCACGTCCACGAGCCAGCTCGCGAGCGTGCCGAACTCCTGCAAGGTGGTGCCGATCCGCCCGTAGACGGCGCCGCGGTCGGCCGCGGCGAGCTCGCGCGCGAGGCGCCGGATCTCCGCGGCCGGGATTCCGCACACGGGCGCCACGGTCTCCGGCTCGAAGCCCTCGGCGAGCCCGCGGACCTCATCGAGCCCCGCCGTGAACGGCTCCAGCCGCCCCAGGTCGACCAGGTCCTCGGCGAACAGCGTGCGCACCATCGCGAAGAGCAGCAGCGCGTCGGTGCCCGGGCGGATGAAGTGGTGCTCGTCGGCTGCCTCCGCGGTGCGGGTGCGGCGCGGATCCACCACCACGAGCTTGCCGCCGCGCTCGCGCAGACGCCGTAGCCGACCGCGCATGTCGGGCGCCGTGAGCAGACTGCCGTTCGAGACGAGCGGGTTCGCCCCGAGGACGAGCAGATGCTGCGTGCGGTCCACATCGGGGACGGGCACCGAGAGCCAGTGCCCGAGCATGTGGCCCGCCGAGAAGTGCTTGGGCATCTGATCGACGCTCGAGGCCGAGTAGACGTTCTTCGAGCCGAGCGCGCGCAGCAGCGCCTGCAGGTAGATCATCGACGAGAGGTTGTGCGCGTTCGGGTTGCCGACGTAGGCGGCGACGGCGTCGCGACCGTGTTCGGCGGCGATCGCGGGCAGACGGCGCTCGATCTCGGCGAACGCCTCGGCCCAGCTCGCCGGCCGCAGCTCGCCGTCGCGGCGCACGAGCGGCGTGCGCAGGCGGTCGGGATCCTCGCGCAGGCCCTTGAGGCCGTAGGCCTTGGGACAGATGAAGCCGCGGCTCAGGACGTCGTCGGCGTCGCCGCGGATCGAGACGATCTCATCGCCGGCGACCTCGATCGCGAGCCCGCAGGTGGCCTCGCACAGCGGGCAGGTGCGAAAGCGGGTATCGGTCGCCGCCACGCGTGCGACCGTACCGCACCGGGTTGCTTGAAGCAATCCAGTCGCCAGTCGCCAGTCGCCAGTTGGGCGGCTCCGGCCGTGTGGATAGGCGCGTAGCGCCGGTCAGGTGATCGTCTGGAGGTCTTTGGGGAGGCCGCTCAGGTTCTGCGGCGGGCCGTCCGCGCTCACGACGACGAGGTCCTCGATGCGCAGCCCGAAGCGGCCCGGCACGTACACGCCCGGCTCCACCGTGACGACGTTGCCCTCCTCCAGCGTGTCCTCGGAGCGCTTGCTGAGCCGCGGCGGCTCGTGGACCTGCAGGCCGACGCCGTGTCCGAGCCCGTGCCCGAAGCGCTCGCCCATGCCCGCCTCCTCGATCACGCCGCGCGCGACAGCGTCGACGTCCCGCCCATGCGCTCCCGCGCGCACCGCGTCCTCGCCGGCGCGCTGCGCCGCGAGCACCAGCTCGTACGCGTCGCGCAGCTCGCCGTCGAGCTCGCCGGTCGCGAAGGTGCGGGTGCCGTCCGAGCAGTAGCCGTCGAGCTTCGCGCCCCAGTCGATCGTCACCAGCTCGCCCGGCCGGATCTCGCGGTCGCCCGGGACGGCGTGCGGCAGGGCGCCATTCGGACCGGACGCGACGATCGTCGGAAACGAGGGCTCCGCGCCGAGCTCCCGCATGCGGGTCTCCAGCTCGAACGCGACCCGCCGCTCGGGTTTGCCCACGATGCCGCGCCCGAGCAGCCACTCGAGCGCCTCGTCGGCCAGCTGCGCCGCGGCGCCGATCGCCCTGACCTCATCGGCGTCCTTGACGCGGCGCAGGCGCTCGACCAGCCCCTCCGCGGGGACGAGCTCGACGCCCTCGCCGAGCGCGTCGTTCAGCTTGCGGTGCGAGCGCACGCTGGTCGTCGCCGGGTCGAAGCCGACGCGCCCGCGCAGGCGCTTGGCGAGCTCCGCGAACACGGGCCCGTCGAAGATGATCCGCTCGAACGCATCGCCGACCTGACGCTCGGCCTGCTCGATGTAGCGGAAGTCGGTGAGGAAGTCGCGCTGCTCCGGGCCGACGACCGCAAGCCCGCTGGTCCCCGTGTAGCCGGTGAGCCAGCGCACGTTCGCGATCGCGTCGGGGCCGGAGTCGCCGGGCGTGACCAAATCGCCGACGATCAGCGCATCGAGCCCTTCCTCGGCCGCGAGCGCGGCGAGCCGCTCCGCGCGCTCCTCAGCTGCCAACGCCGAGCTCCTTCGCGATCAGCTCGAGGGCCTCGCGGTAGCCCTCCTCGCGCTTCCCGGAGATCTTCGCGAGCACGAGCCCGTCGAACACCGAGTGGCGGCGCCACTCCTCGCGCGCCTCCACGTCGGAGATGTGGACCTCGACCGCGGGCAGGCGCGCGAAATCCAGCGCGTCGCGGATCGCCCACGAGTAGTGGGTCCAAGCGCCGGCGTTGATCACCGCGGCGTCGGCCATCTCGGGCAGCCGATGCAGGTACTCGACGAACTCACCCTCGTGGTTCGTCTGGAAGAAGATCACCTCGAGGTCGAGTTCGCGCGCGTAGCGGCGCACGGTGTACTCGAGCTCAGAAAGCGTGAAGCTGCCGTAGTGCTCGGGGTCGCGGCGGCCGAGCTGGTCGAGGTTCGCGCCGTGCAGGACGCCGACCCGGTTGTGCGTCGTCGGGCTCACCGGGGCACGCGAGTGCGGGTCAAGACTGCAGCTCCTTCACGGCTTCCCGCACCTTATCGGCGTCGAGGCGAGCGCCGGTGACGGGCTCGCCGGGGCGCTCGAGCAGCACCCACGCGACGCCGCCGGCGCCGGCCTTCTTGTCGCGGGCGGTCGCCGCTACGACCTCATCGGGGTCGATCCCGCCATCGAGGCGCACGGGTAGGCCGTTGCGCTCGAGCAGCTCGGCGACCTCGGCGCGCAGCTCGTCCGCGCCCGAGAGCCGCAGAGCCGCGAGCAGGCCGAGGCCCACCGCCTCGCCGTGCCGGTAGCGCTCGTAGTCCGTGACCGCCTCGATCGCGTGGCCGACCGTGTGGCCCAGGTTGAGTGTGTGGCGCGCGCCCGAGTCGCGCTCGTCGGCCGCGACCACGTCGAGCTTGGTCCGCGCGCACGCGAAGATCACGTCCGCGAGCTCCGCCGGACGGAACTCCTCCAGCGCTCGCACGCGCTCCCACAGCTCGCCGCCCGCGAGCAGCGCCGTCTTCACCACTTCGGCGAAGCCGGCGGCGACCTCCTCGGGCGGCAGCGTCGCGAGCGTCGCGGGATCGGCGAGGACCGCGGCGGGCATGTGGTAGGCGCCCACGTAGTTCTTGCCCTCGGGGAGGTCCACCCCGGTCTTCCCGCCGTAGGCGGAGTCGACCTGCGCGACGACCGTGGTCGGCACCTGCACGACCGGCACGCCGCGCTGGTAGGTCGCCGCGCAGAAGCCCGCGAGGTCGCCGACCACCCCGCCGCCGAACGCGACGACCCCGTCGTCGCGGCGCACGCCGCGCTCGGCGAGCTCGCGCAGCACACGCTCGGCCTCCGCGAGCGTCTTGGAGCGCTCGCCGCCCTCGACCACGATCGGCTCCTCCAGGCCAGCGAGCAGCTCGCCGTGCTCGCGCAGCACGGCGGCGTCCGCGATCGGAAACCAGCGTCCCGGCAGCCCGCGGGCGGCAAGCTCACCGAGCTCGCGCACGCGCACGAGCGCGCTCACCGCGCCCGTCGCGACGAGCGCCGGGTACTCGCCCGAGCGCGACGCGCCCCACGCGAGGCGCGACTCGGGCAGGCTCGCGGCAACCCGCAGCCACGGCGCCGCGCGGCGCCCCATGCGCTCACCGCCGTCGGTCAGGATCGCGCGCGCCACCTGCTCGTACAGCGGCTCGCGGCGAGCAAGGCGCGCGGCGAACTCGCCGCGGTCGCGCGCAAGCGGCCGCGTGTCGCCGCCCGCGCGGCAGCGCTCCCAGGCGACCTCCTCGCTCACCCGGCACCAGGCGGTGAAGTGATCGTCCAGCGCCGCGCGGATGCGCTCGTTCTCCACGGCGCCGCCGCCGAGCGAGACCACCCCGCCCCGCTCGAGCGCGGCGAGGGTGTGGCGCTCCTCCAGGCGCCGGAAGGCCGCCTCGCCCTCGCGCTCGAAGTAGGCCGCGATCGGCTCGCCGAGCTCGCGCTCGATCTCCTTGTCGACGTCGGTGACGGGCTCGCCCAGCACGGCGCCGATGCCCTCGGCGGCCCGGCTCTTGCCGGCGCCCATGAAACCGACCAGGGCGATCGCCGGCTGCGGCCCGCGCGCTTCGCTCAGCGCCGCCACCCGATGCGCTCCTCGTAGGAGCGAACGGCGGCGATGACGTCGTCGATGTGGTCGCCGCCGAACTTCTCGCGGTAGCAGCGGGCGAGGACCAGGGCGACCATCGCCTCGGCGACCACGCCCGCGGCCGGCACCACGGTGGAATCCGTGCGCTCGCGCATCGCCTGCGCGGGCTGCTTGGTCTCCGTGTCCACCGAGCGCAGCGGCTTGGTGAGCGTCGAGATCGGCTTGATCGCGCCGCGCACGATCAGCGGCTCGCCGTTGGTCATGCCGCCCTCGACCCCGCCGGCACGGTTGGTCTCGCGGTACCAGCCACGCTCCTCGGAGTAGAAGATCTCGTCGTGGGCCTGCGAGCCGGGGACGGCGGCAACCTCCCACGCCTCGCCGACCGAGACGCCCTTCACGGCCTGGATCGAGACGATCGCCTGCGCGAGGCGCGAGTCGAGGCGCTCGTCCCAGGCGACGTGCGAGCCCAGGCCCGGCGTGAGCCCGAAGGCGCGCACCTCGAAGACGCCGCCGAGGCTCTCGTTGGCCTTGCGCAAGCGGTTGATCTCCTCGACCATCGCCTCCTCGGTCGCCTTGTCGAGCACGCGCACGGGCGACTCGTCGACGCCCTCGAAGTCCTGCGGCCGCAGATCGCCGGGCTCGGGGACGGCGACCGACGCGATGCGCAGCACGTGGCTGTAGATCTCCACGCCGAGCGCGCGCAGGAACTCCTTGGCGATCGCACCGGCGGCGACGCGCGCCGCGGTCTCGCGGGCGCTGGCGCGCTCCAGGACGTTGCGCACGTCGCGAAAGCCGTACTTCCACAGCCCCGCCAGATCGGCGTGCCCGGGGCGCGGCAGGTGCGACTCCTCGATCTCGGCGTCCACCGGCCACGGGTTCATCCGCTCCTCCCAGTTCGGGTAGTCGCGGTTGGCGACGAGCACGGCGATCGGGCTGCCCAGGGTGCGCCCGTGGCGCACGCCCGAGCGGATCTCGACGGCGTCGCGCTCGATCTTCATGCGCCCGCCGCGGCCGTGGCCGAGCTGGCGGCGCGCCATGTCGGCGTCCAAGCGCTCGCGGTCGAGCTCGAGCCCCGCGGGCAGCCCCTCGACGATCGCGACCAGGCCGGGCCCGTGCGACTCCCCGGCGGTTGTGAAGCGGAACGACATGCGCGCGGAAGGCTAGTCGGCCGCGCGCCGCAGCGGCGGCAAGCGCCTAACGCGCGACGTCGGGGCCCTTGCGGACCTTGGTGCGCAGGTCGCTGAGCTTGAGCCGGTACTTGGTCGTGCTGCCGTCGCGGTTGCGGTAATCCAGGAACCGCGCCTCGCCCTCCTCGAGGGTGAGGAACTTGCAGTTCTTCGCGCGCGGCGAGCAGCGCCCGTCGCCGCGCGTGCGCACGACGTCCTCGCTGATCACGAACAGCGCGGTGTCAGCCGTCTTGCCGAACCCGGCGAAGATCACGATCGCGCGGTTCTTCCCGGGCAGCGGCTTCATCAGCTTCACGTTCTCGATCTTCTTCGTGTCGCCGACGGGCCCGAAGCGCACGTCGATCTCGGGGACGAGCAGGCCGGTCTCGACCTCGGGCTCGGGCTGGGGCGTCGTGTCGGCAGGCGGCGGGAAGCTCGGCGTGCCGGGCGTGTCGGGAATGCCCGTGCTGGGCGGTTGCGCGCCGCCGTCGTCGTTGCCGCCGCGGTCGTCCGCCCCCGGGGCGGGCGGCTCCTGGATCGCGGTCTGCTCGGCGATCTGCTTCGGCGTGTACTGGAACTTGGCCTCGAAGGGGTTCTTCTTCTTGAGCTCCGCGAGCCGCTTGCGGTAGTCGCGCACCCCGAGCTCCTGCTCGGCGAGCACGGCCGGCGAGACCGCTGCGGCGTCCTCGGGCACGGCGGCGGGCGCGACCGAGGGCGCGGGCTGCGGATCGACTTTCATCAGCACCGGGACGGCGACGATCGCGAGCGCGAGCGCCAGAGCCGGCAGCAGCAGGCGGCGGTCGCGCAGGTCGCGGTAGACGTCCTGGACGAACGCGGGCGGCTGCGGTAGGGACGCCGCGCGGCTGGGCTTCGCCTCGCCACCCGTTTCGGCCTGCGCCTCGGTCGGCGCCTCCGCGGCATCCTCGCCGGAGCGCTTGCGCAGCTTCAGTTTCGGGAGCTTGATCTCGGGGCCGGTTGGGATGCGCGGGAGCTTCATGGCGTCGTGGAGGTAGTGGTGGTGGTTGCAGGGGCGGGCGCAGTAGGCGTCGCGCCGCCGGTGAGCCCCTCGGATGCGGGGACGATGTACGAGGTCAGGGAGACCGAGACGACGAGCTCAGGCGGGTTCTTCGTGTCCTTGTCGTCTGGGGCCATCGTGAAACCGTCGACGGTGAACAGGCGGCCGTTCACCGCGAGCTTTGCGCCGTCGTAGTGCACGAGCTTGTCGAGCGAGGCCATCAGGTCGGCCACGCCGAAGAAGTCGCCGGTGAGATCGAGCTGGTACTGCATGACCGGCAGGCCGGCCGGGCCGACGGTGGCGCCCAGCGGCAGGTTCGCGGCGGTCGCCTCGGTCGGCGGGGCCATCGTCGGCGCCTCGACCGGCGTGCTCTCGGCGTCGCCCGATTCCTGGTTCTGGTCCGTCGTGGTCTCCGCGGCGGCGGGCGCCGGCGCGCCACCGCTGCCCGCGGAGAGCGTGAGCCCGGCGAAGTTCACCTTCGCCTTGTCGGCCAGCTCCTGGAGCTGCACGATCATCGAGGACGTGTCGGAGTCGTCGGGCACGGCCTTGCCGAGCTCGACCAGGCTGCGGTAGCTGCGCTCATACGAGTCGCGCGCGGCCACCGCTTGCGCGACCGTGGCGCGCTGCGCGTCCAGCTCCTGCTGCACCTGCGCGATCTGCGTATCGAGCTCGCTCGCCTCCTCGCGCTTCGGCGTGAGGACGAGAAACCAGAACGCCGCGGCGAGGCCGAGGATCACGAGCCCCAGCAGGATCGAGCGATCGCTGGACTTCATCGTCATCGGGCCACCCCCGGCACGACGTTGGAGGCCTTCTTGCCGTTGCCCTGTTCTTCCTCGGCGCTCGCCGTCGCCGGCTCAGCCTCGGAATCGCCCTCCTGCGCGTCCTCGTCACCGGGCTCGGCGGGGGCCGGCTCGGTCGGCGCGGGCGCGGCGGAGCTGGCGACGACGTTGTCGAAGACCGCCTGGGCCTGGAAGCTCGCGGGCAGGTTGCGCCCGTTGCAGTCCGACGAGCCGCTTTCGGTGTCCTGGCGCACGGAGTTGCTCAGACCGACGCGCGTGACCCCGTCGATGTCCTCAAGCGACGCGATGAAGCGGGCAACCGCCTCGTGGTCACGCGCGCAGCCCTGGATCTCCAGGTTCGGCCCGGTGACCTCATCGTCGGATCCGTCGCCCCCGGCGGCGCCGATCAGCTCGACGAGCCAGACGTCGCTCGGGATGACGAGGGCGAGCTCGCGCAGCACGCGCTCCCAGTCGAACCGGCTCTCGGCGAGGCTGATCACGGTCGACTCGCGGTTCTGCTGCATGGCCGCGAACTGGGCGTACGGCGCGAGCGCCTGCGCCTCCTGCGCGACCGCGTCGCGCTGCGCCTCGAGCGCCGCGAGCTCGGACTCCTTCTCGGTGACGCTGTTGCCGGTCAACACGAGCGCCACGACGAGCACGAGCACGGCGACGAGGCCGCCGACCAGCGCGTACGCGACAGGGCCGCGGCGAAGCGGCGCGCGATCGCCACGGCGCTCCTCGGGCGGGATGAGGTTGACCGGACGCACGGGCTCAGCTCTCCAGGGCGAGTCCGAAGGACAGGGTCAGGCGGGCGGCGGTGAGCTCGTCGAAGTCGCCGAGCGCGGCGGGGCGAGCCGTCACGAAGGGATAGCCGAGGCTCGCCTGCAGGCGATCCACGAGGCCCGGGAGCGTCGTCCCCGGACCGGAGGCGACGGCGCCCTCGAGCGCGACGGCGCCCTCCTGCGCGTTGTAGTACTCGACCGAGACGCGGATCTCGTCAGCGAGCCGGTCGACGCCCTCCTCGAGCACCGCGCGGGCCGCGGCGATGTGCTCGGGGTCGCCCTCGATCTCCTCGACGGGAGCGGCGAGCCCAACGTGCGCGAGCCACTGGCGGGCGTGCTCGAGCGTGAGCTCCCGGCGCTCGGCGAGCCGCTGGGCCATGCCCTCCAGCCCGAACGAGGCCATACGGGTGAACAGGCAGTTCGTGCCCTGGGCGACCGCCAGGTTCGTGACGTCGCCGAAGTGGCAGAGCAGCCGGGCGGGCACGTGCGGGGCGGCGCCCTCGCCCTCGGCGGCAACGCGCTGCTCGTAAGCCGGCGCCGCGGCGGCAAGCTGCGGATCGTGGGCGAGCGCGCGCACGAGGCCGAAGGCCGAGACGTCGATGCCGACCGGCCGCAGACCGGCACCACGCATCGCGGCCAGCATCCGATCGATCATGTCGCGCCTGGCTGCGACGACCACGACGTCGAGCTGCGCCTCACCCGAGGCGCCCTGGCTCGTGCCGATCACCTGCCAGTCGAGCACCGCTTGCTCGAGCGGCATCGGGACGCTGTCCTGGGCCTGAAAGCGAATCGCGGCCTCGAGCTCCTGCTGATCGGCGATCGCGGGGAGCCGCAGCACGCGCACCGCAAGGCGCTGGTTCGCGATCCCCAGGCGCACGTTCGGCGCAAGCTTGTTCGCCGAGAAGAGCTCCTTGAGCGCGTCGGAGAGGCTCTCGGCGTGGACTACCTCGCCCTCGCGAAAGACCCCGGGCTCGAGCGGCATGATGCCCTGCCTGACGACCTCGACGGTGCCGTTCGCGCGGACCTCGGTGGCGGCGATGCTGTCGGTGCCGACGTCCAGGCCGACGATCGAGTTGGACTTGGAGGGAGAGAAAAGTGCCATTGGGAGTCTCCGCGCGCTTTGCGCGCTCACTCCTCAATCGGCTCGGGGACTCAAATCCTTGAGCGCTGCGGCGTGGGTTACGCGTCCGGGAAGAACTCGTCCAAATACCAGTCGACGATGTCCTCGCCGAACCACAGGCCGACCACGCCGCCGAGCGCCAGGAACGGCCCGAACGGGATGGCCTGCTTGCGCGCCGCGGCACCCCGGCGCGCCATGATCGCGACGCCGACCACGGCCCCCACCGCGAAGCCGATCAGCACGGCGGGGGCGACGGCACGCCCAAGAAACAGGCCCATCATCGCCACGAGCTTCGCGTCGCCCATGCCCATGCCGCGCGGGTAGATCAAGACGATTACGAACAGGAGCCCGCCGGCGATCGCCGCCGCGAGGAGATGCGCCGGCAGCTCCCCGGCGTCGCCGACCGCGAGGATCGCGAGCGCCGCGACGGCACCCGCCGCGACGAGCTTGTTCGGGATCAGCCGCAGGTCCAGATCGGTGAGCGTGGTCGCGACGAGGACCGCGCACAGCACGAGGCCGAGCGCGAGCTCCCACCAGGGGTCGTCGCCCACGATCAGGTAGGTCGCCGCGAACAGGACTCCGAGCCCCACCTCCGCGAGCGGATAGCGGGCGGAGATCGGCTCGCCGCAGTGACGGCAGCGCCCGCGCAGAAGCAACCAGGAGACCACGGGCACGTTGTCGCGAGCCCTGATCTGCGCGCCGCAGCGCGGGCAGCGCGAGCGGCCGCTCACCCAGTTCTCCCCGCGTGGGATGCGATGCGCGAGGACCGTGACGAAGCTGCCGATCAGACAGCCGGCGACGAACAGAAAGATGGCGGCGAGAGCCATTGGCGCGGGAACCTAGCGCGAGCGGCGCCTAGAACGACAGGAGCTTGTTCGTCTCGAGCTCCAGGCGGCTCTCGAAGCCCACCTGGTCGTACATGAACTCGAGGCCCTCGCCGCCGGTCCCCCAGCGTCTGACCATCAGCGACAGCACGATCCGGCTGTTCGGCGGCAGGATCGTCGGCACGATCGCGCCTGCCGCGTTCACGGAGACGAAGCACATCGGCACCGTGATCTTGGTCCAGTCCTGGGGCCACGGGTTCTGGGAGTACTGGAAGTTGGTCAGGTTGAGCCCGAGCCCGGTCCGGCATTCGCCACCGCTGAGCAGACCGACGTTCACCACGGGCAGATCCACCTCGATCGTCGTCTGGCCGAGCGGGATGCAGATCCCGAGGATGTTGATGAGGCAGGCCGGGACGGTCACCGACTGCCGTACCGAAAGCCAGGCGCAGATCTCTCCGGGATGGACGGAGCCGTTGATCGTCTTGGTGAACAGCTCGAGCGTCCCGCGACCCAGCAGGATCCCGCCCGAGCCCTTAATCGGCGGGCTCACCCACGTATGCACGCGCAGATGCCGTTGCGCGTCGAGCGCGGTGATGTCGAGGATGCCGTCGAGCTGCTCGGGAAGCTTGGGCAACTGCAAGATGTTCAGGATCCCGTCGAGGAGGCGCTTCACGTCGAGCGTGTTCAGGACGGGCGCCAGCAGGCACGTGTCGATCGTGCTCTTGGGCATGAGCAGGCCCACGTCCTGGTCCGCACCGGTCGCCGGCTCGGCGCCCGGATCAGTTGCGTAGTCGTAGAGGGTCCCGGACGGGTTGTCCTCGACCGAGGGCGCCTCTGGATACATGAGATCTGGCGCGCCGCGCGTGTTTCCGGTCTTGTGGCCGGAGTCGCAGATTCCGCGCGTGTTGTGCGCGGGGTGATCGCTCGATGGCGGGATGCGCTCCGGGTTGTCGCACGTCGTGTCGGTCAGCCAGAACTGCGCGGTCGTCGTCTCGGGATCGTCCTCGGGCGGCGCCGGGTTGTCGTCCGGCGTGATGGTCGGATCGGTCACCGTCGTCTGCAGCTCCTGCGCCGCGCGCTCGAACGAGGCGGGCGCCTCGACGACCTTCGCCGCCACGACGATCCGCTTCATCGCCCCGGCGCCGCACTCCTCGCAGTCGGGATCGGCGGTCCAGGTGATGAACCGGAAGATCCGCACCTTCACGTCGCCGACCGACATGACTCCGGAGACGGGCTCGACCGTGCCGCCGGCGACCGTGCCGCCGCCCGGGATCTCACCGCCGTTGAACACCATCTGCTCGAGCTGATCGCCCTCGCGCCCGACCGCGTACCGGGTACCGGAGACGCGCCACCGTGGATCATCGGAGTCACCGACCTGAGCGGGTGCCTCGGTGAGGGCGATCGCGGCGTAGTCGAGGCGCTGAATCTCCTCGAGCTCCGCCTGCAACAGGTTGTTGACGACCTGGCTCTCCTCGGCGCGGTAGGTGTTGCGCGTACCGGTGTCCAGGAGCTGGAAGACCCCGAGCGCCCCGATCACCAGCAGCATCGCCGCGACGACGCCCTCGACGAGGGTGATGCCGCGTTCGTCACTGACGACGTGAGAGAGTCGCTCTCGGAACCTACGCATCGCCGGTCGAGTCGAAGTAGTTGCGCAGCGCCGCGCCGTCGCTGAGGGTCACGGCCTCCTCCCCATCGGCCTGCGGGAACACGAGCCGCACGCCCACGTAGGTCGTATCGCTGCCGCCCTCGTAGCTGAATACCGCTGGATCCGCGATCCCGGTGACGACGGTGCGCGCCGGTGCCGACCCGCCACCGCCGGGGTCGCGCTCGGTGCGCACGCACGAGTCGTCGGAGCAGGCGTAGGTGACGAGGCACATCCGCGCGTCGCCACCCGGCGTACCCGAGCCGCACCCCGACGTGTGCACGTAGGTCAGGATTTGCAGCCCGCTTGGCGACGCGTTCGAGACGGTCTCGCCCTGGCGCAGCTCACGCGTGAGGTTCTCGAGCATCACCCGGCCCTGCTGGATCTGAGCCGCGCGCTCGGAGGTGCGCGGCTGGGCCTTCACGGCCACCATCAGCATCGTCGCTGCGCCGGCCGCGATGAGCAGGCCGATCATGAGCGCGATGAGCAGCTCCGGCAAGGTGAAGCCGGACTCGCTCCGGAGCCTCCGCCGCAGCGCCTCCATGCCTCAGCACCCACTGTCCGGGGTCGCGCCGGTCGGCGTCGGCGAGCATTCGATGAAGTCGTGTGGCTCGCCGTAATACGAGGGCCCCTCGTCCGCCCCGGGCAACTCCCACTCCTCGGCGGTGCTGGTCGCCGTGATCGTGGAGTTCGAGTTGACCAAGATCGACTTGGTCGCGGTCGCGCCGCAGATGTGCGTGTTCGAGTTGATGGTCAGATCGGTGCGCGGCGCGTAGAGCACGAAGGCCTGGTCGCAGCCGAAGAGGATCGCGTTCGAGTTGAGCGTCATCCGCGTTTCCTTGGAGGGCGAGCCGACCACGAGCAGAGCGAGCTGCGTGGCAGCGGAGCCCGTGGGCTGGATCTTCGAGTTCGAGTTGATCGTGAGCGGCTCGCTCTCGCCGCCGCAGTCCTCGGGGGCGAGGAAGTAGATCCGCACGTTCGACTCCGCGGCGATGTACAGGTAGGAGTTGGAATTCAGCGTGACCTTGCAGAACGCATAGTTGAAGGTCCCGCCCGGAGCGCCGAGCGTGAGCGTCGCGCCGGAATTGAGCAGCAGGCGCTTCGTGCTTGGGTTCCAGGACCACGATGCGCACTGCTGGCCGGTCATTGGATCGACGGTGCAGATGCGGTCGTTCGAGTTGTTCGTCGCGACGTCGCCGGGGTTCACGGGGGGCAATGTGGTGGTGCCCTGAACCGGATCGCACGTAACGGTGCTGTTGCCGTTGTTGGGGTTGAACCCCTTGCCCACCCCTACCTGGGCGTCACCGCAGATCAGGCTCGAGTTGGCGTTCAGGCCGATGTTGCCGTTGGTCGCGACGTCGGCCTCGATCGTGGCCTTCGAGTTCAACATGATCGAATCGAGCCCAACGACGCTCGCGTCCTGGAACGGCTTGAAGCCGCCGCTGATCGTGTCGGCGAGCGCGCGGACACGGCGGGTGACGCCGTCGACGGTCCCCGTCGAGACGATCTCGAGCTGGGCGGGCGTGCTCCCCGAGGCGGGATGGATGCCGACCCGGTAGCTGAAGGTGCCCCGGTCGAAGGGCTGATCCGTGGTCTCCGGCGTCGGCGGGCACCAGTTCGTCGCGTCCGGGGCGCCGCCGCCGACCGGCAGGCACGCGTCGGCCTCGGAGCTCGTGGCGATGCGGTTGAAGCGCAGCATCGCCTCGGAGACGCCGGCCTCGGCCGCGGCGAGCGCGGCCTTCGTGTTCTGGTCGCGCGTCGTGCCGCTCTGCGTGTGGATCGAGGCGACGACAGCGGCGCTGCCGAGCGCGAACGCGGCGATGATCGCCACCAAGACCGTCGGAACCGCGAACCCCCGCTCGGAGCGCCCGCGCACGTAGAGCTTGGAGATCCCCTTGACCATCGCTACCCCTATCGGCACAAAGGCGTTTCTCATTAGTCCCCTAGGCGCCAAACGCCGGGTTTTCACGCACGAAAAAGGGCGGCCCCCCGGACCGCCCTTTTCGCTGTCGCGACACGTGGTCACGAACTTGTCGAGATGCCTACTCCCCGTCGGGGCCAGTGGCAGCCCACTTGCCGTCGCTGGGACAACCGCCCTTGCCCTTCTCGGTGCAGTCGGAGTCGAGCACACCTGACGAGTCACGGGAGATCGTGAAGGACTGACCCTCTACATCCGAATTGACCGTAACCGAGTAGGTCTTAGCGGCGGTAGTGGGCTCCTCCAAGTCGGCGTTGCCGAGTGCGGGCTCGATGTCCTTGAGATCCTGCGCGGATGCTCCCGCGTACGAGCCGCCGTTGTCGGTGGCGTACGTCTCGAGCGCCGTCTGGGCCGTGCGAACGGCCGCCTTAGCGTCGGCGTCCTTGGCCTTGTCGCGCTGGTTGAAGAACGACGGGATCGCGATCGCGGCCAGCAGGCCGAGGATCAACATGACGACGAGGAGCTCGACGAGCGTGAAACCGCCCTCGCCGTGTGCCCTCTGTCGGAGCTTCTGGACCATGGGTACCCTCCTGTGGGACCTAGTGTTCGCCAGTGCTCCGTCAGCCCTAACCCGACTGGAGGTCTCAAAGTCTCCGGCGGCAACCCGGCTGTCTCCCACTCGGAAGACCCGTGGCTTTGCGCCCCCACCTCGCGGCGGGTTTGCCCTTGGCACCGAAGCGCTGGCCTTACTCATCACGGGGTTAATCGGTGGGCGCCGGGGAATCCTTTAGCGCCATGGGGGGAACATTCGTCCAGTCTGGGGGATGGCCCCTAGTACGGACATCGGGAGTCGACTGAGCCGTGGCCGCCCGACGCCTCGTCATCCTCATGATCGTGCTGCTGATCGCCTCATCGATCGCGGCCGCGCTAGCGCCCACCCCACCGCGCGACGACGCGGAGACGTCCACTACGACCCCGGCCACCCCGGCGGCCCCCACCCAGCTCGGTCCGGGGGCTACCGGACCCGGGGAGCTCGTGCGGGCGCGCGTCGCCGTGGGCGAGAAGCCCGAGCGCGTGCGCGTGAACGCGGGCGATCAGCTCGACCTCACCGTGACCTGGGACGAGGTCGCGACGCTCGAGATCACCGAGATCGGCGAGAGCGCCGACGTGGGCCCGGGCTCGCCGGCGGACTTCGACCTGCTGCTCAAGGAACCGGGGCGCCACCGCATCGTCCCGCTCGACGACCCGGACCGCACTCTCGCGACGATCATCGTCCGCGACGCGAACGCGGCCTCGGATCCGAAGGACGAGAAGACCCGATCGCGTGCCCGGCAGAGCGCCGGTGATCGAGGCTCCTAGACCCGCCGACGAGGAACGCCGCGCGCGGTCAGCCAAGCAGGCGTAGGACCGCGGCCTCGATGCGGTCGCGGCGGGCGAAGCCCGGAGCGCCGTTGAGGCGCTTGAGCGCGGGCGCGATCGTCTTCCCGTCCTCGAAGCGCTCGATCACGCGCGGGTCCACATAGGAGTTCCGGCAGACGGCAGCGGTGTTGCCGAGCACCTCCGCCACCTCCTCGATCGCCTCGCCGACCGCGCGCTGCGGGTCGTCGGCATTCGTGCGCGACGCGAGGTTGACCGCCGCGAGCACGGTCGCGTTCCAGGTCCGGAAGTCCTTGGCGGAGAACTCATCGCCGACCAGGTCCTTGAGGTGCCCGTTGAGCTCGTCCGCGCGCACGTCGCTCCAGCTGCCGCGGCCGGCGCGGTAGGCGAGGAGGCGCTCGTCAACGGGCGCCCGGCGGCGCCGCAGCGCGGCGACCGTGGGCAGGACAAGCTCATCCTCCACCTGCTGCGTGCGCTGGATGCCCCCCTTGGCGAGGAAGTCGAAGTGGATCGCGCCGCGCCGGATGCGCACGTGCTCCTTGCGCAGCGTCGTCAGCCCGAAGCTCTCGTTCTCCTCCGCGTAGGAGTCACCGCCCACCCTGAAGAGCCCGATATCGAGCAGCCTCACCGAGCACGAGAGCACGCGGTCGCGCACCAGCCCCGGCAGCTCGAGCCCGGCCTTGAGCCGCTTGCGGACGGCGGGCATCGCCGCGCCGAACTCGAGCAGCCGCTCGAACTTCTCGCGGTCGCGCTGCTCGCGCCAGGCGTCGTGGTAGAGGTACTGGCGCCGGCCGGCTGCGTCGGTGCCGACGGCCTGGATGTGCCCGCAGGCCTCATCGCAGATCCACACGTCCTCCCACGCCGGCGGGATCGCCAGCCCGCGGATGCGCTCGAGCTCCTCCTCGTCAGCGATCAGCTCGCCGGTGGCGTCGTGGTAGCTGAACCCCCGGCCCCGCTTGACCCGCCGGATCCCCGGTTGCTCGGGGTCGCTCCGGGTGACCTTCATCGTGCTCCTCCCCCGGGTCGCGGACGCGCTCAGTCGTCGCTCGATTCCTGCTGGCGCTTGCTCAGCGCTTCCTCGTCCTGGGCCGGGTTGCCCATCGGGCCGCCGTCCTCGCCGGGCGTCGGCTCCGCCTCGCCCTGCTCGCTCGGCTTCTCGGCGCCGCGCTCGTCGCGCTCATCGCTCTCTTTGCGCTCGTCGTTCACGAGCTGCCGGATTCCCCCGCCCGGCTCCGCGAAACGCAGATCGCCTACGCGGCGGCGCGGGTGCCGAGCTCGGCCGCGAGCTCGGCGGGCGTGATGTAGCCGCTCTCGACGAGCGCTTCGCCCGCCACCTCGTGCACCGCGCGGCGCTCGGCACGCGTCAGCGACTCACGCCAGCCGCCCGGTGTCGCGGAGCGCGCCTCGAAGCGCTCGCCCTTGCGGAAGCGCGGCACGCGGTTGAAATCGTGCTTGTCGGCGATGGCCTGGAGCGCCGCGTCGTCGGGCGCGATCCCCACCGCGTCGCAGATCCGGCGCAGCTCGCTCGCCGTGTGCGCGAGCAGATCTTCGTAGCGCACGAGCACCCGCCGCGCCGGGTCATGGGCCCGGAAGGCGGCGTGGACCAGGTGCGTACGGTAGGCCCACACGCTCGCCTGCCAGCGCACGAACGCTTCGCGGCCGTCCTCGGCGAGCGGGAAGGCCCCCTCTTGCTGCGCCCAGCTGCCGTCCTGGTAGGCGGCGACCCAGGAGTCCACGACGTCGCGCCCGTCGCGCAGCAGGAAGATCAGGCGCGAGCGCGGGAACAGGGAGAGCAACAGCTCAGCTGCCTGCGAGCCGGGCTCCTTGACGAAGACGAGCGGCTCGCTCTCCCCCTCGCCCGCGGCCTGCGCCGCGAAGCGCGCCTCGATCAGCTCGCGCAGCTTCGGCCGCCAGACCTCGGCGAACCGGTCGGCGAAGAAGTAGCCGGGCTTTTCACGCTTGACCTGGTCGAGCGTGGTGAGCTCCGGCTCGGCGTCCGCCGCCGCCCACGCGAGTGGGATCGGCCGCCACACGCCGAGGTGGTGGCCGATGTGCGGGTCGTCGACCCCGACCGCGTGCGGCAGGTCGGCGAGCATCCGCAGCAGCCAGGTGCTCCCGCTGCGGGAGGAGCCGAAAATCCATGCGAGGCGCTCCTCCGGAACGTCCGGCAGGGATGCGTCGTCGAGATCCCCGGAGCCGTTAGCCATGGGTCCCTCCATTCGCCGCCCGCCTACCCCCGGAGCGCCGGTTCTAATCCCAGCTCGCTCCTTAAGAAACGGGCGTTGTGCACGGCAAATCCCTCCCAGTCGTTGTTGAAGTACGCGAAGACGTCGGCGCGCTCGCGCCAGCCGGCGAGCAGATCGCGCCAGCCCTCCAGCTCCTTGTGCGAGTAGTTGCCCCGCCGGCCCCGGCGGCCGTGGTGGAAGCGCACGAAGGCCCAGTCCGCCGTGAGCTCGCGGCGCTGGAACGGGCGCTCCGGCGTGTCGCCCACCACGAGCGCCGCGTCGTGGCGCTCCAGCTCCGCGAATACCTCATCGTCGAACCAGCTCTCGTGGCGGAACTCGAAGCAGTGCCGACCGCCAGCGCGCTCGGCGATCGCGTCGAGGGCGTGCCCGAGACGCGCGTCGTCGCGGTGGAAGTTCGCGGGCAGCTGCCACAGCACGGGACCGAGCTTCCGGGAGTCCCGCAGCGGTTGGAGCCGCTCGAGGAAGCGGTCTAGACCCTGTTCGAGGTCGCGCAGCCGCTTGATGTGCGTAAGGTAGCGGCTCGCCTTGACGGCGAAGACGAAGTTGTCGGGCGTGGCCTGCACCCACCCCGCGACCGCGTCGACCGAGGGTAGCCGGTAGAAGGTGTTGTTGACCTCGACCGTGTCGAACTCCTCGGCGTAGCGGGAGAGCCACTCGCGCTGCGGCACGCCCTCCGGGTAGAGAATGCCGCGCCAGTCGCGATACATCCACCCCGAGCAGCCGATCCGCAAGGCGCCCATCGTCTAGTCATCCAGCCGGTCCAGCTCGCGCAGGGCCGCGGCCAGATCGCGCTCGAGCTCCGCGCGGGCGAGGCGGCGGGCTTCATCGTCCGGCGCGCGCAGAACCGACGACGGGTGCACGGTGCCCGTCACGAGCGGGGCCAGCTCGGAATCGACGAGCGTGCCGCGGTCGCGGGTCACCTTGAAGCCCGGGCCGATCACCGCCCGGGCCGCGGTCGCACCCAGGGCGACGACCAGGCGCGGGCGCACGAGGCGAACCTCGGCATCCAGCCACGGCGCGCAGGCGGCCAGCTCCATCGCGTTCGGCCGCTGATGGATGCGCCGCTTGCCCTTTCGCTTCCATTTGAAGTGCTTGACGGCGTTCGTGACGTAGGCGTCGCGCGGGTCGAGGCCCGCCCCCTCGAGCGCCGCGGCGAGCACGTGCCCGGCGGGACCCACGAACGGCTTGCCCTCGATGTCCTCGCGATCGCCCGGCTGCTCGCCGACGAGCATCACGTCGGCCGAGACACGCCCCTCCCCGAACACCGTCTGCGTGGCGTCCTCCCACAGCGGGCACGCCCGGCAACCCGCCGCCCCCTCGCGCAGCGCGCGGTAGGAGAGCTGGCCCGGGACCAGATCGGCTGCGCTTTGCGACGCGCCTGGGGCCATCGCGCGGCGGATGCCCCCGCCGGCGGGCGCGAAAACCGCGGGCGGCGGGCGCGGCGCGGGCTAGTCGAAGCTGAAGGGCGGGTAGCGGTCGGTGACGAGCGCGAAGGCGTAGCCCTGCACCCGGTTGCTCCAGCGCAGCGTGCCCTCCACGTAGTCGAAGATGCCGCGCGGGTAGCGGCCGGTGAACAGGATCGCGAACCAGGCGATCACAACGGCGATCCACACGCCGATGTAGAGCACGACCAGCACGATCACGTGCGGCAGCACGAGCAGCCACTTGATCAGGGGCATGAACCGGTTGAGGTCGCGCTCGGCGTCGGGATAGACGTAATCGAGACGGACCGCCTGGTGGTCGTCGGTCGACGGGTAGCGGTCGTCCATCAGCAGCAGGTAGGCGACGACGCGGTTCTGGAAGCGCCGCATCTCCAGCCCGAAGTCGAACCACCAGCGCGGGTACTTCCGGCGGAAGAGGATCATCAGCAGGACCGGGATGAAGAGCGCGCTCAGGGCGCTGCCCAGGAGGCCCAGGATGATCGCGATCGGGATCACGGTGAACAGCCGGAAGAACGTGGTCAGGCGGCTGAGATCCCGGTCCGGGTAGGTGACCGAGAAGCTGACGGGATAGGGCTCCATCGCTACTCCTCCGTTTCGGTCGCCGGGGCGAGCCCCAGCGGATCTGCGCCGGCGCCGCGCGCCAGCACCATGACTGGGCAGTGGGCAGCGTCGACGACGCCCGCCGCCGTGCTGCCCAGGACGACCCGGCGCACCGGCCCGTAGCCGCGCGAGCCGAGCAGCAGCAGGTCGAGCTCGCTCGACGCCTCGACCAACTCGCGGACCGCCGAGCCGCGGCGGATCCGGCCCTCGACGGGCAGATCGGCGGGCACGGCCTCGAGGGCTTCGTCGAGGACCGTCTGCTTTGCCTCCACCTCGTAGGCCTCCCAGTCGCCCGCGCTCATCACGGCGAGCGCCGCGCCATAGCCCATCGGCGCGGGCTCGGCGACGGCGGTGATCGCAAGCCGGGCGTGGAAGCGCTCCGCCAGCGAGATCGCGGCGGCGAGCGCGGCACGCGACTCCTCGGTGCCGTCGTAGCCGACGCCGAGCCGCAGCAGGCGGTGCTCCTCCTCGGCGCCGTAGCCGCGCGGCGCGACTGCGACCGCACACGGCGCGCCGTTCAGCAGGTTCTCGCCGACGCTGCCGCGCACGACGCGCCCGACCGCGCCCTTGTGGGTCGAGCCGACCACGATCGCTCCGGCGCTGTGCTCGGTGGCGAGCAGGTAGAGACCGCGCGCCGGCGAGCGGTTCGCGACGAGGTCGATCTCGACGTCGGCACCGCCCATGCGCTCCTCCGCGACCTGCTCGAGCCGCTGGCGCGCATCGGCCAGCACCTTCTCGTCGGCGCGCCCCGCCAGGCCCGGCCCGAACGGTACGACCGTCGCGAGCACCGCGCGATAGCCGAGCGCCTGCGCCAACAGGCGTCCGAGCGCGACGGCGTCGTCGCCCTGCGGCGTCCCGTCGTATCCGATGATCAGCTTGCTGGCCACGCTGACGTGCCGGAGCCTATGCGTTTGCGCGCGCACGTGCAGCCCAAATCGCCACAGACGGCACCTCGATGTCTACCCTGAGTGGCGATGGCCCAGGTGCCCACGCGCAAGCGCGTACTCGTCGCCGGCGGTGGTTTCGCAGGGCTGGAGGCGACTCTGGCGCTCCACCACCTGGCCGGCGAGCTGGTCGACCTCGAGCTGCTCGCGCCCGAGACCGAGTTCGTCTACAGGCCCCACCTGGTCGAGGAGCCGTTCACCCAGCGCCCGGCCGAGCGCCGGGAGCTCGCGCCGATCCTGGCCGAGCTCGGCTGGCGGTACCGCCGCGATGCCCTGGCGAGCGTCGATGCCGACGGGCGCCGCATCGAGACCACGTCCGGCGAGCGCCTCCCCTACGACGCGCTTATCGTCTGCGTCGGCGCGCGCCCGCGGCCGGCGTACGAGCGCGCCCACACCCTCACCGCGCAGCTGGCCGAGACGCCCTCCGTCGACGCGCTGCTGCGCGGCGCTCATGACCGCGCCGAGGACCGGATCGCGTTCGTGGTGCCGCCGGGGTCCAGGTGGCCGCTCCCGGTCTACGAGCTCGCCTTGCTCGCGCGGCGGCGTGCCGACGACCTCGGGGTCCACCCCGACCTCGTCGTGCTCACCCCGGAGTCCGAGCCGCTCAGCCTCTTCGGCCCGATCGCAAGCGACGCCGTCAGGCGCCTGCTCGAGGCTCGCCGGATCGAGACGCACTGCGGCGTGCACGTGATCGAGGAGGACGACGGCTTCCACGTCGTGCCCGACCGCACGCGCCTGGAGGCGCGCGCGGTGATTGCGCTGCCGCTTTTGGACGGCCCGGCGATCCCCGGCCTGCCGGCGGACGAGTCCGGGTTCATCCCCATCGACGACCACGCCCGCGTGGTGGACGTGCCCGACGTCTACGCGGCCGGCGACGGCACGAACTTCCCGGTCAAGCAGGGCGGACTGGCGACGCAGCAGGCCGATGCCGCCGCCGAGCACATCGCCGCGGCGGCCGGCGCCGACGTCGAGCCCAGCCCGTTCGAGCCCGTGCTGCGCGGCAAGCTCTTCACCGGCTCGGAGTCGATCAACCTCCGCCAGAAGCTCACCGGCGGGGCCGGCGAGGGCGAGGTCTCACACGATTACTTGTGGTGGCCGCCGCACAAGGTCGCCGGCCGGTACCTGCCGTCGTACCTGGGCCTCTCCACGCCCCCGCCCTCCCCCGACATCGATCCCTCATCACTGCTCGTCGACGTCGAGGTCTCGCTGCCCCACACCTGGCACGCGGAGCCGGGCGGCCCCAAGCGCGGGCCACGCTACTCCTAGCCCGCCCGGCTCAGAGGCCGAACGTGGCGGGGCTCGCGTCGCGCGGGAGCACCAGCAGCGGGCTCGGAGCGTGATGCATCAGGCGGTGCGAGACGCCGCCGAGCAGCGCGCGGCGGACGGGCCCGTAGCGGCGCGAGCCGACGATCAGCAGGTCGAGCTCCTCGGCCGCTTCGGCGAGCGCGAGGCCGGCGTCGCCGTGCAGCAGCCTGGTCTCGGCGCGCACGCCCGCGGGCACCTCGCCCTTGTAGCGCTCGAGCACCGTCTCCATCGCCTCGGCGACCGCCTCCTGGTAGGTCGCGCCCTCGAACACGGCGGGTGGAGTCATGTGCCCGAAATCAGGCGGCTCGGCCACCGCGATGATGAGCAGCTCGGCGTCGAGCCGCTTGGCGAGCGCCCCCGCCACGCGCATCGCTGCGTCCGACTCCTCGGAGCCGTCCACACCCACACCGATCCGCTGAAACGGCTTGGGTTCCGCGTTGGCGTAGCCGTGCGGCGCGACGAGGATCGGACAGGGTGCGCCGGTGAGCAGCGCGTTGCCGACGCTGCCGAGCAGCACCCGCCCCAGCGCGCCATGGTGCGCCGAGCCGATCACGATCGCAGCGGGCTCGATCTGCTCGGCGAGCTCGTGCAGCGCCGCCGCGGGCGAGGTGCCCGTGATCACCGAGAACTCCGGCTGGCTTCCGCCGGGCAGGTGCGCGCCGGCCGACTGCTCGAGCGCCTCGCGCTGCGCCTCCAGCGCCCGCTCGAACTCCTCCTCGGTGAACATGTAGCCCGCGGCGGGCACCGCCGTCACGACCAGGAGCTCGAGACCCAGGGCCGCGCCGATCGCCTCGCCGAGCACGAGGCCCTCCGCGCCGCGCTCTGAGCCGTCGTAGGCGACGACGAGCTTCGGCGCCACCGCTCAGCCGCTCCCCGCTCCAGCGCGCGGCCACGGGCGCGGCGGCCCCGCCGCCTCGACCCGCACGCGCGCGTCGGCGATCAGCGCGCCCCGGGGCCCGGCGATCACCGGGTTGAGGTCGAGCTCGGCGATCTCGTCGTGCGCCTCCACCATCGCGCTCGTGCGCAGCAGGAGTTCCTCCACGGCCGCGACGTCGGCGGGCTGTGCGCCCCGGTAACCGGTGAGCAACGGATACATCTGCAGTGAGCGCAGCATGTCGCGCGCGTCGTGGCGTGTCAACGGGGTGAGGCGCACGGCGACGTCGTTGCGCAGCTCGGCGTCGACGCCGCCGGCCCCACACGCCACCACCGGGCCGAAGGTCTCGTCGAGGACGACGCCGACGAGCAGCTCCACGCCCGGCGGCACCATCTCCTGGACGAGCCAGCGCTCGGTGCGCAGGCCCGCGCGCTCGAGGTTGGCCTCGATCCGACCGATCGCCCCACGGACAGCGTCGGCGCCGCGGAGGTCGAGCTCGAGCGCGCCCAGGTCGGTCTTGTGGACGATGCCGGGCCCCTCCGCCTTGAGCGCGACGGCGGTCCCGAGCTCGCGCGCGGCGGCGATGGCGGTTTCGGCGTCGGGGACGACGCGCGAGCGGGCCAGCGGCAGGCCGTGCGCACCGAGCAGCGTCTCGAGACGGCCGAAGCCGAGCCACTCCTCCCCATCCTCGAGCGCCTCGGAGAGCGTCGCGGCCGCCTCGTCCACCCGCGCGTCCGGGAAGCGCACCGGCGGCTCGGGCGGGCGGGCGCGCCAGCGGACGTGCTCGTGCACCCGGGCGAGAGCGGCCGCGGCGCTCTCGGGGAAGAGGTAGGTCGGGATCCCCTCCGCGACGCCGACCGACTCGTTGTCCTCCGGCGACATGAAGACCGCCTGCACTGGGATCTCCCGCGGCAGGTCCGCGACCGCCTCGCGGACGGCGGCGGCGACGTCCTCCGAGCGCGTAAGCAGCGGGCGCACGAAGATCACGATGAGCGCATCGATGCCCTCGGCGGCGGCCATGGTGCGGATCGCCTCGCGGTAGTGGTCCGCCGTCGCGGTGGCGATCATGTCGACCGGGTTGGCGACCGAGGCCTCCTTGGGCAGGAAGGAGCGCAGCCGAGCGGCGGTCTCGTCGTCGAGCGGCGGGACGCTCAACCCGGCCGCCTCGCACGCGTCCGCGCACATGATCGCCGGGCCGCCCGCGTTGGTGAGGATGCCGACCCGGTTGCCGGCGGGCAGCGGCTGGTTGGCGAGGAGCGAGGCGACGTCGAGCAGCTCGGCGAGCGTGTCGGTGCGGATCACCCCGGCTTGGCGGAAGAGCGCGTCGACGGTCACGTCGGAGGCGGCGAGCATCGCGCCGGTGTGTGAGCTGGTCGCCCGGGCCCCGGCTCGCGAGCGCCCGCTCTTCACCGCCACGATCGGCTTGCGCCGGCCCACGCGGCGGGCGACGCGCGCGAAGCGCCGCGGGTTGCTGAACGACTCGATGTAAAGCAGCGCAAGGTCGGTCGCGTCGTCCTCGTGCCAGTACTCGAGCAGGTCGTTGGCCGTGATGTCGGCGCGGTTGCCGAGTGAGGCGAAGGCGGAGATCCCGAGATTGCGATCGGCGGCGAACTCGATGAGCGCGAGGCCCATCGCGCCGCTCTGCGAGGCGAAAGCGACGTTGCCGGCGGGCGGCACCTTCGGGGCGAACGTGGCGTTGAAGCGCGCGCCCGGCGCCAGGCTCATGATCCCCAGGCAGTTCGGGCCGACCATGCGCATCCCCGCGGCGCGGCAGACCTCGAGCAGCTCGCGCTGGAGCCGGCGCCCCTCCTCGCCGGTCTCGCCGAAGCCAGCGGAGATCACGATCACGCCGCGCACGCCGTGCGCCGCGCACTCGCGCGCCACGTCGAGCACGCGCTCGCCCGGCACCGCGATCACCGCGAGCTCGACGGGCTCGGGCACTTCACCGATCGACGGGTAGGCGCGCAGGCCCTCCACCTCCTCCGCCTTGGGATTGATCGGGTAGATCGGGCCGGAGAAGCCCGAAGCGGCCATGTTGTGGATGAGCTCGCCGCCCACGCTTCCCCGCCGGCGCGACGCGCCGATCACGGCGACGGACGCCGGCGCGAGGAAGTGGCGCGCCGCGGCGGCCGCGGCGATCGCCTCGCGCTGCTGGAAGCGGGCGCGCGCCTCCTCGGAGAACTCGGTGGGGAGCTCGACGTGGATCGCGCCGGGATCCGACGAGAGCTCGACGGGAAAGCCGCTCTCGCGGAACACCTCGATCATCCGGTGGTTGTGGGGCATGACCTCGGCCTCGAGGGTCTCCACGCCCACCGTGCGCGCGGCCTCCGCGAGGTGGGCGAGCAGGATCGTGCCGAGGCCCTGGCCCTGCAGCTCATCGGCGATCGCGAACGCGACCTCCGCGCGGTCGGGGCCCGTGCGCGCGTACATGCCGTGCGCGAGGATGCGCTCCTCGGGCCCGCGGGTGGCGATCAGCGCGAAGCGGTCGGCGTAGTCGATGTCGCGGGCGATCGCCTCGGCCTTGCCGGGGGCTATGGCGCCGGAGAAGAAGCGAAAGATCCGGGCCTCCGGGGAGAGCCCCTCGAAGAGCGCCTGGATGCCGGGGGCGTCCTCCTCGCGGGCGGGCCGCACGCGCACCGTCGAGCCGTCGCGCAGCATGACGTCCGCTTCCAGGTGCGCCGGATATGCGGTTGCCACGTGTGGGACCTCCTCGCGCGCGGTCTGACGGCCGTCCTGGCTTCGTCGTGCCCGCGCGCTCTGAGATTGAACCCTCTCACGCCGAAGGGGCGCGGGCTGGTGCGGCCCGGTCAGGCGCTCAAGACGTCCGTGCCGGTCGCCCGGCGGTGGGGCTCGATCAAGGCGCGCTGGCGCTCGGCGCGCTCGATCAGCGCGTCGAAGTCGATGTCGGGCAGGCGCTCGCCGACCCGCGCGAACTCGCGCAGGCTCTCCCAGAGCTGGCGCTTGCCGTCGATCCCGAGGCACAGCGCCTCCAGCTCGACGAAGCGGCTGAGGGGTGAGTAGGAGCGCCAGGTGCCGTTCATCTTCAGGCGCCCGGCGCGCTCGGCCGCCATCGCGAGGACGGGCTTGACGCGGCTGTGGGAGATCCCGAGCCTGCCCATGATGCCCCGCAGCGCCTCGACGTCCTGCTCGAACGCGGCCGTCACTTCCTCCATGGCATCGCCCAGCGGCGTGCCCTGGTTGCTGCCCTGCGTCCTACGCGCCAGCTCGCGCCAAGCCACGTTGGCGGCGAGCTGGTCGTTGAGGTAGATGGAGAGGTACTCGTTGTCCATGCGGGGAGCGCCGTGCGCGGGTCAGGGAGGCGATTACCCTGCGGCGAGAGCCGAAATCGGCGCCCCTCCCCCGCCTGGATGTGATGTTTCGCGCGCGACGCAGTAGTAGGGGCATGAGCTACGCACGAACCACGCATCGAGTCCTCTTCGCCTCCTCCGCCGCCGCGATCGCCGCCTCGCTCGCGATCGTCCTGCCCGGCACCGCCAGCACCGACCGCGCCCAAGCGCGCGGCGACGCGCTCTTCGGCAAGGCGTGGGTCGCGAAGTCCGTCGTCAAGAACGGCGAGCGCACCAAGCTGGTGAAGGGCACGCGCCTCGTCCTGCGGTTGCGCCACCACGGCAAGGAGGACCGCGCGCGCTGGGACGCGGGCTGCAACGAGTTCGGCGCCCGCGTCAAGGTCAAGGGCGAGCGGCTGCGGTTCGGCGGCGTGGCGGGAACCGCGATCGGCTGCGGGCCGGCCCTGCACCGCCAGGACAACTGGATCGCGCGGTTCCTCGATTCCAACCCACGCTGGAAGCGCAAGGCGGGCAAGCTCATCCTGCGCCGCGGGGACGACGTGATCCGGCTCAGACGTCGCTAGGCGAGCGGCGGGGCGACGGGCCTCGCCGGCGCCCTTGAAATCGGGCGGCTGGGGTCCTAGGCTCCGGCCAGTTGATGGGGCGCTTCCAGTGGCGCCGAAACACGAGCACCGGATGTGCTCGCACTGGGGGAAGCGAGCTCTCCGGTGAGGAGGAGAGCGGATGCCGAACGCTGAGTCCCCCGCAGGTCACCGCCCGCGAGCGGCCAGGAAGTTCCTGGGCGCGCTCGCCACGGTCGCAGCTCTGCTGGCCGCACCCACGGCCGCGCAGGCCCAATACGAGGCCCCGCCTCCCGATCCCGGCTTCGAGTACATCTTCGACGGGACGGAGGAGTCGTTCGCGAAATGGGAGTTCGCGAGCAGCACCGAGGCGGCCTCGATCGCCGAGAACCGCTGGACGCTCAACCCCGAGGAGGGCGCGATGGATCCCAACGATTCGCCCTTCGGCGCCCTCTGGTACCCGATCAAGCCGTTCGGCAACGCGACGCTGAAGCTCAAGTACATGGTCGAGGACAGCCCGACCGCCACCCGCAACGGCGGCGTGATGATCCGCTCGCCCGAGGTGCGCTACACGGGCTCGACGAGCGAGGTGCTCGCCGCGAAGCCCACGGGCTACAGCTTCGAGGTTTGCCCGGGCGCGATCGCGCTCTGCGACCGCACCGAGCCGGCGCCGAGCGAGTCGTACTTCTGGAAGGGCGCCGACGGCCCGTACCCGCCGGCCTCCGACGAGGGCCCGGGCGCGCCGTTCCTCTACACGGGCCCCTACTGCGCGCGCTCGAGCGACTCGCTCGACCCGCCCGTGCCGAACAACGTGCTGCTCTTCAACAGCACGACGGATCTGGTGATGACCGGCGGCAACGCCAACAACCACCGCCACTGGGCGCAGGTCTACTGCGGCCACGAGGTGCAGATCAACGAGACGCTCACCGGCGGCGGCCCCGACCCGTCGAGCGACCCGCGCAAGACGGGCTCGATCTACGGCTTCAAGGACCTGAACGCCGCGCAGTCACGGACGTACGAGCGCCTGGAGAAGGGCGTGTGGCACGAGATGGAGATCCGCATGATCGGCCAGCAGTTCACGGTGCTGATCGACGGCGTGGTCGTGAACCAGTTCGACAACGCCGTGCCGCGCGTGGCCTCCCGGGCCGGTGATCCGCCGACGACCGCACGTCAGCAGCCCGCGGGCTACATCGGCTTCCAGTCGCACGGCGGCAACGACCGCATCTGGTACCGCGAGGTGCAGGTCCGCGAGTACTCCGAGGCGGAGATCCCCGAGGTGCGCAAGCCGCCGCGGATCACGGGCCGCAGGCAGGTCGGCAAGAAGGTCACATGCCACAAGGGCCTGTGGGACCGGCCGAACTCCGAGTACACGTTCGACTGGTACCGCTCAAACGACATGGAGGGCCATCCGCGCTTCCGGGCGCCGTCGCAGAACGACCTCGGCAGCCGCACGACCCCGCCGCATCCGGACGGGCTGTACGGGACCGATCCGCTCACGTGGCTCGACTCCGAGCATCTGGGCAGCGGCCGCCACTACCGCCTGACCGAGGAGGACGTCGGCAAGGTGGTCCACTGCCAGGTCTCGGCGACGCGCGAGGGCGCCACGGCGTTCGCGACCGTCACCGTGGGCGACATCGACCCGGAGAAGCCCGGGAAGGGCAAGCGCCCCTTTCGGGCCGGCTGAGCACGCGTGTAAGGGGAGCTGAGAACCGGGGGCGGCTGGGCGGGGCCGCCCCGGCTCTCGGTGGCGCCACGCGCGCCCTGCGGTGTGCGAGGCTCTCGCCCCGTGAGCGCTGACGGACCACTGACGATCGAGCGCGTGCTTGGCGCCCAGGCCGCGTACTACCTCGTCGGTGGGCTCTGGCCGCTCGTGCACTACCGCAGCTTCGAGCGGGTCACCGGCCCGAAGCGCGAGGCTTGGCTCGTCAAGACCGTCGGCGGGCTGCTGCTCACGGTGGCGGCGGCCAACTCGCTGGCGTTGCGCCGGGGGACAGTCCCGCCGGAGGTGCGTCTGGTCGGCGCCGGCACCGCCGCGACGCTGGCCGCGATCGACGTCACCTACCGGCGCCGCGGCCGGCTCAACTGGGCGTACGCGGTGGACGCGGTGGCGCAGGGCGCCCTGGTGCTGGGCGCGGCGCTGAGCCCCGAATCCCGCAGGGGCGGGGATGCCTGACGCGAGCGACGCGACCCGGGGCGAGGCCCCGGACTCCCCGCGAAGCAGCGGCGTCGTCGCGGCGCTCTTCACTGCGCCCGAGGGGGCGGGCGAGATGCGCTCGCACGAGCGGGTCGAGCTGGAGGCCGGCCGCGGGATCCCCGGCGATCGCTACTTCACCGGGAGCGGCACGTTCTATAAGCCCGGCAAGAGCGGCCAAGACATCACGCTCATCGAGGCGGAGGCGCTCGACGCGCTGCGCGCCCAGGGCATCGAGCTCGCCCCGGAGGAGGCGCGCCGCAACGTCCTCACGCGCGGGATCGACCTGAACGCGCTCGTCGGCCGGGAGTTCCAGATCGGCTCGGCGCGCGCCGTCGGCCGGCGCCTGTGCGAGCCGTGCTCACACCTCGAGCGCCTGACCGGACTGCCGGTCATGCGCCCGCTCACCCACCGCGGCGGCCTGCGCGCCGACCTGCTCACGTCCGGGTCCGTCAGCGTCGGCGACCCGATCACCCCCTGACCCCCCGACGTTCAGCCCTGGCCGCCGCTTTTCGCACACGAGGGCTGAACGCCGAGGGCCGCCGGGCGGACACTCGCGACGTTCAGCCCTGGCCTTCGGTTTTCGACGACGAGGGCTGAACGACGTGGGCAGCCGGCCGGACGACCGCGCGGTTCAGCC
>CBFGWL010000008.1:0-57730 GCA_965652565.1 uncultured bacterium
TAGGCGGGGCCGCCCCCGCGACTTCACGATTCCGTGGGATCAACCAACAAGATCGTGCGCTCGCAGAGGGCGTTCTCGCGACTTCACGATTGTGTGGGATCAACCAACAAGATCGCGAAGTCGCGGGGCCGGCGGTTGCGGCACCACGAACGCTGTGGAGTTCGGTGCCGGCGCCCGCCCGCGACCGAGCGGGCGCCGGCGAAAACCGCCGGGTGCCTAGCCGAGCACCTCGAGCACGATCGCGTCGCCCTGGCCGCCGCCCGAGCAGATGGCCGCGCAGCCGATGCCGCCACCGCGCCGGCGCAGCTCGTGCACGAGGGCGCCGATGATCCGCGCGCCCGACGCGCCGATCGGGTGGCCGAGCGCGATCGCGCCGCCGTTCACGTTCACGTTCTCCTCGTCCACGCCGAGCATGCGCAGCGAGTTGAGCGCCACGGACGCGAACGCCTCGTTGATCTCCCAGAGGTCGACGTCCTCGGGCGACTTGCCGATCTTCTCGAGCGCGACCTTCGCCGCCTTCGCGGGGGTCTTCGCGAGGTACGGGAAGTCGTCGGCGATCGCGCCGTAGGAGAGCACCCTGGCGAGCACCTCCTTGCCGTTGGCCTGCGCCCACTCCTCGGACGCGACCACGACCGCGGCGGCGCCGTCGTTCACGCCCGGCGCGTTGCCGGCCGTGTGCGTGGCGTCCTCGCCGCCGATCGCCGGCAGCTTGGCGAGCGTCTCGACCGTCGAGTCGGGGCGGATCGCCTCGTCGGCCGCCACCTCACGCTCGTCGCGCTTCACCTTCACGGTCAGCGGCGCGATCTCCTCGGCGAGCACACCCTCTTCCGTCGCCTTCGCGGCGAGCTGATGCGAGCGGGCCGCCCAGCGGTCCATATCCGGGCGCGTGAGCTCGAGCTCGTTCGAGACCTCGCTGGCCTCGTTGATCATCTGCTTGCCGGTGAACGGGTTCGTGAGGCCGTCGTGCGTCATCGCGTCGATCGCCTTGACGTCGCCCATCCGGAACCCGAAGCGCGCGCCCGGCAACAGGTACGGCGCGTTCGACATCGACTCCATACCGCCGGCGACGCCGACCTCGAGCTCGCCGGCGCGCACCTGCAGATCGGCGATGCCGACCGCGCGCATCCCCGAGGCGCACACCTTGTTGACGGTCTCCGAAGGGACCTCGCGGGGGATGCCCGCCTCGATCTGCGCCTGGCGCGAGGGGATCTGCCCCTGGCCGGCCTGCAGCACCTGGCCGAACACGACCTGCTGCACCTGCTCGGGATCGACTGCCGAGCGCTCGAGCGCAGCGGAGATCGCGTGGCCGCCGAGCTCATGGGCGCCCTTCGACGCGAGCGCGCCGCCCATCTTCCCGAACGGCGTCCGGGCTGTTCCGAGGATCACGGTCTTCGACATGAATCGCCTTTCAAACGTTGAGAGTCCTACCCACAGACGAGGCGCCTGGCGCCTCGTCCAACGATAAAGATCGGTCGTCCACGGGGGCGCGGATAGACTCGCGCGCCGTGGAGGTCGGTCAGCACGGAGAGTCCCTCAGCAGGCTTGACGCCGACGTGCATGCCATCGCGCTGCCCGACGGCGCACAGCTCCCGGACGAGCTCACGGCGCTCGCGGGAGCCGACGACGTGCGCACCGGCTCCGGCAAGCTCACGCTCCTGCGCGGCGAGCGTCCCGCCCGGCTGTTGGTCGCGGGGCTCGGCCCTGCGGATGAGGTCGACGCGGAGGCCCTGCGAGTAGCGGCCGCGCGCGTCGCCAAGGAAGCCGCTCAGCTCGAGGCGCGCACGCTCGCCTGGGCCGTGCCCGAGCTTCCCGAGGTGAGCGCGGTCGCGGCCGCCGCGGCGCTTACCGAGGGCACGATCCTCGCCTCGTATCGCTTCGATCGCTTTCGCTCCGATGACTCGGACGAGCCGAAGCCGAGGCTCGAGCGGCTCGCGTTCGCGGACGCCGCCGACCCCGCGATCGCGTCGGCGGTAGACGTCGCGCGCGTTGCCGCCACCGCCGCGAACCGCGCCCGCGAGCTTCAGCACCTGCCGGCCAACCACGCCACGCCCAGCTTCCTCGCCGCGCGCGCCGAGGAGATCGCCGCGGCCCACGACGCCGTCGAGGCGACGATCCTCGGCCCCGAGGAGATCGCCGAGCGCGGCATGGGCGGCATCGTCGCCGTCTCCCAGGGGACGGCCGAGGAGCCGCGCCTCATCTGCCTGCGTTACCGCGGTCGCGGGGACGGCGAGGTCCTCGGCCTCGTCGGCAAGGCGGTCACGTTCGACTCCGGCGGGATCTCCATCAAGCCCTCGCAGGGCATGCAGGACATGAAGATGGACATGTCCGGCGGCGCCGCGGTGCTCGAGGCGATGGCCGCGATCGCGGAGCTTGGCCTCGAGCTCGACGTGGTCGCCGTCGTGCCCTCCACGGAGAACCTGCCGTCCGGCACCGCGGTCAAGCCCGGCGACATCATCACCCAGCTCAACGGCAAGACCGTCGAGGTCAACAACACCGACGCCGAGGGGCGCCTCATCCTGGCCGACGCGCTCACCTGGTGCGCGACGGAGATGGGCGCGGACCGCCTCGTCGATCTGGCGACCCTCACCGGCGCGGTGCTCATCGCGCTCGGCTCTACGTACGCCGCGCTCATCTCGAACGACGACGAGTGGGCGGCGCGCGTGAGCGAGGCCGCGGAGCGGACCGGGGAACTGGCGTGGCGCTTGCCCTTGCACCCCGAATACAAGGAGCTCACGCGGGGCAAGGTGGCCGACCTCGTCAACTCCGCGGCGAAGCGCAAGGCCGGCACGATCTACGCCGGGTCCTTCCTCGAGGAGTTCGTCGAGGGCAAGCCGTGGGCGCATGTCGACATCGCCGGGACGTCCTGGGACGTCGGCCGCGCGTACGTGGGCTCGGGGCCGACGGGCTACGGCGTGCGCCTCCTCGTGGACCTGGCCCGCGAGCTCGCGGGCTAGCTCCCCGCCCGCAGGATCATGCACGTCGTCGTGCCGTGGGCGTAGAGCCGCCCGTCGGGGCCGGTGACCTTCGCCTCGGCCGTCGCCTGGCTGCGCCCGGCGTGGACCACCTCCGCCGCGCAGGCGAGGCGGCCGACCTCGAGGCCGATCGCGCGCACGTACTTGACCTCCAACGTCAGCGTCGCGTAGCCGACGCCCGCCGGCAGCGTCGTGTGCACGGCGCAGCCCAGTGCCGAATCCAGGAGGGTCGCCACGTACCCGCCGTGGACGGTGCCGATCGGGTTGAAGTGCTCCTCGCCGGGGGTGCCCTCGAAGGTCACCCTGCCCTCCTCGACGAGGACGGGCGCCAGCCGCAGCGTGACCGCGATCGGCGGCGGCGGGATCTCGCCTGCCGCGATGGCGCGCAGGTACTCGAGCCCGGTCTTGTCGGCCGCCTCGGCGGCGGACGCGAGCGGGTCCTGCCAGGTGAGCGTGCGCGTACGTGTGGCCTCGGGCTTGCGCTCGGCGAAGGCGAGCGCGGAGGCGACCGCGGCGTCGCTCACCGAGACTGCGGCGCCCGGGCCGGGTACGCGAGGTCCGCGAGGATCTCCTCGACGGTGAGCTCGACGCGCACCTTGGGCAGGACCGTGATGCGCTCAGGCGCCCGCCTGACCGATTCCGCGGCGCGCCGCCGGCGGCTGCGTGCCGAACGTGTGCGAGTGGTTGTGATCGTCATGGGACGCCTCCGAGAGGGTTAGTTGCTTGACGAAACGCAGGCTAACATCGTGAGTTGCTCCACGCAACCCAGTGTGCGAACATCACACAGAGTGCTCCGCCGCGACTACGACCTCGACTGCTCCATCGCTCGCACGCTCGAGCTGATCGGCGAGCGCTGGACGCTGCTCGTGATCCGCGATGTGCTCACCGGCAAGCGCCGCTTCGACGACATCCAGGAGTCGCTCGGGGTCGCGCGCAACGTCCTCTCCAACCGCCTGCAGCGCCTGCTCGACGAGGGGATCCTCGAGCGCCGGCCCTACCAGGAACGCCCAGCACGCTACGAGTACTTCCTCACCGAGAAGGGGCTCGATCTATGGCCCGTGCTGGTCGCGATGATCGGCTGGGGAGACAAGTACCTCGCCGGCCCCGAAGGCCCGCCGGTGCTGATCCTCCACAAGGAATGCGGCGGGCGCGTCAACGACCGCCGCATCTGCGAGCGCTGCGGAGCACAGCTCAGCGTCCGCGACGCCTACGCCGTGCCCGGGCCGGGCGCCGGCGCGCAGGCCGAGGCTGCCTGAGAGCTGCAGCCTCCGGTCAGATCCTCCCCCCTCACGCTCGCCCGTGCCGACCTACGCTGCCCAGCATGCGCCTCCGCGCATCGCACCTGGCAGCCCTTGCGATCGTCTCCGTCTGCGCGGTGATCCTGATCGCGCCCAGCCAAGTGCTCGCGGGGGGCGGCCTGGGGCTCAGGTACACGTCGACGACCACGAACTGGGGCCCTGACATACGCCGCGAGCAGAAGACGTACTCCCCATGCGTCGGCACGGAGCGCCTGGCCGGGATCGGCGCGGCGGTCCTGGGCTCCTTCGACACGGCGATCCCGCCGAACTCGTTCCCAATCGGCGACGCGTACCACGTCTCGATCTTCATCGCCAACCAGGTCCCGACCCAGACCGGCCCCGACTCCACGTGGCAGGTCGCCGAGAACCGGTTCCCGTCCACGAGCAACCTTGGGCTCTACGAGACCACCGTCTGCGCCTCGGGAGCAAAGGTGTCCTATCCGAAACAGCGCACCGGGGCACCGGCGCGCCAGGGGAAGGTGGCATCGGCGCGCTGCGGTGGGGGCAAGCACGTGCTGGCCGGAGGCGCGCTCCTTGGCGGCCCGGAGCGCAGCCAACGCCTGGTCGCGAGCGCCCCGTTCGATTCGAGGGACCGTGGCAAGCGCCCCGACGATGGCTGGCGCGTAGCGGTCGACAACTTCGATACGAGGCGGCTCGGGGTCACCGTGGTCGCGATCTGCGCGTCCGTGCGCGGGCTGAGCTACGTGCGCCGCAGCTACAGGGCGCCCAAGCGTGCGCGTAAGCACGTGACGGTGCCCTGCCCCGCCGGCGAGTCGATCATCGGCGGTGGCGTGCGACACGCGATTCGCTACGGCAGGGCGGCCCTGGTCGCGTCGGCGTATCCCGGACCGGACCCGACCCGCTGGGTGACGGAGATCGACAACCTCTCGCGGAAGCCGGCCAAGGCGCGCTCGTTCGCCATCTGCCACAGGTGAGCGAGGGCGCGGCCTAAGATCGCCGCGGTGGACTTCGCGCTCACAGACGAGCAGCGGCTCCTGCGGGAGACCGTGCGCGACTTCGCGCGCAACGAGGTCGCGCCGGTCGCGCCTGAGCTCGATCGCACGAAGTCGTTTCCCTACGACCTCGTCGCCCGGCTCGGCGAGCTGGGCCTGATGGGGATCCCCTACCCAGAGGAGTACGGCGGCGGGGGCGCCGACACCCTGTCCTACGTGCTCGCCGTCGAAGAGCTCGCGCGCGTGGACAGCTCGGTCGCGATCACGCTGGCCGCGCACACCTCGCTCGGCACCCAGCCGATCTACCTGTGGGGCACCGACGAGCAGAAGGCCGAGTGGCTGCCCGAGCTGTGCTCAGGGCGCAAGCTCGCCGCGTTCGGGCTCACCGAGCCGGAGGCGGGCTCCGATGCCGGCGCGACCCGCACGACCGCACGCCTCGAGGACGGCGAGTGGGTGATCGACGGAGCCAAGCAGTTCATCACCAACGCCGGCACGGACATCTCGGGCTGCGTGACGATCACGGCTGTGACGGGCAGCTCGGGCGGCGAGCGCGAGATCTCCAACATCATCGTCCCGAACGGGACCCTCGGCTACGAGCAGGGCGAGCCCTACCGCAAGATGGGCTGGCATGCGTCCGACACGCGGCCGCTCACCTTCGACGGCTGCCGCGTGCCCGAGGCGAACCTGCTCGGCCGGCGCGGCGACGGGTTCAAGCAGTTCCTGCACATCCTCGACGGCGGGCGGATCGGGGTCTCGGCGATGGCGATCGGCCTTGCCCAGGGGGCGCTCGATGAGGCGCTCGCGTACGCCAAGGAGCGCCAGGCCTTCGGCGGCCCCATCTCCCGCTTCCAGGCGATCCAGATGAAGATCGCCGACATCTCCGCGCAGCTCGAGGCTGCGCGCCTGCTCACCTACCGGGCCGCGCTCGAGAAGGACGCGGGCGAGTCGTTCACGCTCACCGCGGCCCAGGCCAAGCTGATCACCGGCCGGCTCGCGGTGCGCGCCTGCGAGGAGGCCGTGCAGATCCACGGTGGCTACGGCTACATCGAGGAGTATCCCGTGTGCCGCTTCTACCGCGACGCCAAGATCCTCACGATCGGCGAGGGCACCGACGAGGTGCAGCAGATGGTGATCGCGCGCGCCCTCGGCATGTAGCGCGTAAGACGAACGCCCACTTTGCGGCTTTTGTCACGAGGCGCACCGTTTGACGTCCGACGGACGCGCTTACACTCGCGCCGAACCACCGTACCCCGGCACAGGGGGAGGAAGAGATGGGCAGCGATCACGGCAACACCCGGTGGGCAGAGCTCGTCGCCGTGCGCGAGGAGTTGGATCGGGATCAGGTCGTAGTCCCGATCCGCCGCAGCCGACTCGACGGCGCACCCCGCGAACTCTCTCCGAAAGCGCGCAGCTTCGCCGAGGCGCTCGCGTTCTCGGACAGCTGGTCGCGGATTCCGGCGCGCGATCGGCGGCTCGCGGCTTGACCGAGTGGTAGGCGCGGGCGGCGAGGGGCCGCCCGCGCTTCGCCTCCGCTAGGCGGGGCGAGCGGTGATCGCGTCCTCGGGGCGCTTGGCGAGCTCCGCGCCACGACCCGCCGCCGACGTGCCGACGCCGTAGTGCTCGAGCAGCTTGCGCTCCTTGTCGCGCTCGACCGGCGTGCCGGGCTCGATGCGCGGCGCCTTGCGGATCAGCTCGCGGGCGTAGGGCACCCATACCCGGCCGACCCCGGCGACGGCGTCGCGCGCGGGCACGAGGCAGTAGTGGCCGAAGCGGCCCATGCGGGCGAGCAGCCAGACGGGCTCGCCGCTCGGCTCGTCCACGTAGACGCCCTCGACCTTGCCGACCCCGCTGCCGTTCATCTCGTCGAGGCGGTAGCCCTTCCAGGCGGCCATCTCCTCGGCGCTCGGCGCCGGCAGGTCGGGCCCTTCGGTCGCGGTGGCGGCGCCAGCCCCCTCCGCCCCGGTTTCCGTCTTGGTCTCCTCAGCCATCCCCAAGCGTTTCTAGCAGCTTGCGCGCGGCCGTCGCCGGGTCGGTCTCGCGGCGCACGACGCTCTCCAGGACCTCCGCCCAGGTGGGATCGCGCTCCGCACGCTCCTCGAGCTCGCGGCGGATGCGGCTGGCGGCTATGCCGAGGACCTCGGCCCGCAGGTTGCGCGCGCGGCGTTGCTCGAGCGAGCCCTCGGCGGCGATGTGCTCCTGGTGCTCGTCGATCTTGGCGAGCAGCTCGGCGATGCCGCGCCCCTGTGAGGCCTCCGTGCGGACGACCGGGACCTTCCAGGAACCGCGGGGGCCGAGGCCCAGCACGGTGCGGACCTCGCGCACCATCGTGTCGGCGAGCGGGTGGTCGGCCTTGTTGACGACGATGATGTCGGGGATCTCCATGACGCCGGCCTTGAGCGCCTGGATCGAGTCTCCGGAGCCCGGCATCAGCGCGAGGAGCACGGTGTCGGCGTGGTCGACGATGTCGATCTCGCCCTGCCCCACCCCGACGGTCTCGAGCAGGACGTCGTCCTTGCCCGAGGCGTCCATGAGCAGCGCCGCCTGCAGCGCTGCCTCGGCGAGCCCGCCCAGCGCCCCGCGCGAGGCCATCGAGCGGATGAAGACGCCCTCGTCCAGGAAGTGGTCGGAGAGCCGGATGCGATCGCCGAGGACGGCGCCGCGGGTGAACGGGCTCGACGGGTCGATCGAGAGCACCCCGACGGTGCGGTCGGCCGCGCGCAGCTCCTTGGTAAGCGCCCCGATCAGCGTGCTCTTGCCGACGCCGGGCGGCCCGGTGAGGCCGATGATCCGGGCCTTCCCCGTGCGCCCGAAGAGCTCGGCGACGAGCCGGTCCCCCTCGGGGTCACGGTTCTCGACCAGGCTGATCGCACGGGCGAGCGCGCGCCGGTCGCCGCCGACGAGTCGCTCGGCAAGCGAGCCGGATGGCTTGACGGGGGACTCGGTCACGAGCGCCCGAGTTTAAATTGCCGCCACCGTGAGCAGGCTCATTCGCTTTCTGGCCTTCACCCGCCGCAACGGCATGATGCGGCCCAAATACGCCCGCCTGCTGTGGCGCTACGCGTGGCGGCGCTACCTCACGCCGGCCGGCTGGCGCTGGGAAACCGACGGCCCCGTGTTCTTCGGACGGGGAGTGCAGCTCCAGATCGGACGCGGCGCGAAGGTGCGTTTCGGGCGCTTCACCTGGATCGGCGACGGCACGAAGATCCGCTGCCACGAAGGCGTCGTCGAGATCGGCGCAAAGACGGTGATGGGTCAGGAGTGCACGATCTCCGCGTACCAGCGCGTGCGCATCGGCGACGAGTGCGTGATCGCCGACCGCGCGATGTTCATCGACTTCGACCACGGCGTCGTGGAGGTCGAGCGCCCGATCCGCTCGCAGGGGATCTACAAGCGCGACGTGCGCATCGGGTCGAACGTCTGGGTGGGCTACAACGCCTGCTTTCTGCGCGGCGTCTCGGTCGGCGACAACTCGGTGGTCGGGACCAACTCGGTGGTCACGCGCGACGTTCCGGCCAACGCGGTCGTCGGAGGTGTTCCAGCGCGGATCCTGCGGATGCGCGATGCTCCGCAGACGCTCCGCTGGCCCGAGCCCGTGGAGCCGGACCCCGAAGCCGAGACCACGCTCAAGCCGCCCACGTGAGCATCGACCGCAACCGCCTCGCCGAGTCGCTGGCGAACGAGCTCGAGCGTTTCGAGCTGGAGCACCCGCGCTCACGCGAGCTGCACGAGCGCGCGCTGCGCTCGCTCTTCGGCGGCGTGCCGATGCCTTGGATGATGCGCTGGGCCGGCGGCTTTCCCGTATACGGCGAGCGCGCCAGCGGCAGCCACATCATCGACGTCGACGGCCACTCCTACATCGACTTCGCGCTCGGCGACACCGGCGCGATGCCGGGTCACGGCCCGGCGCCCGTACGCGAAGCGGTGGTCGCCCAGCTCGACCGCGGGATCACCACCATGCTGCCCACCGAGAACGCGGCCTGGGTCGGCGAGGAGCTCACGCGGCGCTTCGGAGTGGAGCGCTGGACCTTCACGCTCACCGCGACCGACGCGAACCGCCACGCGCTGCGCATCGCGCGCGAGGTCACCGACCGCCCCTACGTGCTCGTCTACAGCTACTGCTACCACGGCTCGGTCGACGAGGCGTTCGCGGTCGCCACGCCCGAGGGCGGCACGCGCTCGCGCGCGGGCAACGTCGGGCCAGCCGTCGATCCGGCGCAGACCACGCGCGCGATCGAGTTCAACGACGTCGACGCCCTCGAGCGCGCGCTCGCTCCCGGCGACGTCGCCTGCGTGCTGGCCGAGCCCGCGATGACGAACATGGGCATCGTCCTGCCCGACCCCGGCTACCACGAGGCGCTGCGGGAGCTCACCCGGAAGCACGGGACGCTGCTGATCATCGACGAGACCCACACGTTCTCAGCCGGCGTCGGCGGCTGCACCAGGGAATGGGGCCTCGAACCCGACATGCTCACGATCGGCAAGGCGATCGGCAGCGGCGTGCCCTGCGGCGCCCTCGGCCTGACCGCGGAACTGGCCGAGCGCGCGCTCGCTCGCCCCGACGCCGACTACGAGGACACGGGCGGCGTCGGCGGCACGCTCGCCGGCAACGCGCTCTCGCTCGCCGCCGTGCGCGCGACGCTCGAGCACGTGCTCACCGAGGCGGCGTTCGAGCGCACGATCCCGCTGGCGACCCGCTTCCGCGAAGGCGTCGAGGCGGTGATCGCGCGCCAGGAGCTGCCCTGGAACGTGACGCAGCTCGGCTGCCGGGCCGAGTACCGCTTCGAGCCCGAGCCGGCGCGCAACGGCACGCAGGCCCACGCGGCGTCCGATCCCGAGCTCGAGCGCTACCTGCACCTCCACGCGCTCAACCGCGGCGTGATGCTCACGCCGTTTCACAACATGGCGCTGATGTCGCCCCTCACCACCGAGGACGACGTGGATCAGCACACGCGCGTGTTCGAGGAGGCCGTCGCCGAGCTGACCTGAGCGGCCGCCGCTAGAGCGACAGCCGCTTTTGGCCCGCGACGCCCGTGAGCTCGTCGTAGAGCGCCGCGGTGTCCGCCGCCACGTCCGCCCAGTCGAAGCTGCGGATGTGCTCGAGGCCCTCGGCGATCATGCGCCGGCCGAGCTCCTCGTCGCGCAGCACTCGCAGGGCCACCTCGGCGAGCGCGTCCGGATCGCGCGGGCGGAAGCGCAACCCGGCGCCCTCCTCGGGCACCACCTCCCGCAGGCCGCCGGTGTCGGCGACGATGCACGGACAGCACGACGCCATCGCCTCGAGGGCGACGAGGCCGAACGGCTCGTAGATCGACGGGACCACGCACAGATCGGCGATCCGGTAGAGCGAGTGCAGGACGTCGTCCCCGATCCAGCCCAAGAACGTGCCGTGCTCGAGCAGCCCAAGGGCCTCGGCCTGGCGCTTGAGCTCCTCCTCGTGGGTGCCGGAACCGGCGACGAGGAAGCGGGTGCCGGGCGCGCCGGTGACGACCTCGGGCATCGCCTCCAGGGCGAGCTGGAAGCCCTTCTCGTAGACGAGGCGACCCACCAGCAACACGAGCTTCTCGTCGGGCTGCGCGAACTCGGCGCGCAGGCGCCGCAGCCCCTCCTCGTCGTGCGGCTGCAGGTCCGCCGGGTCGATCCCGTTCGGGATCACGCGCACGCGGCCCTCGTCGACGCCGAAGATGTCGGCGATCTGCTCGCGCATGTAGAAGGAGCACGCGATCACGCGGTCCGCGCGATTGGTGATCCAGCGCTCGACGCCGTGGATGTAGGACTGCGGGTGCTTGTCGACCCAGCCCTGGTGGCGGCCGTGCTCGGTCGCGTGGATCGTGGTGACGAGCGGGCAGTCGAAGCGCCGCGCCAAGTGATCGCAGGCCATCGCGACGAGCCAGTCGTGACCGTGGACCAGGTCGAAGTCGAAGCGGTCGCCGAGCTCGACGCCGGCGGCGAGCATGTCGGAGTTCATGCGCTCGACCCAGGCGACGAACTCGCCGAGGTCCGTCGGGCGCTTGGGCTCGATCACCCGGTGGATCCGCACGCCCGCCGTGATCTCCTCCGCGGGCGACTCCTCGCCGCCGCGCGTGAGGACGTGCACGTCGACGCCCTGACCAACGAGCCCCTCGGCGAGCTTGCGGACGTGCCGCGCGAGGCCGCCCTCGATCAAGGGCGGGTACTCCCAGGAGAGAACGAGAACGCGGTTCAACGTCGGCGGTGTCAGGTGGTCAGCAGCGAAGCGAGCGAGAGGTCCGGCGCCAGATTGCGCAAGCGAGGCCCCGGCGGGTTCGGTGAGTCTAGGGATTCAAAGAGTGCCTCGGCGTGGCCCGTCACGCGCTGGTAGGGGTAATCGCCCGCTTGGCGGCGCTTGTCGAGGAAGGCCCAATCGCTCGCCTGGACCGCCAGCAGCTCGCGAGCGGCCCGCTCCGCGCGCTGCGGATCGACGTCGCGTGCGGCGAGCCGAGCGAGCAGGCGCAGCTCGAGCCGCCGCGCCCCCCAGGCCAGGTCGGCGACGTCCGGCGCATCCCACGTGGAGAAATCCTTGTGCTCGCCCCACGTCGCCGCGCGCAGCGGGCGCTCCTGCGCCCCGAAGCGCTCGCGCGCCTCGGGCAGGGTGATCAGCTCCACCCCGGCGTCCGCCGCGCCGCTCACCACTTCCGCGAGCCAGTGCGGCCCCTCCCACCACCAGTGGCCGAAGAGCTCCGTGTCGGCGGCGAAGACCAGCAACCCCTCGCGGTCGCGCTCGGCGCGGAAGCGCTCGAGCCGCCCGGCCACCGCGGCGAGGAACTCACGCGCCTGCGCGCGGGCCCGCGCGCGCGCCGCCTCCGGGTCGCGCGGCGCCCCGCCGATACCCCACGGCCGCGAGCCGCGCAGCGACTTGCGATGGAAGTCGGCGTAGAGCGGGTCCGACGGGTAGCCCTGCAGGGACCACACCAGCTCGACGGCCGGCCAGTCGATCGTGAACGCCACGGGCCCGGCCGCGGTCGCGACCGGCGTGAGCGCGTCGAGCTCGCCCTCGTGCGCGCTCTGATCGACGCAGAAGAGCTCGATGCCGTGCTCGGCGAGCGCCCGCTCGAGCCCGGGCCGATACGCGCACTCCGGCAGCCAGAAGCCCGCGGGCTCGCCGAAGCGCCGGCGGTGTGAGCGCAAGCCCGCGTCGATCTGCAGCCGCACCGCGCCGTCGGTGGCGAGCAGCGGCAGGACGGCGTGCGTGGCGGCGGAGGCCATGAGCGCCACGCCGCGCTCGCGGGCCGCCGCCCGGAAGGGCTCGAGCAGATCGCCACCCGTCCGCTCGAGCGCAGCGAGGACCGCGCGGTAGCGCTCGGCCTCATCGAGGCAGGCGGCGCGCAGATCCGCCTCCACCTCCTCGGCGTCGAGCTCGGCCGCCTCGACTCGGTACCGCCGGCCGAACTCCCGCAGCCGCTCCCAGACGCCGGGCGCCTCGAGCTGGTCGGCGAGCACCGGGGTCACGGTGAAGGTGACGCGCTCAGCCGCATCCAGGACCGGCAGGTAGGAGCGCAGGACGGCGTCGAAGAGCCACTCCTCGCCAAACGGATAGGTCCCGAAGCCCTCGACGTAGGGCATGTGGGAGTGCAGGACGAGCGCGAGCGCGCCCCGGCGGCCGTTCGTCTCAGGCACGGCAGACCGCGACGAAATCCAAGGCGCGGTCGAGGTCGCAGTCGTCCTCGTCGACCAGCCGGAAGTCGGCGGCCGAGATCGCCGGCGTGAAGCGGTCGTAGAAGGGCTTCGTAATGCGCAGGGCCTTGTGGACGCGGTCCCAGCCGAGCCGCAGCGCGATCTCGTGGGCGCGCAGCTTGCGCGCGTGGAAGAGGCCCATGATCCGCACCTCGCTGAAGTGCGGGGCGAGCAGCTCGCGGTACTCGGAGTGCGTGTATTCGCGCAGGTGCCAGGGGTTTTCGGACTTCTCCGCGCCGGGCGGCGCCAGGGTGAGGCGGTTCGGGGTCGAGATGTAGCTCACCGGCGCGGCGGCGGCGATCGCCTCGAGCAGGCGCTCGGGCTCGTGGATGTGCTCGATCGTCTGCAGGAAGACGACGACGTCGACGGGCCCCGCGAACTCCTCCACGAGCTCGCGGCGGAAGCTCAGGTTGGGCCGCCGGTAGCGCAGCCGCGCGTGCTCGTAGGCATCGGGGTTGGCGTCCACGCCGATGACCTCACGGGCGCCCGCCGCGGCGAGCACGTCGGAGCCGTAGCCCTCCCCGCAGGCCAGATCGGCCACGCGCTTGCCCGCGACCCGCTGCGCGATCCACTCGTAGACGACCAGGTGGCGCCGGTACCAGTAGTTCTCCTCCGGCACGTCGGGCAGCGTTCGCTCGCCGGTCAGCTCGAGCGGCGGAACGCCATCGGGTTGATCCTGCTGGACGTAGTGCAAGGCGGCAGAACGTACTATTCCCCGCCATGCCTGCACCCCCGAACGCCTCCGCAGCGCACATCCGGGACGTCAACGAGCGCTACCACGACGTGGCGGCGCGCGACTACGACGCCAAGTGGGGCATCGATTTCGGCGCCATCGGGCGCGACCAGACGCGGCAGAAGCTGACGAAGGCGCTGCGCGGCGGGCCGCTCCCGCATTTCGAGCGCGGCCTGGAGATCGGCGCGGGCACCGGCTACTTCTCGCTCAACCTGATGCAGGAGGACGTCGTCGGCGAGCTCGTCGCCACCGACATCTCGACCGGCATGCTGGCGACGCTCGAGCGCACCGCGGAGCGCCTCGGGCTCGCCGACCGGGTGCGTACCGAGCACACGGACGCCGAGCGCCTGCCATTCGAGGACGAGTCGTTCGATCTGGTCTTCGGCCACGCCGTCCTTCATCACATCCCGAACCTCGACGTCGCCTTCGGCGAGTTCAACCGCGTGCTGCGGCCCGGAGGCGCGATCGTGTTCTGCGGCGAGCCCTCCCAGTACGGCGATCGCCTCGCGACCGTCCCCAAGCGGCTCGGCGGCGCGATGGCGCCGCTGTGGAGGCGCGCGCTCGGCGCCTCGGCCCGCAACGGGCACCACGAGCCCCATGCCGGCCACGAACATGAGCACGAGTCCGCCGGGCACGAGCTGGAGAGCGAGGTCGATGTACACGCCTTCGCGCCGGGCGCGCTGCGCGAGGAGATCGCGCGCGCCGGCTTCGAGGACGTCCACGTCGGTGGCGAGGAGCTCCTCGCCAACGTCTACGGCTGGTGGCTGCGGACCCTGGAGTCGACAGCCGAGCCCGACGAGGTGCCGATGGGCTGGCGGAAGTTCGCCTTCCGCAGCTACATCGCCCTGCAGCGTGTGGACGTCGCCCTGCTCGAACCGCGCCTGCCTGCGGCGCTCTTCTACAACCTCGTCCTGAGCGCCCGCAAGCCCGGCTGACCGACCCCGTTTCCCGTCGCGACGGCGCGGGTAGGCGGGGCGCAATGACTCCCCAGCTGCCGTCCCGCGAGGAGGTCGCAGACCTGCTCAACTGGGCGCCGGATCACGGGGTGCTCTCCGTTTGCATCCACGTCGAGCCGGGGGACCGGGGCCAGACCTGGCACGCGGAGCTGCGCGCCGCCCTGCGCGAGCTCGAAGGCGAGGCCGAGGGATCGCGGCGCGCTGCCATCCGCAGCGCCGCGAAGCGCATCCTCGCGCGGTTTCCCGACGGCGGCCACCCGCCCGCGGAGCGCGGGCAGATCGGCTTCATCGAGGCCGGGGAGGAGGGCCGCGAGGCCTGGTATTCGAGCCAGCTCGGCCCCGAGAGGACCGGCGTGGTGCACCGGCCCCGCGCCGCGATCATGCCGCTGCTCGCGGCCGTGGACGACGGCCGGGCGCGCGGCGTCGCGATCGTCTCGAACGAGCGCGTGCGCCTCGCCCGCTGGGAGGCCGGCGCGCTGGAGGAGCGCACCGCGTTCGAGCTCGAAACCATGCAGCTGGACTGGCGCGAGCGCAAGTCGAACGCGCCCCCGAACCCCGCGCGCGAGCAGGGCGTGAGCAGCTCGGGGCGCGACCGCTTCGGCGATCGGCTCGAGCACAACCGCAAACGCTTCCTGCACGAGGTCGGCAGGCTGATCGCGGATCGCGCCAATCGGCTCGGTGTCGCCGAGGTTCTCGCGCTCGGCCCCCGCGAGCTCACCCGCGAGCTCGAGCACGGCATGAACGGCCACGCCGCCCTGCACGTCGACGAGCTCGACAACCACGACCTCATCTCCGCCCCGCTCGGCCGGCTCGAGGAGCGGATCACCGAGCTCGTCTGCGAGCGCAACGCGCGCCGGCAGCTGGAGCTCATCCAGGCCGCGCGCGAGCGCGCGGCCGCGGATCAGCGGGCCGCGCTCGGCCCGGCGCCCATCGCCGACGCGCTGGTCGAGGGGCGCGTCGAGCACCTGCTGATCGACCGCGACGGCCGCATCGAGGCGACCGCCCGCGATGGGAGCGGCAGCGTGTCGGCGGAGTGGCTCGTCGAGCGGGCGCTCGAGACGTCCGCGACGATCACCGCTCTCGACGGCGAAGCGGGCGATGCGGTGCGCGACGTCGGCGGCGCCGCGGCCCTGCTGCGCTACTGACGCCGGCGTCAGTTGAGAACGCGGACGTCGGCGCGCTCGTGGTGGCCGGCGCGCGTGCCGTCGATCAGGTGCAGGCGCTCGATCAGGGTGAAGAACGCCGCCGCGTACGGCGACTCGGCGGTCCGGGAGTGGACCTGGGCCCAGTCGATCTTCTCCCGCAGGGCCCGCGCGATGCGCAGCGCAGGCGCCAGGTCGAGCTGGTGGTCATCGAGGACGAGGAGCTTGGAGACGAGCAGATCCTCCAGCGAGATCACGCGCACCTGCATCGCCAGGACCTCGAGCACCTCGCCCCGCTCGATCACCTCGTCGGTGATCTCGAAGCCCTTCGGCCGGAAGATCAGATCGACGAGCACGTCACCGTCCCACGCCTTGAGCAGCCAGTTCTCCGGCGGGCGCTCGCCACGCATCCCGGCCTCCTCCAGGACCTCGACCGCGCGCTCCGCGTCGGCCGGCTTGACCATCAGGTCGAGGTCGTTGCGCGATTCGGGGCCGCCGCGCGCCCACGAGGCCAGGGTGCCGCCGAGCAGGAAGGGCACGCCCGCGCTGGTGAGGGCGCTCACGGATTTGCGGAACGTCGCCTCGATGTCAGCGAATGGGTGATCGGCGTCCGACATGCGCCGCCATCGGATACCCCGCGCCCGCGGGCTGAACCTCCAGCCGGCGGCTCCCGGCCGGTTCAAACGCCAGGCTGCGGGTAGCCGCCGCGCGATGGAGAACGGCGATCGCTCCACACCCCCGGGGGAGCATTCGCGCCGGTTGCGGGTCGCCGCGGCGGGCGACATCCACGCGCGCGAATCGCGCCGGGAGGCGATCACCCGGGAGTTCGCCGAGCTCGGCCGAGAGGTCGACCTCGTCCTGCTCGCCGGCGATCTGACCAGCTACGGAACGCCCGAGGAGGCAGCGATCCTGGCCGAGGCGGCTGTGGGGGTGCAAGCACCGGTGCTCGCCGTGCTGGGCAACCACGACTGGCACGAGAACCGCGCGGACGAGCTCATCGAGGCGCTCGCCACGGGCGGGATCAAGGTGCTGGAGCGCTCGTGGACGACCGAGTGCCTGCACGGCATCGACGTGGGCGTGGTCGGCACGAAGGGCTTCGTCGGCGGGTTCGCCGGCTCACACCTCCCAGACTTCGGCGAGCCGCTCCTGCGCGAGGTCTACGCCGAGACCTCGGCGGAGGTCGCGGCGCTTGATGAGGGCCTGCGCGCGATCGCCAACTGCCCCCTGCGGCTCGTGCTGCTGCACTACGCGCCGATCCCGGGGACGCTCGAGGGCGAACCCCACGGGATCTTCGCCTTCTTGGGCTCCGACCGGCTCGCCGGCCCGCTCGTCGAGCATCAGCCGGATCTCGTCATGCACGGGCACGCGCACTCGGGCACGTTTCGTGGCGCGATCGAGGACGTCCCCGTCTTCAACGTCTCAGTCGAGGTGACCGGCAAGCCGTTCTGGGTCTTCGAGCTCACCCCGGCGACGGCAACGGCCTCGCCGATCCACTGAGCCGGCGGCGCCACCACTTCACGATTTCGTTGGATCAACCAACAACATGTCGAACTCGCGAAGCCGCCGCGCGCGACTTCGCGATTGTGTGGGATTACTCGTCAAGATCGCGAGGTCGCGGCAGCCGGACGCGGCGCCGGGCCGCGGCCTACTCGCTCGTGGCGCGCCGCAGGCGATAGAGCTTGCGGTCGTCGCGCATGCCGCGCAGCCGCCGGGAACCCGCGTACGAGAAGCGGAATCCCTCCCCCGCCTCCGCCTGCGCCGATTCGTCGACGAGCACGCTGCCCGGCCGCGCGATCGCCGTGATCCGCGCCGCAGCGTTGACTGGCGGGCCGTACCAGTCCCCGGCGCGGGCGATCGCCGGGCCGCGCGCGGCGCCGATGCGCACGGGCGGGAAGTCCGGATCGTCCTCGGCCGCCTCGAGGACCTGTAGCGCCGCCTCGAGCACGGCGTCGTTGTCGGCCCCGACGAGCAGGGCGCCGTCGCCGATCAGCTTGACCAGGCGCACCCCGCCGTGCGCGGCCGAGCCGGCGAGCTCCGCCAGCCGCCCGGTGACCGCGCCGAGCTCCTCGACGGGCAGGCGCTCGCCGAGCCGGGTGAAGCCGACGAGATCCGCGAAGCAGGCGGTGACGACGGTCGTGTTCGAGGGCCGGACCTCGTGGCCGACCGCGTCGAGGACGTCGTGGCGCACCTGCTCGAGCAGGTGCATGCGCAGCGCGTGGGACAGGATCTCGCCCACGAGCGGCTCGAGCGCGCTCGCCGCCGCGGCGAACCGGTGTGCGATGTCGAGCTCGGTGTCGTCCTCGCGGATCAGCGACTCGACGATCAGCGCGCGGTTCGCGGCGGCCACCTGCGACATCGCGAGACCGACGACGCGCGTGACCTCCAGCAGCCCGTCCTCCGGCAGCCCGGCGTCGAGCAGGATGCGCACCCGCCGCGCCGCCTCGAGGTCGCCCTCGGTGCCGACCGGCTCACCGGGATCGTCGATCGGCAGGCCGAGCGCCTCGCGCTGCCGGGCGAGCGTCTCGGCCTCGACGCCGACTTCCGCGGCGATGTCAGCGAGCGTATAGCGCCCCCCGCCGCCGGAGAGCACGCGCTCGACGGGCAGCAACACGAGGCGGTCCTCGGCGACGGCCTCGCGCAGCTCGTCGATCGAGACGCCTTGCTCATACAGCTCGCGCAGGAGCTGCAGGCGGGCCTCGCGGTGGCGCCCCTCAAGCCCCTCGACGAGGCCCTCGGCTTCGAAATCCACCGCCATCACCGGGGATTCTTCACGACTGGGGCGCTCAACGCCGCGCTCGCTCCCCGTGAGCCCCTCAGGCGACCGCGACGGCCCCGCCGCGCCGGGGGTCGCCGCCGCCGACGAGCGCGCCGTCCGGCCGGCGCGCGATCGCCTGCACCCCGCCGAAGAAGAGGTTGCGCTCGCGCCAGCGCTCAACCTCGACGCCGAGCTCCGCGACGCGCTCGAGCGCGGCCACGTCCACGCCCGGCTCGGCGTGCAGGACGCCCCGTTCGAAGTGCACGCGCGGCGCGTCCACTGCCGCTTGGGCGTCGAGGCCGTCGTCGACCAGCCGCAGGACCGTCTGGACGATGGCCGAGCGGATCCGGTTCGAGCCGGCGCTGCCGAGGCCCGCCTCGAACTCACCGTCGCGCAGGATCACGGTCGGAGACATCATCGAGGGCAGGCGCTCACCAGGGGCGATCCGATGGAACCCGAGCGGGTTCAGGTCCTCCTCGCCGAGCATGTTGTTGAGGTGCACCCCCGTGCCCGGCACCAGGATCCCCGATCCCGTCCCGTTCGAGCACGTGACCGACGCGCAACGGCCCTCCCGATCCACCGCGGCGATGTGGGTGGTGCTGCCGAGCGCGTCGCCGGGCTGCTCCGCGGCGGTCAGCCCGCGCCGCTCCGCCGCGGCGGCGGCCGCGGCGTCGAGCGTCGCCGGGTCGAGGAAGCGCTCGGCAAAGCCCTCCTCCGAGAGCTCGCGGGCGAAGGCCTCCCCGCGGGCCGCCTGCGCCTGCGCCATGACGGCCACCGTCGTCTCGAGGTCGCTGCGCCCCAGGCGCTCGAACAACTCCAGCGCGAAGGCGATCAGCACGCCGCCCGGGGAAGGCGGTGCGTTCGTGAGGACGTCGCGGCCGCGGAACCGCGCGCGCACGGGCTCGCGCACCGCGACCTCGTACGCGGCCAGATCGCCGGTGCCGATCGTGCCCCCGCGCTCCTGAACCCACCCGCTGATCCGCCGGCCCAGCTCCCCGGTGTAGAACGGCGCGGCGCCCTCGGCCCCGTAGCGCTCGAGCGCGTCGGCTAACTCGGGGAAGCGAAACACCTCACCCTCGCGCAGCGACCGCCCCTCCGGCGCATACACCGCGCGACCCTCGGCCTCGAACAGGAGGATCGGCTCGAGGATCTTGAACAGATACGCCTGCAGGCGGTTGATGACGACCCCGTCGCGCGCGGCGCGGACGGCGGGGCGAACGAGCTCGGCCAGCGGCATCGAGCCGAACCGGCGCAGCGCCTCCTCGAGGCCCGCGGGAGTGCCGGGCACACCGCACGACGCCGCCCCCACGTTGAAGATCTGCGGCACCTCCTCGGTGAAGTACACCGGCGCTGGGTGCAGCTCCGTGCCGCGTTCGATCCCATCGTGCCCGGGCGCGGCGACGAAGAAGTCCAGAAGCTGGGTCCGGTCGGCGTCGTGGACCAGCATGAACCCGCCCGCGCCCAAGCCGGTGAGCGGGCTCTCGGTGACGAACGATGTGAGAACCGCCGCGACGGCGGCGTCGATCGCGTTCCCGCCCTCGCGCAGCACTGCTGCGCCGGCCTCGGCGGTCAGCGGATGACCGGCGGCGACAACCCCGCGCGAGTTCATGCGCGCACTTTATGCGCGCGGGCGGGCGGCACGAACGCCCCGGGCTCAGTTGTTCGGGACGAACTCCGGGATGTCGATGCTGAGGTCCCGCGGGCGGGTCTCGAAGCTCTTCGCGGTTCCGGCGCGGCGGTCGGCGGGCCGGCGGATGTTGGCCGTCGCCGTGCCGGCGGGGCGCTTCTCCGTCTGCGCGCCGTCGGCGCGCCGGCCGCGGCCGTCGAAGCGGGTGGCGATCACCGTGATCCAGACCTGATCGGTCAGCGAGTCGTCCAGGTTCGCGCCGAAGATGATGTTCGCGTCCGGATGCGCGGCCTCTTGGACGATCTTGGCGGCGTCGCTCACCTCGAGCAGGGTGAGATCGGGGCCGCCCGTGATCGACAGCAGGATGGACCGCGCGCCGTTCACGGAGGTCTCCAGCAGCGGCGAGGAGACCGCGCGCTCGGCCGCCGCGACCGCGCGGTTGTCGCCGTTGCCCATGCCGATGCCGAGCAGGGCGTGCCCGGCGTCGCGCATCGTCGTGCGCACGTCGGCGAAGTCGAGGTTGATGAGCCCGGGCAGGGTGATCAGCTCCGAGATGCCCTGGACGCCCTGGCGCAACACGTCGTCGGCCACCTGGAACGCCTCGATCATGGTCGTGTTCTTGGCGAGCACCGACAGCAGGCGCTCGTTGGGCACGACGATCAGCGTGTCGACCTCGGCGGAGAGCGCGTCCACGCCCTCCTCGGCCTGCTTCGCCCGGCGGGTGCCCTCGAAGCTGAACGGCTTGGTGATGATCCCGACGGTGAGCGCGCCCACGTCGCGGGCGAGGCGCGCGACGACCGGCGCCGCGCCCGTGCCGGTTCCACCGCCGGCGCCGGCGGTGACGAAGACCAGGTCCGATCCCTTGAGCAGGCGCTTGATCTTGTCCTGCTCCGCGAAGGCCGCCTTGTAGCCGAGCTCGGGGTTGGAGCCCGCGCCCAAGCCGCGCTGCTGGCCCGCGCCGAGGTGGACGGTGACGTCCGCCATCGACTGCTGCAGCGACTGCAGGTCGGTGTTGATCGCCATGAACTCGACGCCCGGGATCTGCGCCTCGACCATGCGGTTGATCGCGTTGACCCCGGCGCCGCCGACCCCGACGACCCGGATCACGGGCGCGTGCGGCATCGGCGGCTCGCCGATGGCGTTGAAGTCGGGCTCCTCCCGCCCGTACATCGCCCCGGCGGGTTCGGGCTCCTCGGCGAAGATGCGGCTCAGGCGGTCCTTGGCGGGCGGCGGGGCCGAGGTGCTCGCGCCCTCGGCCTCGTAGGACGGCAGCCCCACGTCGTCCCGCGGCGCCGGTTCGGCATCCGGCTCCTCCTCCTGGTCGTAGAAGGTCGGCTCGTCCGGCGCGGACGGCTCAGGCTCGGGCTCGGGCTTCTCGGCGCGGGGCTCGGGCTCGGGCGCCGGGGGCTCGGCGCGCCGTTCTTCGCGCTCGCGCTCGCCGCGCCCGGGAACCTCGGGCGCCTCGGGTGGATCGTCGACTTCGGGTCGCGCGGTCGAGCGAAACAGGTCGGCCAGGGGGCCTTCCCGCATGCTGGCCCGCTTACGATCCGCCATTCGTCAAGACCTCCTTCGCGAGCTCGCGGTAGTAGTCCGCAGCGTTGGACTTGGGATCGTACTTCAGGACGCTGCTGCCGCGAACCGGCGCCTCGGCGAACTTGATCGCCTTCCGGATGCGCGACTTGAACACGAGCTCGCCGAAGTTCTCCTCGAGGATCTCGACGGCCTCCTTCGCGTGCACCGTCCGCGAGTCGAGCATCGTGGGCAGGATGCCCTCGATCTTCACCCGCGGATTCAGGTTCTCGCGAATCATTTCGAGCGTGTTCTGAAGCTGGACGAGTCCCCTCATCGACAGATACTCGCACTGCACGGGGACGATCACCTTGTCGGACGCCGTGAGGGCGTTGACGGTGAGCAAGCCGAGGCTCGGCGGCGTGTCGATGCAGACGAAGTCGTAGTCGTCGGCGACGGCGGAGAGCGCCTTCTCGAGCGAGCGCTCGCGGCCGATCTGCGTGGACATCGCGATCTCGGCGCCGGCCAGGTCGATGGAGGCGACGGCGACGTCGATCTCGCGCTCCTTGATCACCTCGCGGATCGGGGTGCGGTGCACGAGCACGTCGTACATCGACTTCTCCACCTGATCGGGGTCGATGCCCTGGCTCATCGTGAGGTTGCCCTGCGGATCCAGATCGACGCAGAGCACCCGGTGGCCGGATTCCGCGAACGCGACGGCGAGGTTGAGCGTGGTCGTCGTCTTGGCGACGCCACCCTTCTGGTTGGCGAACGAAATCACCTTCATGCGCCGCTCCTGGGGCTTGCCCGCGGCGATCACCGGGTCGACCCAGCCGCCCGGCTGGCGGCGGGGCGCGAGCGCCTCCTGCGGCGTCAGGCGTTGTTCCTCATCCTCGGCCGGGGCGGTCGCGGGCTGCGTCGCGGCGCGCACGCGCGGCTGCTCGACGGCCTCCTCGGCGTCGCGAAGCTCCTTGGCGACCGGCTCCCGCTGCGGCGCCTCCTCCCGCTTCGGCCCCTCGGGCTGCTCGGAAGCCGGCTCGGCGGGCTCGCTCTCAGCGGGCTCGCTCGGCTCGGGCTTGCCGGCGGCTTCCGGCTCGGCGGGCTCGCTCGGCGCGGGCGCCGGCGCCTCGTCCTTCGCCTGGGGAGCCGGCGCGCCGGCGGCGTCGGCCTGCGCCGACGCGGCGTCGGGCTCGACAGCCGACTCCGCGTCGGAGCCACCGGCCGCGGGCGTCTGCGGCTCGCGCTGCTGCGGGGCCGGCTCGGCGGCCGACTGCTGCGCCTGCTCGGGGGCGGGCGCCTCGTCCACCTGGCGGTCGCGGGACTCGGAGCGCTGCTCGGCGCGTGATGAACGGCTGAAAAGACCCATACGATCGCGAGTATTCGCACGTTCTCGGGCGTTTCCTTCCCGCGCAACGAGTGCATCGCGGCCTGCATGCCTGCGGCGGGACTGGGGAATCCTGAAATGATCGCCCCCGTGCCGGACTTGTTCGACAAGCGCCTGGTCATCGTGACCGGGAAGGGAGGCGTGGGAAAGTCCACCGTCGCGCTCGCCATGGGGCTCGCGGCAGCGGAGCGCGGCAAGCGCACGATCGTCTGCGAGGTCGCCTCCCAGGAGAACCTCTCCCGGCGGTTTCACCGGGCCGAGGTCGGCTACCACGAGGTCGAGCTGGAGGACAACCTCTGGGCGATCTCGATCGACCCCGACGAGTCCATGCGCGAGTACGTGCTCCTGCAGCTCAAGGTGCGCGCGATGCGCGATTTGCTCTTCCGCTCCCGCGTCTTCAATTACCTCACCGCCGCCACGCCGGGACTCCGTGAGCTCGTCACGATTGGGAAGATCTGGGAGCTCACCCTGGACGACCGCAAGGCGAAGCGCGGCCAGAAGTACGACCTCGTGATCGTCGACGCGCCCGCGACCGGGCACGGCGTCGGCTTTCTGCAGACGCCGCGCACCTTCGCGAACGTCGCGCGCGTCGGGCCGATCGCCAACCAGGCGGAAACCCTGCACCGCTTCATCACCAACCACAAGCGCACCGGCGTGGCGATCGTCTCGATGCCCGAGGAGATGCCGGTGAACGAGACGGCGACCCTGGAGCACGAGCTCGTCTCCACGGTCGGGGTTGCCGTGGACCGCATCCTCTGCAACGGGGTGTATCCAGAACGCTTCTCGGCCGACGACGAGACGGCGCTCGCGGGCGCGCTGGACCGCGCCGACGGCGCGGCGCGCGTGGCCGTGCGGGCGGCGCTGGGGGAGCGACGGCGCTCGGTCGCCCAGCGCGAGCAGCTCGCGCGCCTCGAGGAAATGACGGAGGCGCCGGTCACCACGCTGCCGTTCATCTTCGAGCCGGAGCTCGAGCAGGAACACCTGCTGCGACTCGGAGCGGAGCTCTTCTGATGGCGTCCGTCGCCGAACTGCTCGAAGGCAAGAAGGTCTGCATCTGCGCGGGGTCGGGCGGCGTCGGCAAGACGACGACCTCCGCGGCGATCGCTGCCGGCATGGCCGCCAGGGGGCTGCGCGTGGCCGTGCTCACGATCGACCCCGCGAAACGGCTCGCCGACTCGCTCGGGCTGCCGGAGCTGGGCAACACCGAGCAGCAGGTGGACCCGGAGCTGTTCGCGCAGGCCGGCGTTGAGATGAACGGCGGCGAGCTCTGGGCGATGATGCTCGACTCGAAGGCCACGTTCGACGAGGTCGTCCGCAAACACGCGCCCGATGAGGAGACGCGCGAGCGGATCCTCTCCAACCGCATCTACCAGCAGCTCTCCGCCGCGCTCGCCGGCTCGCAGGAGTACATGGCGATGGAGAAGCTGTTCGAGATCTGGGCCGAGGACCGCTACGACCTGCTGGTACTCGACACACCGCCCTCGCGCAACGCGCTCGACTTCCTCGAGGCCCCCAAGCGGCTCACGCAGTTCATCGAGGGCAAGGCATTGCAGGTGTTCATGGCCCCGACCGGGTTCGCCGCGCGCGTCGCAGGCCGCGGCGCATCGGTCATGTTCTCCGTGCTCAAGCGGATCACCGGGGTTGACCTGCTCACTGATCTCGCCGAGTTCTTCCAGGCCTTCAGCGGGATGGTGGGCGGCTTCCGCGAGCGTGCCCGGCGCGTCAACGAGCTGCTCGGCGACGAGCAGACCTCGTTCCTGGTCGTCTGCGGCCCCCAGGGGGAGCCGATCGAGGAGGCGGTGTACTTCCACCGCAAGCTGGTCGAGGCGCGCCTGCCGTTCGGGGGCGTGATCGTCAACAAGGTGCGCTACGCCGGGGAGGCCGCCGGAGAGCTCGCGGAGGGCGCGCTGGAGCGCCTGCTCGGCGACGCGGACCTCGCCGCGCGCGTCGAGGAGAGCTTCAGCGACTTCCGGGTGATGGCCGAGCGCGACGCCCGCAACGTGCGCCACCTCGCCGCCGAGATGAGGACCCGTGCCGTGATCCAGGTTCCGTATCTAGACTCCGACGTACACGACTTGGCGGGACTCATGGAAATCAACCGCTACCTGTTCGCGACCGGCGCCGAGGAGCGCGAGGAGCTGGCGGCCTCGGCATGACCAACCGGGCGCGCAGCTTTCTGATCGCGGGCGGGCTGGTCGTCCTCCTGGTGGTCATCGGTATCGTCGCCAGCCAGGGCGGCTCCGACGACGAGGACGGCGGGGGCGGCGCGCTAGACGACCCCGCCGAGCTCGAGGCGCTCTTCGACGGCGTCCCGCAGTCGGGCTTCGTCCTCGGCGAGCCCGACGCGCCGGTGCGCGTCGTCGAGTTCGGCGACATGCAGTGCCCGTTCTGCGCGCAGTTCGCCGAGGCGGTCCCCGAGGTGATCGACCGCTACGTGCGCACCGGACAGATCAACATCGAGTTCCAGCCGCTCGCCTTCCTCGGCCCCGACTCCGAGGCGCTGGCGCGCCTCGTGGCGGCGGCCTCGCTGCAGGATCTGGCCTGGCAGATGGCCGAGGTTCTGTACACGCGCCAGGGCGGCGAGAACTCCGGCTACGCCACGGACGACTTCCTCGCGGACGCCGCGGACGTTGTCCCCGGCCTCGACGCCGAGCGCGCGCTCGAGGACGCCCAGTCGCAGGAGGTCACGGATCTGCTCAACCAGGCGGCGGAGCGCGCCGAACAGCTCGAGGTGGGCGGCACGCCCGCCTTCTACGCGGCGCGCGGCCGCGGCGACGACTTCCAGCTGCTCCAGCTGCGTGAGCTCAACATCGGCGGCTTCGCCGAGGCGATCGAGCCGCTGCTCTCCGGCGCGGGCAGCTGACGCGGGCGCCCGCCCCTGGAAAGGCCGAAGCCACCGAACTTGCGCTCGGTGGCCCGGCCCGCTCTTCCTGGTTTTGATCGGAGTGGAGGGAAGCTTTCGGTCTCCCGGCTATGAGGCGTGCGGGACTGGGTGGTCCACTTTCGCCCGGCGCCGGCGGTCATAGCCAACCTCGGGGACGTCCCACTCGCACGTCTCCGGGCGCGGGAAGAGGAACGAGACGCGGTCGGCGACCTCGCGCTGATGCTCGCTCGAGTCCTCGATCAGCCGCATCACGGGGCTCTCCTCTCGAGCCGGGCGCTCCTCGCGGACGGGGCGCTCCTCGCGGACGGGGCGCTCCGCCCGGTGGGGGCGCTCATCCGGGACGGCGCGCAGCACCCGGGTGGGCTGCTCGTCGCGCTCGAGACGCTCGATCCGCTCCTGGGCGCTCTCCTCGCCGGCGACTCGCTCGAACGGCTCCTGGCGGCCGTAGACGGGCTCCTCGCGCCGCGTGACCGGCTCCTCGCGCTCCTCGCGGCGCGCGACCGGCTCCTCGCGGCGCGTCACGCGCGGCTCGGGGCTCGTCGCCTCGTGATCGGCGAGCTCGACCTCGTAGATCTTGTTCTGGGCGCGCGGCGCGACGGGCGGGCGCGGCGGGACCGGCTCCCACTCGGGCTCGAGGCCCCAGTCGCGGCGGTCCACCGGCTCGTCCTCGCTCTCGGCCTCGCGGGCCTCGGCAACCGGGTCGGGCTCCTCGCTCGCCGGCGTCTGCAGCTCGGAATCGGCGAAGGCGGCCTCGAACTCTTCGAGCTCCTCCGCCGTCGGCATGCCCGGATCCTCGGCGACGGCGTTCAGCTCCTCAGAGAGCGGGATGCCGGGGTCCTCGAACCCCTCGAACGTCTGCGGCTCCGGATCGGCGTACTCGTCCTCGGGGACCGCCTCGTCGACCACGGGCCACTCGTAGGAGGCACCGTCCGCGGCGCCATCGCTCGAGACGTCCTCGTGCTCGGCGACATCGCCCTCATCCGCGTCGGACTCCCCGAGGGCCCCTTCGTCGCCCATGTCGACGACGTCCAGCTCCGGCGGCACCTCACCAAGCTGCCACTCGGCGGTCTCGCCGCGCTGCGCGGGCGAGCCCTCGCCCACCGCCAGGCCCTCGGCCAGCAGAATCTCGTCGGCGGTCGCTCGCAGATCGGAGCCGAGGTGGCCGCAGGCCGCGTCCTTGAGGATCGCTCGCGTGAGCTCCTCGAGCTCCGCGGCCACGTCCGCGGGGGTCAGCTCGTCGTCGCGGGGCGCCGGCTCGCCGCTCCACAGCTCGCGCTCGATCGCGATCGCGCGGTCGACGATCTCCTTGACGGCGCCGCGCTCCTGCGGCTCCGCGCAGAGCGCCGCGACGCGCATCGAGAGGCCCAGGGACGCCGGGCCGCCGCCCTCCAGCAGGAAGCGCAGGGCGAGCAGGTGGTCGTTCAGCCCCTCGATGACGAGGTTGCGCTCCAAGCCGGCCTCGAAGCGGTTCAGCGCGCGTCCGAGGATGCCGGGGAAGCCGCCCCGGTCGCTGCGGGCGCGCGCGAACGGGGTCGAGGAGCCGGCGAGCGCACGCGCGAACGCGGCGAGCTCGGCGCGTTCGACGCCACCGACGCGGAACCCGCCGGCGCGCGGCTTGCCCGCGCCGGTCGCGATCCGCCGCCAGCGGTCGGAGCCCGCGCGGATCCAGGCGTGCGGCGCGAGCGCCACCCCGCCGGTCTTGAACAGGCGCAGGGTCGTGATCAGGCGCCGGAACGTCTCGACCGCACGGGCGCCGAGGTCGGCGCCCTCCTCGCCAAGGCCGTCGATGCGCGCGCAAGCGAGAAAGGTCGGCTCCCAGGCCGCGCTGCCCATCCCCTCGGGCGCGCGCGCCTCGGCGGGCACGTCGACGATGTCGCTGCGCACGATCGTGACGGTCTCGAGCCGCAGGCGATCGGCGTCCATCTGAAAGCCGCGGAGCGGCACGACGATCTCGACCTCGTCCTCGGTCGCGTCGGCGAGGCTGGCGATCTCCTCGATCGTCGCGGCGAGCCGCGCGTCGTCGAGGGTGAAGTCGGTGCTGCCGCGCCACAGACGGCAGAGGAACAGCAGGCCGGCCTCCTGGGCGCGCATGCGCGCGTCGGGGGGCACCGGCACCCCGTAGGCCTCGAGGTAGGGCCGGGCGAGGTCCGCGGCCTCGAGCGCCGCGCACGCGGCGCCGAAGGAGTCCATGCCGTTGAGCTGGGACAGGCGATCACGGATGAAGCGCGCGGTCTGCGGCGTGTATTCGGCGAGCGGCGAGCCGTTGCCGGACTCGCGCACGTCGTAGGGGATCTCCTCGCCGGCGGCGAGCAGTTCGCGGAACTGCAGCGCCGCGTCGGCGGCCATCGTTTGCAAAGCCTCTCTGAGCACCAGGTCGCGCATGCCGACTGGTTCTGCCCGTGAGAGGGGCATCCTTCGCTGCAAGACGGCTTGCAGCGAAAAGGGGCGACCGGCTCTGGATCGCTAGGCGGCGACCGAGTCGGCGGCGCGGCGCTCAGCCTGGCCGAGCAGCCACTGGCGGCCGTAGGCGCGCATGTCCTCGATCAGCGGGACGAGCGCCTGCCCCTTCTCCGTCAGCGCGTACTCGACGCGGGGCGGCACCTCCGGGTAGGTCCGCCGCTCGACGATGCCGCACTCTTCGAGCGCCTTGAGGCGCAGCGAGAGAGTGCGTGGGCTGATGCCCTCGAGCGAGCGTTCGAGCTCGCAGTAGCGACGGCTGCAATCCGCGAGGTCGCGGATCACCAAGAGGGTCCACTTACCGGAGATGATCTCCGCCGTTGCACAGACGGGACAGCTTGTGTCCATGAGAGTTGACGAAACAGCCGGTCGAGGTCAGGCCTCGGATCGCTCATTCCCCGGCCTCCTTTGGCGAGTATAGCCAAAGCTTCAACTATTGAAGTGATGCTGCGCCCGCCGTGGCGCAGGGATCAGCCGAGCGCGCCCGGGGACCCTGGCGGCGTCGCGACGCGAGGCCGCGGCGGCGTCTGCTCCTCGGCCTCGCCGGAAGCCTCCATCACCTGCTCGATGCCGCTGGCCCGCTGGCCGCCCGCTGCGAGCATGAGCTTGAAGTCGTGCGGGTTCGAGGCGGCGTCGAGCGCGACGCGCTCCTCCACCGCGCCGTCCATGACCCGCTTGAGCAGGGCCTGGTCGAACGTCTGCATCCCGTAGTACTCGCCCTCGGCGATCACCTCGCTGATCTTGCTGGTCTCCTCGGGGCTCAGGATGAGGTCCTGGACGCGCCCGGTGACAACGAGCACCTCGCAGATCGCCACGCGCCCGTCGCCGCCGGCGCGCTTGACGAGGCGCTGGCCGACGACGCCGCGCAACGTGGAGGCGAGCATCACGCGGGCCTGCTGCTGCAGGTGCGGCGGGAAGAAGTCGATGATGCGGTTGATGGTCTCGGTCGCGTCCATCGTGTGGAGCGTCGAGAGCACGAGGTGGCCCGTCTCCGCGGCGGCCAGAGCCGTGCGGACGGTCTCCTCGTCGCGCATCTCACCGATCAGGATCACGTCGGGGTCCTGGCGCAGCACCCGCCGCATCGCGCGACCGAAGCTCTCGGTGTCCTGCCCGACCTCGCGCTGGTTGATGATCGAGCGCTTGTCTTGGTGGAGGTACTCGATCGGATCCTCCAGCGTGACGATGTGGCGCGGGCGCGTCGCGTTGATGTGGTCGATCATCGCCGCGAGCGTCGTGGACTTACCGGAGCCCGTCGTTCCCGTCAGCAGGACGATGCCGCGCTGCTCCTCGGCGAGCTCGCGGATCACCGGCGGCAGATCGAGCTCCTCGATCGTGCGCACCTGGAAGGGGATCGCGCGCAGCACGATCGAGACCGAACCGCGCTGGCGAAAGGCGTTGACGCGAAACCGCGAGAGGCCGGGGATCGCGTACGAGAAGTCGGCCTCGCCCTCCGCGTCGAATTCCTCGCGGATGCGCTCCTCGGAGACGATGTGCTCAAGCGCGGCCTCGGTGTCCTCCGGCCGCAGGGGCTCCATCCCCTCGATCGGCTGCAGCTCGCCGTCGATCCGCGCCATGGGCGGGGCCGGCACTTTCACGTGGAGGTCGGATCCCTCGTGCTCGACGAGGTAGCGCAGGGCAGCGTCGATATCGAAAGCCATCACCCTTCCTATCGGCCCCGAGCGCGAGCGCTTTAGGACCGGCCCCCGACGGGCGAGCGGCTGTCCACACCGGCCGCGCTGCTAGACAATCGGGCATGCGTCTTCGGCTCGTGACCGCCCTCTGCGCGCTTGCGGCGCTCGGCGCCTGTTCCGAGGAGAACGAGCAGGTCGAGCGCGGCGAGGCCGCTCCAGGGGCGCCGAACATCGTCGTCGTGATGACCGACGACCAGGCGCTCGACACCATGCGGGCGATGCCGCTCACCCGCAGGCTGCTGGGCGGCTCGGGCGTGACCTTCGAGTCCGCCGTCGTGAGCTTCCCCCTCTGCTGCCCCTCGCGCGCGTCGTTTCTCAGCGGGCGCTACGCCCACAACCACGGCGTGCTCGACAACCAGCCCCCGAAGGGCGGGATCGGGCGGCTCGATCAGGAGGAGACCCTGCCGGTCTGGCTGCGGCGGGCGGGCTATCGCACGGCGTTCGTCGGCAAGTACCTGAACGGCTACGGCAAGCCCGAGCAGGGCGGCCCCGAGTACGTGCCGCCGGGCTGGGACGAGTGGTACGGGTTGACGGCCGACTCGAAGAAGGACGTCTTCGACTACGACGTGAACGTCAACGGCGAGCTGCAGCACTTCGGCAGCGCCGAGAGTGACTTCAAGACCGACGTGCTGGCTCGCTTCGGGCGCGACTTCGTGCGCCGCTCCGCCAAGCGGGACGAGCCGTTCTTCCTGTGGGTCGCGACCCCCGCGCCGCACGGCGACAAGGACCTGAAGGGCTCCGACCGCAACCCCGAGCCGGCCCCCAGGCATCGGGGCCGCTTCGAGGGCGAGCGTGCGCCGCGCGGCCCGGCGTTCGACGAGGCCGACGTGCGCGACAAGCCGGCCAACGTCCGCTCCGAGTCCCGGCTGAGCAAGGGGCAGCTCAAGGAGATCGACCTGGGCTATGTGAGCCAGCTCGAAGCGCTGCTCGCGGTGGACGAGCTCGTCGCCGGGCTCGTGCGCGAGCTGCGCCGCGCCGGCGAGCTGAGCGACACGCTCGTCGTCTTCACGTCCGACAACGGCTTTCTGCGCGGCCAGCACCGGATCGACTCCGGCAAGTCGCGCGCCTACGAGGAGTCGATCCTCGTGCCCCTGCTCGTGCGGGGACCGGGCTTCCCGAAGGGCGTGAGCACGGACAACCCGGTCGTCAACGTGGATCTGACGGCGACGTTCCTCGACCTCGCCAACGCGCGCCCGGACGAGCCCATAGACGGCGTCCCGCTCACCCGGGCGCTGGAACCGGAGGGCGCGGACCGCGCCGTCCTGATCGAGGTCTTCGAGCGCAAGGCCGACCAGTTCCAGGGCGTGCGCACGGCCCGGTACACGTACGTGGAGCGCACAGGGGATAAGAACGAGCTCTACGACCTGCGCACGGACCCCCACCAGCTCGAGAACGTCATCGACGATCCCGAGTACGCGCAGGTGCGCGACGAGCTCGCCAAGCGGCTCGAGAAGCTGCGGGACTGCAGCGGCAAGAGCTGCCGCTGAGGCTGAGTCGCCAGCCGCCAGTCGCCAGTCGCCAGCCCCTAGGGACAAGGCCGTGTGGCGGCGTGGCCGGGGCGTCCCCGACGACACGGCCGATCTCGCTGGCGTAGCGGCACGGCCGAGGCGCTGGCCGGATCGCTTCCGGCCGACTGGCGACCGGTTTACGCGACGTCGCGCAGCTTCTGCGCTTCCGCGAGGCTCTGCAGCTTCTTGAGCGACTGGTTCTCGATCTGGCGGATGCGCTCGCGCGTGACGTTGAACGTGCGCCCCACCTCGTCCAGCGTGCGCGGGTGCTCGCCGCCGAGGCCGTAGCGCAGCTCCAGCACGCGCCGCTCGCGGTAGGAGAGGTTCTCGAGCGCCTCGCGCAGCGCCTCCTTCGTGAGGAGGTCGGCGGCGCGGTCGAAGGGCGACTCCGCCTTCTCGTCGGCGATGAACTGCCCGAACTCGGACTCCTCCTCGTCGCCGACCGGCTTCTCGAGCGAGACCGGGGCCTGCGCGGAGCGCTTGATCTGGTCGACCTCCTCGGGGTCGATACCGGTGACCTCGGCGATCTCCTCGGGCGTGGGCTCGCGGCCCAGCTCCGTGACGAGCTTGCGCTCGGCGCGGCCGATCTTGTTGAGCTTCTCGACGACGTGGACCGGGATCCGGATCGTGCGCGCCTTGTCGGCGAGCGCGCGAGCGATCGCCTGGCGGATCCACCAGGTCGCGTAGGTCGAGAACTTGAAGCCCTTGCGGTAGTCGAACTTCTCCGCGGCGCGCACCAAGCCGAGCGTGCCCTCCTGGATCAGGTCGAGGAAGGGCAGGCCCTGGTTGCGGTAGTTCTTGGCGATCGAGACCACCAGGCGGAGGTTCGACTCGACCATCTTCTGCTTCGCGTCGAGGTCGCCGCGCTCGATGCGCTGCGCGAGGTCGACCTCCTCCTGCGCGGTGAGCAGGCGGACCTTGCCGATGTCCTTGAGGAAGAGCTGCAGCGAGTCGGTGGTGATGTCCGGCTTGAGGTCGAGCGCCGCGGAGCGCCGCCGGCGCCCGCGCTTGTCGGCCGGCGCGGCTTCCGCCGCCGGCGCCTGGGCCGGATCGAGATCATCGACGAGCTCGACTCCCTGGCTTTCGATGTAGCCGTAGAGCTCCTCGATGTCCCCGTCGTCAACCTCCACCTCGGAGAGCGCGCTGGCGACCTCGCCGTAGGCGATGACTCCCTCGTGCTTCCCCTTCGCGAGGAGGGCCTTGACCTCCTCCAGTTCCTGCAGTTCCGCGACTAGCACTCGCTTGGCCTCTCTGTTGATCGGATCTCGGTTGTTCTGGCGGCGCCCCAGGGGGACGCTAGGCGCCGTTTCGAGAGACTGAGTCCCGGCCTCGCTGTCAAGAAAAGACGCGGATCGCAGCCGATCCGCCTCACCCCCGCCGGGTGTGGATCCCAGCGTGCGCAGGTCTCAAGAGTCTGCTCGAATCGTAGCCGTTGGGTCCTCCAAGTCAACGCATTCCCTTTTCCTGACGGCCTCCCTGGCGACGGTCTTGCAGCTTCCGCTTGCGGTCCCGCCGGGGCTGCAACGCGTTCGCAGCAACACCCGCCGTCCTGTGGGGTTACATTGCCGTCGCGAGAGAGGGTACGAGGTGGATACCTCGCCGACGCAATTTCAACCCCATGCCTGAGCCATCCGACAAGGACCCGGCCGAGCGCACCGCGGGCGTTTTCGGCAATCTGCCCACGAGCCGCCCCGGGAGCCGCAGCCCGAGGCGGCGCAGCGACGATCAGGCGGCCGCCCGAAAGGCCGCCGCCAGGAGCGCTGCGAAGCCCGCTGACGCCCCCGAGGGGGAGCACGGGCCCGACGAGCCTGCGCACGAGCCGCGCGCTGCACAGGCGGCCCCGCATGCGGCCGGGGACGTGCCGCGGAGCGCAGAGGGCACCAACCGGGAGCGCCGCTCGGCGTCGGGCGGGCCGCCCGCGCCCGGGCGGGATCCCGCCCGCAGCCGGATCGAGAGCGTGGAGGACCTCGCGTGGGCGGGGGTCGCCGTGGCCGCCTCGGCCGCGACCGCCGGCGTCCGGTTGGCGAGCCGGGCGATGGACGCCCTCCGCCCGCCCCGCCAGCGGCCTTGACGGGCGCGGCGGGCGAAGCGCGACCGGCGCGCCGTCAGCGCTCGCGGACCGGCTCGCGTACGCAGCGGACCCGCGACTGGCTGCGGGCTTTCTGGCACCGTGCCTACCGGGAGAACATCACCGGGATGGCCGCGATGGTGGCCTACAACCTCGCCCTCGCCCTCTTCCCCTTCGCCCTGCTCGTCCTCTTCATCTTCGGCCAGGTGCTGGGCAGCGGCGACATCAAGGAGACGGTGATCAACGACCTGCAGGGCATCTTCCCGGCGGTCGAACAGGACGAGCTCGAGCGCGCCATCGAGCGCATTCGCGACAGCTCCACCACGATCGGCGTCGCCGCGGCGGTGGGCGCGGTGTGGATCGGCGCCTCGTTCTGGGGCGCGATGGACACCGCGTTCTGCCGGATCTACCACGTCGAGTGCCGCGGCTGGCTCGAGCAGAAGCGCTTCGCGCTGCTCATGCTCCTCGTCGTCACGATCTTCCTCGCGGCGAGCGTCGTCATCCCGCTCGCGGAGAACCTGGCGGTCTCGAGCGCGGATGACCTGCCGTTCGGCCTCGACCGGGTCCAGGGCCTGCGCAGCCTGGCCCTGCTCGCCGCGGCGCTCACGATCACCTTCGGGATCGTCAGCCTCATCTACTACGTGGTGCCGAAGGGTCACGTGCCGTGGCACGCGGTCTGGCCGGGAGCGCTGTTCGTGACGGTGACGACCGCGATCGCCAACGCGGCGTTTCCCTTCTATCTCACCGAGATCTCCGACCTGGAGCGCATCGGCGGCGCGCTGGGGTTCATCCTGGTCGCCTTGATCTGGTTCTACATCGTCGCGCTCGCGCTGCTCGCCGGCGCCGTGGTCAACGCGCTGCGTTACGAGGTCCGCGACACGGGCAGCATCGATCTGCGGTGACACCCCTGGCCCGCGTCACATTGCTAGCCGACCCGGTCTCCGGGCCGGCGACGGCGACGGGGCCCGTCACCTCCGCGCAGGAGGCCGAGGTGGAGATCCCGGCGGACGCCTTCCACGAGCTGTGGCGCGCGGAGCACCTCGAACGGCTCGCGCGCACCTATTGGCGGTTTCTAACCAAGGCGACGCTGGGTTTGGTCCGGGTGGTCTACAAGCCCGACTCGCGGACGGTCGTCTTGCTCAGCCGCCGCCTGCCGCTCCTGCGGTTTCGCCGGCCCGAGTACGCGACGGGACGCGGCTTCGGTCAGATCACCTGGCCGATCGAGCGCGGGCTGCTGGTCGCCCCAGGCGGCCGGGGCCGCGGCTTTCTGCGGATCACGGTCCGCGCCCTGGAAGACGGCGCTGACGCGGCCCACGCCCGCCTGCGGGTGCGCGCGGAGGTCGCGAGCTTCTACCCCGCGCTGCGCGGGGGCGGGCGCTTCGCGCGCCTGGGCGTCCTGATCTACAACGCGACGCAGCTGCGCATCCACGTCTGGATCACGCGCGGCTTTCTGCGCTCGCTCGAGCGCTTCGACCTGACCTCGCCCTCGATGGACGAGCTCGCGGGCCCCAAGCCGCTCGGGCGCGACGACTGAACCCGAGGGCTACGCGCGGCCCTCGAACTCGGTGACGGCGTCGCGCATCGCCCTGCGCGCGCCCGCCGGCTCGAAGTCGAAGAGCGCCATCCCCGACGGGTCGCGGACCACCGTCTCCACGCCGAGGCCCTCGATGAGCGGCCTGGCGACGCCGGGATCGACCGGAGTGATGAGCCCCACCCAGAGCGACGAGAGGCGCGGGGTGAGCAGCGGCACGGCGAGCCGCCGCCGCGGCCGCATGCCCATGGCCTCGGCGGCGATGTCCATCAAACCGCCGTACGTCGTGACGTCGGCGCCGCCGAGCTCCAGCTCGCGGCCCCAGGCCTCGGGCACCTTCGGCACGTCCGCGAGATAGCGCACGACGTCAGCGATGCCGATCGGCTGGGTCCGGGTCGAGACCCAGCGGGGCGTCACCATCAGCGGCAGCCGCCGCACGAGGTGCGCGATGATCCGAAACGACTCGCTGCCCGCGCCCAGCACCGTCGCGGCGCGCGCGTAGGTCACGGGCACGCCCGTGCTCGCGAGCGCGCTCGCGGTCTCATGCCGGCTCGCCAGGTGCTTGGAGCCGCCGTCGCTGAGCCCGCCCAGATAGACGATCAGCTCCACGCCGGCGCGCTCCGCGGCGGTGGCGACGTTGCGGGCGCCGGCCTCGTCGCCCTTGGCGAAGTCGCCGTTCGAGCCGCGCCCCATCGAGTGCACGAGGTAGTAGAGGACGCGAACGCCGTCGAGGGCCTCGTCGAGCCCCTCCGGCTCCATGACGTCCGCCTGGCGCACCTCGGCGCCGGCCGCGCCGAGCCGGTGGGCGCGCTCGGGGGTGCGCGCCAGGGCACGCACGGGCTCATCGCGCTTGCGCAGTTCCAGTCCGAGGCGCTCGCCGATGTAGCCGGTGGCGCCGAGGATCCCGTGAAGGCCTTCGCTCACGCGAGGCTCCTTACCCCGGATCGGGCGTCGTCACGCCCCCGGCGTCGCTAGCCGTAACGGCCGCCGGTGATCTCGCGCAGCTTCGCCCGATCGTGCGTGGCGCGCACGGTGCGCACCGTGCCCGAGCGCGAGCGCATGATCAGCGATTCGGTCGACGCCTTGCCGCCCGAGAGGTACCGCACGCCCTGCAGGAGCTCGCCGTCGGTGACGCCCGTGGCCGCGAAGAAGACGTCGTCGCCCGAGACGAGCCGGTCCGCGTCGAGAACCTCGTCGAGGTCGTAGCCCGCCGCGATCGCCTCGTCGCGCTCGCGATCGTCGCGCGGCCACAGCCGGCCGAGGATCGTGCCGCCGAGGCACTTGATCGCCGCCGCGGAGATCACGCCCTCCGGAGTCCCGCCGATGCCCCAGAGCAGATCCACGGCGCCGCTCCCGGTCACGGCGAAGAGCGCCGCCGAGACGTCGCCGTCCGTGATGAAGCGGATGCGCGCGCCGACCTCGCGGATCTCCTTGACCTTCTCCGCGTGGCGCTCGCGGTCGAGCATGATCACCGTGACGCCCTCGGGCGGCGTGCCCTTGCGCTCGGCCACCTTGCGGATCACGTCGCCGAGCGGCTCGTCGAGGGAGAGCAGATCGGCGACCTCGGGGCCGCCCGCGATCTTCTCCATGTACACGCAGGGGCCCGGGTCGAACATCGTGCCGCGCTCGGACATCGCGATCACGGACAACGCCGACGGCATCCCGCGCGCGCACAGCCGCGTGCCCTCCAGCGGGTCGACCGCGATGTCGACCTCGGGCGGGCTGCCGTCGCCGATCGACTCGCCGTTGTAGAGCATCGGCGCCTCGTCCTTCTCGCCCTCGCCGATCACCACGGTGCCGTCCATCGGCACCGTGTCGAGCAGGAGCCGCATGGCATCCACCGCCGCCTGGTCGGCGGCCTCCTTGTCGCCGCGGCCCACCCACCGCGCCGAGGCGAGCGCCGCCGCCTCGGTCACGCGCACCAGCTCCAGGGCCAGGTTGCGATCAGGCTTACTCGGGTCGCGAACGTCGTGGGAGATGACACCCATCGGCCTGGAGGCTATCTCTCGGCAGACGGAATTGCTGCACCCTGGGATCCGGACCCCACACCAGCGTTCAGCCCTCGTCGCCGCTTTTCGACCACGAGGGCTGAACGTCGAGCGGGGAGCGGCGAATCCCGCCCGGGATTCAGCCCAGGTGTGCGTTTTTCGAAGGCGTGGGCTGAAGCTCAGACGGTCCCGGGCGCCTTGCGGCCCCGGCGCCCGCCCGCCTCCAGCGAGCGCAGGAACCCGACGATCGCGATCGCCGCGGCGCTCGCCAGTGCGATCCAGTAGCCGTAGGCAAGCCCGACGCCGGTCTCGGCCACGGCGCTGCCGGGCCTGTCGAGGATCCCGTTGTAGGCGATCAGCACGAACGCCGCGAAGCCCGCGACCATCGTCATCTCGCCGGTCGGATACGAGAGCGTGTGGCCGCGCACCAGGATCCAGCCGAGGATCGCGGGCGCGAGCGCGGCGAGCAGCAGGAGCCAGCGCAGGATGGGGAAGGTCTCCCAGCCCGTGCACTCGAACTCGCCGGTCCCGCAGATGAACGCGTCGGGGTTGAAGTCGGGGGCGCCCGCTTCGCGCTGGGGATTGGTGGCCAGGTCGAACCACGGCATGAAGAGCAGGCTCGCCACCAGAAGCACCGTCGCGGCCGCGCCAACGATGGTCCGGTTGCGATGCAGGCGCGAGAACTCCATCCCCGCCGCGAGCGTACCGGAGCCACCACGATCCGGCGGAGGGGGCGCGGCGGCGCGAAAACCCGGCGCCCTCAATAGATTTCCGCCGCGATGAGGATCGAAGGTTCAAGCGCGCTGGTGGTCGGCGGCGCCTCGGGGCTCGGGGAGGCCACCGCCCGCCGCCTGCACGGCGCGGGCGCGCAGGTGGTGATCGCGGACCTGAACGCTGAGCGCGGCGAGCAGGTCGCGGGCGAGCTCGGCGAACGCGCCCGCTTCGTGGAGGCGAACGTGCTCGAGCCCGAGCAGGTGCAGGCCGCGGTGGACGCCGCCGCGGACGCCGACGGCGGCCTGCGGATCTGCGTGTGCTGCGCGGGCATCGCCTGGGCGCAGCGCACGGTCTCGAAGCGCGGCCCGCACGACCTCGAGATCTTCGCGAACGTCGTCAAGGTCAACCTGATCGGGACTTTCAATGTCGTCCGGCTCGCCGCCGCGAGCATGAACGACAACGAGCCCGACGAGGGCGGCGAGCGCGGCGTGTGCATCAACACGGCGTCGGTGGCCGCGTTCGACGGGCAGATCGGCCAGGCCGCCTACGCTGCCTCGAAGGGCGGCGTCGCGTCGCTCACGCTGCCGGTCGCTCGCGATCTGTCCGACCGCGGCATCCGCGTCATGACGATTGCGCCCGGCCTGTTCGACACGCCGATGTTCGCCATGCTGCCCGCGCCCGCGCGCGAGGCGCTCGGCGCCGGCGTGCCCTTCCCGTCGCGGCTGGGCGACCCCGACGAGTACGCGCAGCTCGCGCAGCACATCGTGGAGAACACGATGCTGAACGGCGAGGTCATCCGCCTCGACGGCGCGCTGCGCATGCCGCCGAAGTAACGGCCGCCTAGTCGCGCGCCGCGGCGGCCGAGATCCCGAGCACGGGGTCCTGGTCCTCGAGCGCGCCGGTCTGCGGGTCGGCCAGACGCAGCGCCTCCACCAGGCCGCGGTCGCGGCGCATGCGCAGCTCGGTGAGCGGCTGCATGATCCCCCGTAGGGCCAGCGCGCCGCCGACGAAGCGCGGCGCCCAGACGCGGTCGAGGCGGCGCTCCACGGCGCGCTCGATGGCGTCGATCGCAACCGAGAGCGGCACCGGACGGCGGACGAACTTGGGCATCGCCCCCATCGCCGCCTTCGTCGAGGGATGCGCGAAGCTCGCGCGGACCAAGTCGGTGTCGATGAACCCGAAGTAGGCGCAACCGACACGCGCGCCCAGGGGGCGGACCTCCATGCGCAGCGAGTCGCTCAGGGCGTCGACGCCGGCCTTGGACGCCGCGTAGGGACCCATGAGCGGGGCGTGCGCAGCCGCCGCCAGTGACGCGACGTTCAGCAGGTAACCGCGGCGCTCGAGGATCTGCGGCAGAACGGCGCGATCCGTCCGCCACACGCCCATCAGGTTGACCTCCAGGGCGCGCTCGACGCTCTCGGGCGGCGCGGTCGCAAGCGCTCCGATCACGTGGATGCCGGCGTTCGCGATCGCGACGTCGATGCCCCCGAAGCGCTCGACCGTCGCGTCGACCGCTGCGGACAGCGCGTCCGGGTCGGTGACGTCGGCCTCGACCCACAGCGCCCGCTCGCCGAGCTGCGCCGCGCGCTGCTCCAAGAGCTCCGGCTCGAGGCCTACGAGCGCCACGTTCGCGCCGCGGGCGTGCAGGCGCTCGGCCGCGCCGGCGCCGATCCCGCGCGCCGCGCCGGTGATGAACACGGTGCTGCCCTCGATCGGATAGCGACGCGCCATCACGCCACCTCCGCGGGCTCGCGGGCGGGCACGCCCGAAGACGCCGGGTAGAGCTCGTACTCGCCGGGCCGCAGCTGGCGCATCTCGAGCGCCCAGCGCCACGTCGAGTGGGGCCACAGCGTGATGTTGCGCCCGCGGGCGTCGACGTACCAGTTGCTGCACGAGCGCGACCACACAGCACGGGCCAGGTGCTTCTGCAAGCGTTGGTTGTACGCCGCCTGCGCGGCCGGGCGGGGCGCGATCCCCCCGGCGCCGCGCTCGCGGACGGCGCGGATCGCCTGGTCGGCGAGCTCGATCTGCCGCTCGGCCATGAACACCACGGAGTTGTGCCCCAGCCCGGTGTTGGGCCCGAGCAGGAAGTAGAGGTTCGGGTAGCCCGCGACCATCGTGCCGCGGTGGGCCTCGATGCCCTCGGCCCAGTCCTCGGCGAGCGAACGGCCCCCGACGCCGCGGATGTCCACGGCGCTCCCCATCGCCTCGACGTCGAAGCCGGTGGCGAGGATGATCGCGTCAACCTCGCGCTCGACCCCGCCGGCGACGACGCCCTTGGGCGTGACGCGCTCGATCGAGTCGGTGATGACGTCGGCGTGCGGCTGATCGAGCGCCGCGTAGTAGTCGTTCGACATCAGCAGGCGCTTGCACCCGAACTCGTAGCGCGGCGTGAGCTTCTCGCGCTTGACCGGGTCCTTGACCTGCCTGGCGAGGTGACGGCGCCCGATGGCCTCGAAGATCCGGCCGAAGCGCTCGCCCTTCACCGCGTTAAGCACCACGAGCTCGAGGGTCCAGTAGATCCCCCAGCGATAGGCGCGCTGGAGCGCCGGAAAGAGGCGGTAAAGCCGGCGCTCGGCGCGCGGGATGTGGCGATCGACCTTGGGCAGCACCCACGGAGCGGTGCGCTGGTAGAGGTCGAGGCGCGTGACCTTGGGCATGATCTCCGGCACGAACTGGATCGCGCTCGCGCCCGTGCCGATCACGGCCACGCGCTTGCCCTCGAGCTCGTAATCGTGGTTCCACTCGGCTGAGTGGAACACCTCCCCTTCGAAGTCCTCGATGCCCGGGAAGTCGGGCTTGGACGGGATGTGCAGGCCGCCGATCGCGCTCACGACGTGCTGCGCGACGACCTCGTACGGGCCGTCGGGGCCCTCCAGGCGACAGCGCCACACCGCGGCGGCTTCATCCCACTGCGCGGCGACCGCCTTGGTCTCGAAGCGCACATGGCGGCGGATGTCGTACTTGTCGGTGACGCGCTCCAGGTACTCGCGGATCTCCTGCTGGGGCGCGTACATCTGGCTCCAGTCCGGGTTGGGCTCGAACGAGAACGAGTACATGTGCGACGGCACGTCGCACGCGCAGCCGGGGTACGTGTTCTCGCGCCACGTGCCGGCCACCGAGTCGGCCTTCTCGATGATCAGGAAGTCCTCGTCGCCGCGCGAGCGCAGCTTTATCCCCATGCCGAGGCCCGAGAACCCGGAGCCCACGATGAGCGTGCCGACCCGCTCCTCCGCCCGTGGAGCGGCGCCATTGCCGTTGAAATCGATTTGTGCCGTCGCCATACCTACAGTCCTGTAAGTTACAGTGGTGTAGCCTAGCACAGAGCCGATCGCCATGCCCACCGCGAACTCAGCCCCCCGGACCCGCGTCCGACTCTCGGCCCCGGAACGCCGCGAGCAGATCCTCGATGCGACCAAGGCGATCGTCGGCGAGCGGGGCTTCCACCGCGTCTCGATCGACGCCGTGGCGCGTGAGGCCGGCATCACCCGGCCCGTCGTCTACTCACACTTCGACGATCTGCCCGGGCTGCTGCGCGCGCTGATCGACCGCGAGGCGGCACGCGCGCTCGAGCAGCTCATGGCCCTACTGCCCAAGCGCGGCGACGAGGCTCGCCCGGACATGCTGCTCGCCGGCGCGCTGCGCGCCTTCCTCGAAGCGGTGCGCGCCGATCCGGTGACCTGGCGCCTCGTGCTCATGCCGCCGGAGGGAACCCCCGCGGCGCTCCAGGAGCAGGTCGCGCGCACGCGCAGCGCGGTGACCCAGCAGCTCGCCCGCATCGCCCCGGAGGCTCTGCAGGCCGCGGGCCGCGAGGCGCCGCCGGACCCCGAGCTCACCGCGCTCACCCTACAGGCGATCGCCGAGGACGCCGCCCGCCTACTGCTCGAGGACCCCGCGCGCTACCCGATCGAGCGGCTGCTCGCGAACGCCAACTGGATGCTCGGCCTCGTCGGGCTCAACCGCACGCGCTGACCCCCTCCTCCGCCCGAGCGCAGGCGCCGCGCGCCCGCGCGCGACTTCGCGATTCTGTTGGTTGATCCCACACAATCGCGAACTCGCGTCGGGAGCACTCGCGAGTTCGCGATGTTGTTGGTTGATCCCACGGAATCGTGAAGTCGCGGGCGGCGGCCGGTCAGTCGGTGCCCGCGTACTCGGGGTCGCGCGCGACGCGCTTTCGCCACGGGGGCGTCACCGCGAAACGGGTGGCGCGCTCGCGCTCGGAGAGCGCCGCGAGCGGCACGAGGCGCAGCGCGCGCGCCGGCGTCCAGCGCTCCGGATCGCCTGCGGGCTCGTAGGCGTGGCCCGCGTGGCTGCCGCCCGAGATGTAGTAGGCGCCGGTCGCCGGGCCCCAGGCTCCCCGCTTGACGAGCCCGGCGTCCGAGGCCCAGTTGCGGGCGCCCGCGCGGTAGTTGTAGCCGTGGTGTGAGCTGGCGCGCGCCGCGACCTCGTCGCCGTCGATCCGCACCTGCAGCGATTCCCAGTCGTCGGGGTGGTACCCGCGTCCGCCGAGGACCGCGCGCAGGGTCTGGCTGCCCGGGTAGTAGAGCCAGTAGTGCAGGTAGATGCGCCCGCTGCGGGCACCGCTGCAGTCGAGCCCCGGCCGCGCCTCATCGGGCTCGCGGCAGTCCAGTGCGTCGACGAACACGGTGATCGGCTCCCCGGTGAGCGAGCGGGTGACGGCCCCGCGTTCGCGCCCGAGCGAGCAGGGATCCTCCCGGCAGGAGCGGAAGTCCACGGGCAGCGCCCGCATGCCCTCCTCGTAGCGCAGCTCCGGGGCGTGCTCGGCCGCCAGCGCCGCCAGTTCCGGCCCGAGCGCCGCGACGAGCTCGCCCGGCCCGCCGCAGCCCTCGCCGAGGCCCGCGGCACAGACCAGCTTCGCGGCGAGGACGCGCCCGAGCTCGAGCCCCGGCAGCCGCAGGCCGCCGGCCGTGGCGGCCGCGAGGATCAGCGCGACGAGCAGCACGAGGGCGATCCACTCGGGGGTCGCCTGACCCGATGCGCCTCGGCAGCGCTCGCGCGCGCTCATGCGAACGCCCACCCCACCGCCGCGCACGGAACGCGCGCGGTTCGCGCCGGGAGCGTCGCGTTGTGTTGACGCCCCCCGTCAGGGTAGGTTTCCGGACGTGAGCCAGCCGCCGCTGGAAGAGACCCGCCACGAAGGCCCGAACTGGAAGCGCTGGGCGGCCGTCGCGGCGCTGATCGTCCTGATCATCTTCGTCGCCCAGAACTCCCAGAAGGTCCAGGTCGACTTCCTCTTCACCCAGACGGACACGCCGCTGGTCTTCGCGCTGATCATCGCCGGCGCGCTGGGCGCGCTGATCGGCTGGCTGGGGCCGCGCGTGCGCCGCCGCGACTAGGCCCGCTCCCGGCTCCCCCGTCCCCTCCGGGGCGGAAGGGATGAGCTACAGGTTGCCGATCTCCGACGCGATCTCCGAGGCCGCCTGCTTGGCGTCCGCGAAGAGCATGTCGGTGTTGTCGAGGTAGAAGAGGTCGTTGTCGATGCCCGCGAAGCCCGGGGACATCGAGCGCTTGATGACGATCACCTGCTTCGCCTCGTGGACCTCGATGATCGGCATGCCCGCGATCGGCGAGTTCGGATCGTTCTTCGCCGCCGGGTTGGTGACGTCGTTCGCGCCGATGACCACCGCGACGTCGGTGCGCGGCATCTCCGGGTTGATGTCCTCCATCTCCCGGAGCTTGTCGTAGGGCACGTCGGCCTCGGCGAGCAGGACGTTCATGTGGCCAGGCATGCGGCCCGCGACCGGGTGGATCGCGTAGCTCACGTTCACGCCGCGCGCCTCGAGCGCGTCCGCCATCTCCTTGACGGCGTGCTGGGCCTGAGCAACCGCGAGGCCGTAGCCCGGGACGATCACGACCGAGTCGGCGTACGCCATCTTGATCGCGGCATCCTGCGGGCCGATCGAGGTGTGCGGACGCTCCTCGCCGCCGCCCGCGGCCCCCTGCGGCGCGCCGCCGAAGCCCGCGAACACGATGTTGGCGACCGAGCGGTTCATCGCCTTCGCCATCTCGAGCGTGAGGATCGTGCCCGAGGAGCCGACGAGCGTGCCGGCGACGATCAGGGCGACGTTGTCGAGCGAGAAGCCCGCGGCCGCGGCGGCCAGACCGGTGAACGCGTTCAGGAGCGCGATCACGACGGGCATGTCCGCGCCGCCGATCGGCAGCACGACGAGGTTGCCCAGCACCGCCGCGCCGATCAGGATGCCGATGAAGATGCCCTCGGACGGGTCGTCGTTGTTGATGCAGAGGACGACCGAGGCCGCGATCAGCGCGAGCAGCAGCAGGCCGTTGATGAAGTGCTGACCCGGAAGCGCGATCGGCTTCGTGGGGATCAGGTCCTGGAGCTTCGCGAAGGCGATGTTCGAGCCCCAGAAGGAGATCGAGCCGATGATCGCCGAGAGCAGGATCGGGATGAGCAGCTCGAGCTCGATGTCGAAGCCGGCGTGCCGGAACTCCGACCAAGCGATGAGCGCGACCGCGCCGCCGCCCACGCCGTTGTAGAGCGCGACCATCTGCGGCATCTGGGTCATCTGCACCTTCAGCGAGGCCACGGTGCCGACCACCGCGCCGACCAGGAGGCCGAGAAGGATCAGGCCCCAGTTGCCGACGCCGTCGAGCAGCAGCGTCGTGACGACCGCGATCGCCATGCCGGTCGCGGCGATCAGGTTGCCCTGGCGCGCGGTCGTCGGGTGCGTGCCGCGCCGCACGCCGAAGATGAAGAGCGAGAACGAGAGGATGTAGAGCAGCGTCGCGAGGTCGCCGCCCGGCTCGAGCACGGCCAGCGGGATCACTTGCCGCCCTCCTCGGCGCCCGGCTTGGGCTTACGAGTGAACATGCCGAGCATGCGGTCGGTAACCAGGAAGCCGCCGACGATGTTGATCATCCCGAAGGCGATCGCGATCGTGCCGATGAGTTCCTCGAGCAGACCGTCGGCGTAGCCGATCACGATCAGCCCGCCGAGCATGACGATCCCGTGGATCGCGTTCGTCTGGCTCATCAGCGGCGTGTGCAGGGTCGTCGGCACCTTCGAGATGACCTCGAAGCCGACGAACGCGGCCAGCACGAAGATGGTGATCTCGACGATCAGTTCCATGTTCAGCTCTCCTGGGGCTTGGCGCCGGCGGCGCGCTCGTTGCGGATCGAGCCCTCGTGCGTGAGGCACGCGCCGGCGATGATCTCGTCGTCGAAGTCCAGGCTGAGCGCGCCGTCCTCACCGACCAGCAGGCCGAGCAGGTTCTCCACGTTCTTCGCGTAGAGCTGCGAGGCGTGGGCGGCCATGTCCGAGGCGAGGTTGCGCGGGCCGATGACCTTCACGCCGTTTTCGGAAACGACGGTCTCGCCGGGCTTCGAAAGCTCGCAGTTGCCGCCCGAGTCGGCGGCCAGGTCGACGATCACCGAGCCGGGCTGCATGTTCGCGACCGCCTGCGCGGTGACGAGCAGCGGAGCGGGGCGGCCGGGGATCTGTGCGGTCGTGATGATCACGTCCTGCTTCGCCGCGGTCTCGGCGAGCGCCTCGCGGACCTTCTCGTTCTCCTCCTCGGTGAGCGGGCGGGCGTAACCACCCTCGGCCTCGGCGTCCGGGATGAAGTCGAGCTCGAGCGGACGGCCGCCGAGCGAGGCGATCTGCTCCCACGCGGCGCGGCGGATGTCGAAGCCGGTGACAACAGCGCCCAGGCGCTTCGCCGTGGCGATCGCCTGCAGGCCCGCGACGCCGGCGCCCAGGACGAGCACCTTGGCGGGCGCGACCGTGCCCGCCGCCGTGGTCATCATCGGGAAGAAGCGGCCGGCCTCGCGCGCGGCGAGCAGCGTCGCGGCGTAGCCCACGACGTTCGCCTGCGAGGAGAGCGCGTCCATCGCCTGCGCGCGCGTGATCCGCGGGATCGACTCCATCGCGAAGGCGGTGACGCCCGCGGAGGCGAGCGCCTGGTTGGTCTCGGCGGAGGTCAGCGGCGCGAGGTGCCCGATGAGCACCTGGCCCTGGCGCAGCCTGCCGATCTCCTCGACGGTCGGGATGCCGACCTTCACGACGATGTCGGCGCCCCAGGCCGCGTTCGCGTCCGCGACCTCGGCGCCCGCGTCGGCGTACTCCGAGTCAGGGTGGCCCGAGCCCGCGCCCGCGCCGGACTCGACGACCACGTCGAGCTCCTTCGCGCGCAGCGCCTTGACCACGTCGGGGATGAGCGCCACGCGGCGCTCGCCGTCAGCCGTTTCCTTTGGAACTCCGATCTTCATATCGCGCAAGTTGTCGGCTCGCGGTGGCGCGAGCGCCGCGGCAGACTATCCAAACCGGCGCACGAAGCGCACAGGTCCCCTCCCGAATCCCCCCGATCGTCCTACTCGGAACGCTTTTCAACGGCCCGTGCGGCGGCGGCGCTGGCGGGGGTATCGGTGCGCACCGCGCCCTCACGGCCGCCCTCCCGCAGCTGGCGCTCGCTCGCCGCGTCGACGGCCGGCGCCATGCGGACCATGTCGCGCTCCATCACCGACGGCAGGAGCCCGCGGATCCGGTAGATCGCGCCGATGTAGCGCGGGGCGACGATCCGCCGACTGCGGCGCTCGATGCCGCGCACGATCGCGTCAGTCGCCTTGCGGACCGGCATCACACGCGAGAGCGGACCCCGGAAGCCACCGCGGATCGCGCGCCAGACCTCGCCGTGCTCCTCGGCGCCGCGGACCATGTCGGTGCCGACCCACAACAGATAGACCACTCCGACGTCGACGCCGAGGTGGCGCACCTCGCGCCGCAGGGTGTCGCCGAGGCTCTCGGCGCCGGCCTTCGACGCTCCGTAGGCACCCAGCCCGGGCGGCGCGCCAAGCGCGGACGAGGAGGCGTTCACGAGCACGTAACCGCGCGCGTCGATCACGTGGGGCAGGCAGGCGCGCACGGTCCGGAAGACGCCGTTCAGGTTCACGTCGATCTGCACCGCGAAAACGTCCGGGTCCGTGTGGCGCAGGGTGCCCTCGGTCGCGATTCCGGCGTTCGCGAAGCACAGATCGATCCCGCCGAAGCGCTCGGCGGTGGCGCCGACGGCCGCCTCGAGGCTCTCCGTCCGCGTGACGTCGGCCTCCACCGCCAGCGCCCGCTCCCCGCAGCGCACGGCGACCTGCTGCGCCGCCTCGAGGTCGAGATCGGCGATCGCCACCGACCAGCCGCGGCCCGCCAGCTCCTCCGCGGTCGCGGCGCCGATGCCGTTGCCCCCGCCCGTGATGAACGCGACGCGCTCGCGCGCCGCCTTCGCCCAGGCGCCCACGGCCTACCCGCCCTCGACGATCGCCGCCAGGCGCTCGACGGTGTGCAGGCGCTGCCCGTGGTCGGGATGCACCGGCGAGCAGATCAGCCGGTCGATCCCCGCCTCGGTGAACGCCGCCAGGCGCGTGCGCACCTCGTCCTCGGTGCCGACGAGGGACGTCGCGTCGACGAGCTCGTCGGGGATCGCGTTGTAGGCGTCCTCGCGCCTGCCGTCGAGGAACAGGCTCTGCACCTCGTCGGCGACCTCGCCGAAGCCGAAGCGGTGGGTCAGGTCGACGTAGAAGTTGGTCTTGCGACTGCCCATCCCACCGAGGTAGAGCAAGAGGCCCGCGCGCACGACGGCGCGCGCGGCATCCACGTCGCCGTCGATGGCCACCTGCACGGACGGCGAGATCTCGAGGTCGGCCCGGGTGCGGCCGCCCTTCGCGAAGCCGGCCTCCAGGTTCTCGCCCCAAGTCTCCTCGAACTTGTCCACCGAGAAGAAGATCGGGATCCACCCGTCGCAGATCTCGGCAGCGAGCTCCACCGACTTGCGCCCGATCGCCCCGACGAACACGGGGATCTCGTTGCGCACCGGGTGGAAGTTCAGCTTGAGCGGCTTGCCCTGGCCGACCGCTCCCGGCGTGTCGGCCGGGAGCGGCAGGGTCCAGTGCTTGCCGGAATGCTCGAGCTTGCCCTCGCGGGCGATGATCTTGCGGACGATCTCGATGTACTCGCGGGTGCGGCCCCACGGCTTCGAGTACGGCACGCCGTACCAGCCCTCGGAGACCTGCGGCCCCGACGGCCCGAAGCCGAAGATGAACCGCCCGCCGGAGAGCGCGTCGATCGTGGCGCCCGCCATCGCCGCGGCCGCCGGCGGGCGCGCCGGCACCTGCATGATCGCGGCGCCGAGCTTGATCGTCGTGGTCTGCGGGACGAGCCAGGCGAGCACCGAGACGACGTCGGAGCCGTATGACTCCGCGCACCACACCGAGTCGAACCCGGCGCGCTCAGCCGCCTGGACGAGCTCGACGGCCTCGTCGCCCGCGGGGCCGATGCCCCAATAGCCGAGGTTGATCCCGAGCTTCGGCGCCATTACTCGATGTAGCCCGAGGCGCGGAGGTAGTCCTCGGCCACGGCGGCAGGCTCCTCCTTGTCGACGTCGACGCGGGCGTTGAGCTCCTGCATGACCTCGAGCGTCAGGTTCTCCTGAACCTTCTCGACGACCTCGCCGAAGTCCTCGCCGGCCTCCGCCACGGTCTCCTCATTGGCGACGAACATCACGTTGCCGGCGGGCAACACGCCCTGATCGTCCTCCAGGATCGTGTACTTGTCGGGGTCGGTCGAGAGCTGCGCGTCGGTCGTAAAGACGATCGACAGGTCGGCGTCGCCCTCGTCGAGCACCTCGTAGCGCAGGCCGATGTCGACCGGCGTGAAGCGCAGGAACTCGAGCCCGTAGTACTCCTCCAGGCCGACCAGGCAGTCGATCCGCTGGCGGCACTCGGGCGAGCCCGCGAGGACGAGGTCCTGCGAGACACCCTCGAGGTCTGAGATCGACTCGAGGCCGTGCTCCTCGGCCGTCTCGGTGAGCAGGCCGACGGCGTTCGCGCTCGAGAACGGCGTGGGCGGGAAGGCCTGCAGGCCGAGGTCGGCGAAGTCGTCCTGGGTCTCCTCATACGCCTGCTGGGCGTCGCCCGGCACGTCCTCGGGCGCCATCTGGAAGAACGAGGTGAGCGCGGTCGAGGTGTACTCCGGATAGGCGTCGATCTCGCCCTGGCGCAGCGAGCGCAGCGCGATCTGCTCCGAGCCGAGGTTGAGGTCCTTGTTGACCGTGTAGCCGGCGGCCTCGAGCGCCTGCGCGTAGATCTCGCCCAGGATGAACTGCTCGGTGAAGTTCTTCGAACCGACCGTGATCTCGATGTCGGCGTTCTCGGGGTTGGACTGGATCAGCGCGCCGTCGTCGCCGCCGTCACCGCCGTCGCCACCGTCGTCCTCGTCGTCACCGCAAGCGGCGAGGCCGAAGGCGAGGATGGTGGCGGAAAGCAGCAGCAGTAGCGCGTTGAGTGCCCGGCGGGAGTTCATCGTGGCTCCTCTCGTTTCGTTGCCAAGGGCAGCCCCCTGTCTTGGGAAGCGTCGATCCTATGCGAACCGGATTACGGGTTCGCCCGTACTCGCTCAGCCCGCCTCGCGTGCGAGCCGCAAGCCACGCGGGGTGAGGGCGCGCTGCGCGGCCGCCAAGCAGACCTCGAACGTCAGGGCCAAAAGCGCGACCAGGATGGCGCCCGCGAGCACGCCCTCGTCGCCGTAGACGTTGCGCGAGAGGATGAAGTCGCCGAGCGAGAGCTGCCCGGCCAGCGGCGCGATCGTCGCCGTCGCCACGACGTTGATCGCGGCCGTGCGCACGCCGGCCATGATCGTGGGCGCCGCGAGCGGCAGCTCGACCCGGGCGACGATGCCCAGCTCGCTCATGCCCATGCCGCGCGCCGCCTCCACGGTGGTGCGGTTCACCTGGCGCATGCCGACGAACGTGTTCGTGAGGATCGGCGGGATGCCGAGGATCGCGAGCGCGATCGTGACGTTCAGAAAGCCGGTGCCCACGTAGGCGACCAGGAACGCGATCAGGGCGAGCTCCGGAATCGCGCGCCCGGCGTTGCCGATCGCCACGGCGGCGAACTCGCCGCGGCCGCGATGCCCCAGGTAGAGGCCCACCGGCAGGGCGATCGCGAGCGAGACCGCCAGGCCCGCGAAGGTGAGCTCGAGGTGGTCGAGCGTGAGCTCCCCGACCTGTTCGAGGCCGCCGACCTCCGCGCCGCCGCCCACCGACTCCCGCGGGCTGAAGATGAACTCGATCGCGCCGCCGATCGTGTCCAGGAAGGCGAGCGGCAGCGTCATGGCGTCGCTCCCCGGACGCGCCGCACGACCGAGCCGAAGCGGGAGCCCTCACGCCCGCCGCGCTCCTGCGCGAGCCGCCAGCGGGCCAGCCGCCGCTGCACGACGACCAGCAACAGGTCGAAGGCGATCGCCATCAGGATCGCGATCCCGCCCGCGATCGCGACGCCCGTCCGGAAGGTGATGTTCGAGCCCGCGACCAGCTCCGAGCCAAGCCCGCCGCCCCCCGCGAACACGGCGAGGGTCGCGATCGCCACCGTGGAGACGGTCGCGATGCGCACGCCGGCGATGATCTCGGGGAGGGCCAGCGGCAGCTCTACGCGCCAGGTCAGCTGGCGCTCGGTCATGCCCATGCCCCGGCCCGCGTCCTTGGCGTCGGCCGGCACGTTGGCCAGGCCGGTCATGACGTTGCGGTAGATGATCTGCAGGTTGTAGGCGGTGAGCGCGATGATCGCCGTATCGACGCCGCGGCCGGTGATCGGCAGCAGCAGGAAGAAGAAGGCGAGGCTCGGGATCGTGTAGAGCACGCCCGTGAGCCCGAGGAACGGCGGCACCAGCCAGCGCTTGCGGTGGGAGACGACGGCCATCGCGAAGGCGAGTACGAAGCCGAGCACCACCGAAACGACGACGAGCATCAGGTGCTCGAGCGTCGGGTCCACGTAGCGGTCGAGGTTCTCGAGCGCCCAGTCGACGCAGAACGCGCCGTTGTCGCGGATGCAGTCGGAGTCCGAGCGGTCGCGGAAGAAGGTCGGGTCGAGCTGCGCGAGGAGCGCCACCCCGGTCAGCCTCCCAGGGCGCGATCGACGGCCCGGTGTTCGTCGGTCTTCGCCTCCTCGGAGCCGAGGAAGTCGGAGATCACGTCCACCGAGAGCACGCCCACGATCCGGCGGTCGCCGTCGACGACCGGGGCGTAGCGGCTCTCCGCCTGCAGGAGGTCCGACAGCGCGTCGCGGAGGATGTCCGAGACGTCGAGCACGGGATCAGGGGAGCTGTCGGCGATCGGCGGCACGGTCTCCTGCGCGAGGTCTGAATCCGAGAGCCAGCCGAGCGGGCGGCGCTCCGAGTCGACGAGCAGGGCGTACGGCACCTCGGCGCGATCGACCTTGGCGCGCACCTCGGCGGTCGCCTGGCCGACGAACGCCAGCGGCGCCTCGAAGAGCTCGACGTCCTCGACGCGCAGCAGCGCCAGTCGCTTGAGGGCGCGATCGGCCCCCACGAAGTCCTCCACGAACGCGTCGGCCGGCTCCATCAGAAGCTCCGCCGGCGTCGCGTACTGCGCGAGCTTGCCCCCGGTGCGCATGACCGCGATGCGGTCGCCCATCTTGATGGCCTCGTCGATGTCGTGGGTGACGAAGAGGATCGTCCGGCGCACCTGGGCCTGTAGGCGCAGGAACTCGTTCTGCAGGCGCTCGCGGTTGATCGGGTCGACGGCGCCGAAGGGTTCGTCCATGAGCATCACGCCGGGGTTCGCCGCGAGCGCGCGAGCGACGCCCACGCGCTGCTGCTGACCGCCGGAGAGCTGCGCGGGATAGCGGTCGCGCATCTCGGGGTCGAGGCGGATCAGCCCGATGAGCTCGTCCACCCGCGCCTCGATGCGCTCGCGGTCCCAGCCCAGCAGGCGGGGGACCGTCGCGATGTTCTCCCCGATCGTGCGGTGCGGGAAGAGGCCGATCTGCTGGATCACGTAGCCGATCTCGCGGCGCAGCTCGGCCGGGTTGCGCTCGCGCACGGAGCGGTCGCCGACGAGCACGTCGCCCGAGGTCAGCTCGACCATGCGGTTGGCGAGCCGCATCGCGGTGGTCTTGCCGCAGCCGGAGGGGCCGACGAGGACGCAGATCTCGCCGGCGTTCACGTCGAGCGAGAGCTCGTCCACGGCTGGCTGCGTAGCGCCCGGATAGCGCTTCGTCGCAGCGCGGTAGGAGACCGGCAGGGCCGTCGTCTCGCCCACTGAACCCGTGTCCGTCGGCGCCGGCACGCACCGCGATCGTATAGCGCGGGCGCCGCTGGTAACAATGGCGGCGATGGAGGCATCTCACCCGAGGGGGCTGTCGAGCGCGGAGGCTGCACGGCGCCTCGAGCAACTCGGCGAGCCCGAGCCGCCGAGCAGCCGGTCGGTCGCGTCGATCGTCGCGGGCAACGTCTTCACGCTCTTCAACGCGATCATCGGGGCCTTCTTCATCCTGATCCTGTCGCTCGGCCTCTGGGCGGACGCGATCTTCGGGTTCATCGCGGCGCTCAACTCCTACATCGGCATCCGCCAGGAGCTGAAGGCGAAGCGCACCCTCGATGAGCTCGCCCTGCTCGTCGCGCCGCGGGCCCAGGTGATCCGCGACGGCGCGCCGGTGGATCTGCGCGCCGAGGAGGTCGTCCCCGGCGACGTCGTACGCGTCGAGCCCGGCGACCAGCTCGTCGCCGACGGCCGGGTGATCTCCTCGCGCGGGCTGACGCTCGACGAGTCGATGCTCACCGGCGAGTCCGACGGCATCCGCAAGCAGTCGGGCGACCAGGTGCTGTCGGGCTCGTTCTGCCTCTCGGGCTCCGGCTACTACGAGATCGACGCGGTGCGCGAGGACAGCCACGCGGAGAAGGTGGCCGGGGAGGCGCGGACGTTCCGCCACCCGCCCTCGCCGCTGCAGGAGGAGGTCAACCGGATCATCTGGGCGACCACGGTCGTGCTGGTGCCGCTCGGCATCCTCGTCCTGCTGGCGCTGTCCGCCCGCAACACGCCCTTCCAGGAGGCAGCGCAGACCGCCACGGCCGGCCTCGTCACGCTGATCCCCGAGGGCCTCGTCCTGCTGATGAGTGTCACCCTCGCCGTCGCGGCCGTGCGCCTGGCGCGGATGAACACGCTGATCCAGCAGATGGCCGCGACGGAGGCGCTCGCCGCGGTCGACACGATCTGCGTCGACAAGACGGGCACGCTCACCGACGGCGAGCTTGAGCTCGTCGAGGTGGTGCCGGCGGATCCAGCCGACGCGGCGGCGACGGAGCAGGCGCTCTCCCGCTTCGCGCACTCCGCGGGCGAGCGCAACCGCACGCTGCAGGTGATCGCCGACCGCTTCCCAGGCCGCCCGGAGCGGGTGAGCGGCGAGGTGCCGTTCTCCTCGGTTTGGAAGTGGAGCGGAGTGACGCTGAACGGCAGCGGCGGCGAGCGCAGCTACGTGCTCGGCGCGCCCGACATCCTGATCGGCTCGGGCGCGCTCACCCTGCCGCCGGCGTTGGAGGAGGCGCTCGAGGAGCACACCGCGGCCGGCCGGCGGGTGGTGGCGTTCGCCGAAGCGCGCGGCGGCCTGCCGGCGGACCCGGGCACCGCTCCCCCGCCCCCGCTGACCCCCCGCGCGCTGGTGGTGCTCGCCGAGCGGCTGCGGCCGGACGCCGCCGAGACGATCGCGTACATGCGCGAGCAGGACGTCGACCTCAAGCTGATCTCCGGCGACGCGCGCTCGACCGTGACCGCGGTGGCGTACGCGATCGGCGTGCCGCGCGACGCCGGCGTCGTCGAGGGGCCGCAGCTGCCGAGCGATCGCGCCGGGCTCGCCGAGGTCGCCGAGCGCAACACGATCTTCTGCCGGATCACGCCGGAGCAGAAGAAGGCGCTCGTCGCGGCGATGAGCGAGCGCGGCCGCTTCACCGCGATGATCGGCGATGGCGTGAACGACGTGCCCGCCCTCAAGCAGGCGCGCATGGCGGTCGCGATGGGGTCGGGCAGCCAGATCACGAAGGGTGTCGCCGACATCGTGCTCTTGCGCGACCAGTTCTCGATGCTGCCGCGCGCGGTCGCGGAGGGCCGGCGCATCGCGCGCAACATCCATCGCCTGGGACGGCTGTACCTGACGAAGTCCGTCTACGCGGCGATCCTGATCACGCTCACCTCGGTGCTCGGCCTCACCTTCCCGTTCCTGCCGCGGCACCTGACCGTGGCCGCGTTCCTGACGATCGGCGCGCCCTCGTTCGTGCTGGCGCTCGCGCCCAGCGAGGGGCCGCTCTATCGCGGGCGGCTGTTGCGCGCGCTCGCCGCGTTCGCCGTGCCGGCGGGGGCGGGCATAGCGGTCGGTTCGATGCTCTCGTACTTCTTCGTCGACTCGCTCTTCGGCGGCTCGATCGAGGAGGGGCGCACGGCCGCGACGACGACGCTCATCGTGCTCGGCCTGTGCTTCATCCTGCTGCTCGAGCGCGGCCCCGGGCGCGAGCACATCACGATCCAGAGCTACATGCTCGCGATGATCGCTGGGCTGGGGGCGCTGTTCGCGCTGATCCTCGCCTGGGAGCCGGTGCGCAACTTCTTCGAGCTCGAGATGCTGAGCGCGGGCCAGTGGTTCCTGGCGCTCCTCTCCGTGGCGATCGGTCTGCTCGTCGCGGCCGCGGCCTGGCGCCTGCCGTACGTCCAGCAGCTGGAGGCGCCGGAGGAACCGCCCGCCGGGGACGAGCCCGGCCCGACCCACTCGCCGCGCCACTCGCCGCCAGCCGTCGCTACCGAGGCGCCGACTGAAAGGATGCGGCCATGACACCGGCCGAGCATCGCCGCACCAAGATCGTTTGCACCATCGGTCCCGCGACGCGCAGCGTCGAGGCGATGTGCGAGCTGATCGAGGCGGGCGCCGACGTCTTCAGGCTCAACTTCTCGCACGGCTCGGAGGAGGACCACGCCGAGAACGTCGCCTTCGCCCGCGAGGCGGCGAAGCGCACCGGCAAGGAGGTCGGTCTGCTCGGCGATCTGCCGGGGCCCAAGCTGCGGCTGTCCGACCTGGATGGCGGCCTCGTGGAGCTCGCCGAGGGCAGCGTGGTGACGATCACGACCGAGCAGGTCATGGGTACGGCCGAGCTGCTCCCGGTCACCTGGGACGGCCTGCCGGCGGCTGTGAAGGTCGGCGGCGAGGTGTATCTGGCGGACGGGCGCATCCGCCTGCGGGTCGAGGACACGGACGCGACGAAGGTGCGCTGCCGCGTCGAGGTCGGCGGGCCCGTCGCGTCGCACCAGGGCCTGAACCTGCCCGGCGCCGAGGTGCCCCTGCCCTCCGCTGGGCGCGAGGACCTGGCGTGGGTGGACTTCGCGGTCAAGCACGAGATCGACCTGCTCGCGGTCTCGTTCGTGCGGCGGGTCGAGGACCTCGAGCCGGTGGAGCGGCGTATCCGCACCAGCGGCGCGGACATCCCGGTGATCGCGAAGATCGAGAAGCCGCAGGCCGCGGAGCGCGCCGAGAGCATCGTGCAGGCCGCGACCTCGGGGATCATGGTGGCGCGCGGGGACCTCGGCATCGAGCTGCCGCTCGCGCAGGTGCCCAACGTGCAACGGCGGCTGCTGGCGCTCTCCGGCAAGCACTCGCGCCCGTCGATCACCGCCACGCAGATGCTCGCCTCGATGGTGTCCTCGCCGCGGCCGACGCGCGCCGAGGTGTCCGACGTGGCGAACGCGATCTACCAGGGCACCGACGCGGTGATGCTCTCCGAGGAGACGGCCGTGGGCGAGTACCCGGTCGAGGCGGTGCGCGTGATGGACCGGATCGCGCGCGCGACGGAGCCGGAGCTGCCCTACGGGGACTGGGTCTTCACGCGCGCTGCCGCGGGCGACGACGTGGCCGCGTCCGTTGCGCGAGCGGCGGTGGGCTCCACCTACACGCTCGGCCTCAAGGCGCTGATCGTGCCGACGACGAGCGGGCGCACCGCGCGGCTCGTCTCGGCGCACCGTCCGCGCGTCCCGGTCGTGGCCGTCTCGCCGCGGATGGAGACGGTGCGCCGGCTCAACCTGCTCTTTGGCGTGCGCTGCGTGCACGCGGAGAACGCGACCGGCCTGACCGCGCTGCTCGACGACTGCGCCGGCCACGCGCTCGAGACGGGGGTCGCGCAGTCCGGCGATCTGATCGGGATCACGGCCGGGCTGCCGGGCCAGGAGCTCGGCACCAACCTCTTCGAGATCCACCGCGTCCCCTAACCCCCGCCGTGGCGAGCACCGCGACCCGGGCGCTGGCGCCGCTGGCGCTGATGGGGCTGATCTTCTACCTCTCCGATCAGCCGAGCGTCGGCCCCGAGCTGCCGGCGTGGACGCGCGTCGTCGCGCACTTCACGGAGTACTTCGTGCTCGCCTCGCTGTGGATCTGGGCGCTCGCGCCCAGCCAGGGCCGGCGCGCAATCGCGATCGCGGCGGCGATCTCGATCCTTTACGCGATCTCCGACGAGTACCACCAGAGCTTCATCGACGGTCGCAAGTCAGACCCGCTCGACGTGCTCACGGACACCGTTGGCGTGCTCGCTGCCTGCTGGGCCGCGCCACGCATCGCGCGCGCATGGCGCGCGCGGAGTCGCGGCTACTGATCGAGCTGGTCGAAGGTGCAGTCGCGGGGGTTCTTGTCCTCGCGCCAGCGCACGATCTTCGAGCCGTGGCGGATGCGCCCGTCGGAGACGTGGTCGAAGGTCACCTCGATCACGAGCTCGGGTCGAAGGGCCACCCACTCCAGGTCGCGGTCGCCGGCCCAGCGGCTGGGGTCGGCGGAGCCGCGCTCGCCGGTCTCGTAAGGCGCGAGCGTCTCGACGAGCTCGCGCTTCTGCTTGGCTCGCAGACCGGAGGTGTGGCCGACGACCCGCAGCTCGTCGCCGTCGTAGAGCCCGAGGATCAGCGAACCGACCGTGCCCTCCTCCTTGCCGGGCCGCCAGCCGACGACGACGCAATCGGCCGTGCGCAGCCGCTTGATCTTCGCCATGCCCTTGCGCTCGCCCGGCCGGTACGGCGAATCGAGGTCTTTGGCGATCACGCCCTCCCCGCTCGCCAGCCACGGCTCGGCTTCGGCGGGATCGGCGGTGAACGGCGTGAGCTCGATCGAGCCCGGGTCGTCGAAGCCGCCGAGCAGCTTCTCGAGCGTGCGCCGGCGCTCGCGCAGCGGCACCGAGAGGGCGTCCGTGTCACCGACGGCGAGGACGTCGAAGGCGCGGAAGATGGCGGGGATCTCCTCCGCGAGCAGCTTGATCCGCGACTCCGCCGGGTGGATGCGGTTCTGCAGGGAGTCGAACTGCTCGCGCCCGTCCTCACCCAGGATCACCAGCTCGCCGTCGAGGATGTAGCGGCCGGACGGGAAGCGCAGCTCAGGGAAGTAACGATGCAGCGGCTTGCCGCCGCGGCTCTGCAGGTACAGCTCGCCTTCATCGACGAACGCGAGCGCGCGGAAGCCGTCCCACTTCGGCTCGTACGCCCACTGCTCACCCTCGGGCAGGACCTTGCGCGAGAGCGCGAGCTGCGGCTTGATCGGCGGCTTGAGCGGCAGGGCCACGCGGGGATCGTAGGGAGTCGGGTGGCGCGGCGGCCGCCAGGCCGGCCGTTGGGCCTCGGGTGCTCGGGCTCGGGGCGGGGCGCTGGTCGCGCGGGCGTTCGTGGCGGCGGGGCTGGGGCGCGCCGCGCGGGCTCGGCGTCGGGGTAGCGCGGGCGTAGGTGGCGGCGGGGCCGGGCTGCCGGCGCGGGCGCCGGCCGGGTTGAAGGGCAGGTAAGAGGGAGAGAGGTCTGCGGGGGCGCGGGTGCGCAGCGTCTCTCGTGAGGCTTCGGGCACACGGCGCGCGCCTTGTGCGCGCCGTGTGCCCGCCAACACCGACGTTCAGCCCACGTGTTCGAAAACCGACGACCACGGCTGAACGTCAACACGAAACCCGGGCGGCATCCCCGACGTTCAGCCCACGTGTTCGATATCCGGCGATGAGGGCTGAACGTCGCACGAAACCCCGGCGGCGGCACGGTCGTTCAGCCCTCGTAGTC